>NZ_KV797736.1:22886-167452 GCF_001809455.1 Corynebacterium sp. HMSC074C11
TGACGGATTCGCCGAGCTCCGGCATCTCAACGTCAGTAGCGGGACCGGAAGCGGCCTTCGGTGCTTCCTTATTTGGCTCTTCAGCTTCTTCCTTCGGAGCCTCTTCCTCAGTCTCCTCTGCGGAATCGTCAGCGCCTTCCGGCTCTTCGCCCGGCTCGCCGACCTTTGCGATGACCTCGCCAACATCGACGGTGTCGTCTTCTTCAAAGAGAATCTCGGTGAGAACACCGGCGACCGGAGATGGAATTTCGGTGTCGACCTTGTCGGTGGAAACCTCGAGCAACGGCTCGTCGACCTCGACGGTGTCGCCGACCTTCTTCAGCCAGGTGGTAATGGTGCCTTCGGTAACTGATTCACCGAGCTCCGGCATCTCAATAGAGGTCGCCATGTTTGTGCACTCCTCGAAAAGTTAAGAAATCTCGTTTTAAGACGGTTATTACAAATTAGCTTACAGGTTGAAAACTCTGCTTGCCCCGTGGGCTGCGCCCGCTTTCGACTGGTGCGTGGAATAGCTCATTTCAGCCAGGATTCCAGCCGGGTGGGGCGCAGTCGGATGACCGGCTACTTCGTTGCCAAATCCTCAATCACAGAGAACATCGTCCGAACCGGAACGCCAGTGCCCCGCTTCGGGGTATAACCATACTCCCCGGTGGTGTTGAAGGCCGGACCGGCAACGTCGATGTGAACCCATTCAACATCCTCACCAACGAATTCGCGCAGGTATGCAGCTGCAACGCTCATACCGCCAAAGCGAGAGTTCGTGACATTCCGCAGGTCAGCGACCGGAGAATTCAAGGCCTCTGCTAGCTCAACTGGAATCGGCATTGCCCAACCATTTTCACCAATGCTCTGAGACAGCTCTGCAACACGGTCACGGAACTCGTCATTACCCAGGACACCCGGGGTGCGCTCGCCAAGAGCGACCAGCTGCGCACCGGTCAGGGTGGCGGTGTCAATCAGGTGAGTCGGCTTGTCTTCGCAGGCGCGGACAATGGCGTCCGCGAGTACGAGACGGCCCTCTGCGTCGGTGTTCAGAATCTCAATGGTCTTACCGCCGTACTGCGTAATGACATCGCCCGGACGGTACGCCTTACCGCCCGGCATGTTCTCTGCCATCGGAACGGTTGCGGTCACCGGGGTGGAAACACCCAAACGGGCAGCCAGGACGACTGTGGCAATAACTGCCGCAGCGCCGCCCATATCGGAAATCATGTTCTCCATGCTGGCGCCCGGCTTCAGCGAAATACCGCCGGTATCAAAGGTGATGCCCTTACCGACCAGCCCCAGCGATTTCTCTGCCGACTCATCGCCCTTCCAGACCAGACGCACCAGGCGCGGCCCGCGCGAGGATCCGCCACCCACGGCATTGAGGCCTCCGAAACCGCCGGCGCGCAGAGCGTCGTCGTCAAGCACCTCGACCTCGAGCCCTGCGTCACGGCCCAGCGCTGCAGCAGCGTCAGCAAACGTCTCGGGGTAGAGGTGCGACGATGCTGTATTGACGAAGTCACGCGCGGTGGCAACGGCATCCACAATCGCCGCAACGCGCTTTACGACGTCGTCATCAGCGCCCAACACGACCACCTTCTGGGTGTCCTCGTTGCTTTCTTCGGCGCTCTTCTGGCCGGAGTAAGCGTAAGCGCCCAGTGCAAAGCCCTCGGCTGCAGCCTGCGGATCGATGGCGCCGAGAGTGTTAAAGACCACCTTGGCCTTGGACATACGGCGGGCAGCGGCACCGCAGGCACGGCGGATATCCTCTGCATCCAGGTCCTCAGAACCCACGCCAACGCCCGTGACACTGTCGACATCCAGGCCAGCGGGGGCCGGAATGGTGGTCACGGACTCGGCCTTAGCACTGGCGGAGACTGCCTCAAAGGAGGCGAGCAGCTGCTCTGCAACCGAACCGATGGCCTCGGGTGCGACCAGCTCGACGCCATCCTCGCCGTCGATAAGCGCGACGAGAACCGCGTCGGCGTCCGCGGGCAGAGACTTGTCGGCAGCGATGACCACGCGAGTGCCGATAGCCGGCAGGTAATTGGACAAAATTGCGGCGTTGCGAGAGGCGCCGAACTGCGTCGAATCATTGTTAGCGGGGACTGGCATGTAGTTGCATCTCCTTGTAGTCGTACTATGTGGTACACCACCGTATCCCTATTTGCCGGTTCGTGTCCTTCACCCCTGGACAGCGGACCGACGAGACAGCGCCACGACTATTGGAATGTACCCGCGCCTAGTGCCCGCGACGCTGACATTAGCCTGACTAACACGGTCTTTCGGGGCGAGTATTGATACGACTCGATCCTCGACGGTTTAGGATGAAAGACATGTCTGCTTTGGAATTTGCAATCGAACGTAACCCGAATCCACTCTCTGATGTCGAGCGCGAGGAGATTCTGGCCAACCCCGGTTTTGGTAAGCACTTCACCGACCACATGGTCCGAATTGACTGGACTGCAGACAAGGGCTGGCACGACGCCAAGCTGCAGGCATATGGTTCGATTGAAATGCAGCCGTCTTCTTCGGTCCTGCATTACGGGCAGTCGATTTTTGAGGGGCTGAAGGCGTATCGCATGCCGGATGGTTCCATTGTTACTTTCCGCCCGGAGCAGAACGCTCGTCGTTTCCAGCGCTCCGCTGACCGCATTGCGATGCCGCAGCTGCCGGAGGAGACCTTTCTCGAGGCAATCCGTCTGCTGGTTGAGGCCGATGCGGCATGGGTGCCGCCAGCTGGTGGCGAAGAATCCCTGTACCTGCGTCCAATCATGTTCTCCACTGAGAGCACCCTGGGTGTGCACCCGTCGAACTCTTACACCTTCCTGCTCATCGCTTCACCTGCTGGCGCGTACTTCTCCGGTGGTATTAACCCGGTGACCGTGTGGATCTCCCACGAGTACGTGCGTGCCGCGCCGGGAGGCACCGGTGCTGCGAAGTTCGCAGGTAACTACGCAGCTTCGCTGGCGGCTCAGCAGCAGGCAGAGGAAAAGGGCTGCGACCAGGTTGTGTGGCTGGATGCTGTCGAGCGTAGGTACATCGAGGAGATGGGCGGCATGAACCTGGCGTTCATCTACCCGGATAAGACCGCTGACGCTGGTGTTCGCCTGGTGACTCCAGAGCTGTCCGGTTCGCTACTGCCGGGCATTACCCGGGCATCGTTGCTGCAGGCTGCTCAGGATCTGGGCATGAATGTCGAGGAGCGTCGCATTTCCACCGAGGAGTGGAAGAATGATGCCACTTCCGGTGTCATGAGCGAGGCATTCGCCTGTGGTACCGCTGCCGTCATCACCCCGGTCGGTTTTGTGAAGTCCGCTGAGGGTGAGTTTGAGATTAATAACGGCAACACTGGTGAGTGGACTATGAAGCTGCGCGAGCGTCTGACTGGTATTCAGCACGGTGAGGTTGAGGACACCCACGGTTGGATTCACAAGCTCGTTGAGGCTTAAGTTTCGGCGTAAGTCGGAAAAGATAATTTAATAGTTGTTACGAGAATTAGTACTTTCGCAGCCCCTGATTAGTATTTGCTGGTCAGGGGCTGCGTTTTTGCTTCGCTGGTTCCCCAACAGCTGTGCGGTTTTCTCATGGTTCATGAATTGTTCAGAGGGCATTTGTTTAGCCATTAAAAATACCTCTAGCGTGACCGGGGTCACTGTGAAAAACTACCAACACGATTGGTTTTTGTAGTTGGGAAAACAGTTTGAGGTGCTGTGATGGTGGTAGTTCAAGACTTTTTTAAAGATAGTTTTTCGTCAAGTAGTTCAAAGCGCCTAAGGGTAGCCATCGTCGTCACGCTGTTGTTGGCGGCGTGGACGATCGGGTTTAGCGCAATCCCGGCTCCTGTGGCGGCAGCTCAAGATACGCCGCCACCGTCCGGGGTGGAACAGCCCGCTCCTACGGGCGAAGGGGGCACGGGCGAAGCAAAAGCAGAGCTAATCATGGATCTGTCAGGCTCGATGCTTGCCGACGATGCCGGAGGCACCCGCCTCGATGCGGCAAAGCGCGCATCCACGGAGCTGATTGACTCCCTCCCGGATGATGCGCTACTTGGCATGCTGGTTTATGGCCAGCGCGAATCCAGCGATGAATCCAACCGCGAGCGAGGTTGCCAGGACATCGAGGTGCTGTCGCCGGTTCAAAAGGTCGACAAAGAAGGCCTGAAGAGCAGGATTGCCGGGTTGAAAGCTCAGGGCTACACGCCGATTGGCAATGCACTGCGTAAGGCGGCTGATGAGCTTGGTTCAGACGGTGAGCGATCAATCATCTTGGTTTCCGATGGAATTGACACCTGCGCACCGCCACCGGTGTGTGAGGTTGCGAAAGAACTGGCGGGGCAGGGCGTTGGCCTGACCATTCACACCGTGGGCTTCAAGGTTGATGAAGAAGCTCGCGCTGAGCTTGAGTGTGTTGCGCAGGCAACTGGCGGTCAAAGCATGACTGCTGATGATGCCACCCAGCTGGCAGACCACATGAAGTTCTTGGCTCAGCGGTCAGTGCAGGGCTACGAAACCACGGGCACTCCGTTCGAGTTCTCCGAGACTAAAGAAGGCGCGAAGTGGCTCGGCGAGGGCAAGTACCAAACGACGCTGGTGCCAGAGGTCGCCCAGCACGATCGCACCCCGCTCTACTACCGAATCGCAGTGCCGAAGGGGCACAACGCGATTGTTACCTCAAAGGTGTTGGCGAATATCGATGCTGAGGGTAAGGGGCAGCAGGATGTCCGAACTGAAGTTGACGAAATCATCAATGAAACCGGCGGAAAATGCCAGGACGACGGTCGCATGAGGTCGCTGACAGGCGCCGAAGCTAGTGCCGATTCGTGGACTCCAACTTCGGCTGATGCAAGCATTCTTGAATGGGATAGCGACCGCATAGAATCCAGTTGTGATCAAACCAAGTGGCTCGTCGCAAACAACGTGTGGGTCTATGACAGTGAATCAGTAGCAGATTATCGTGATGAACCCGTGAAGGTCGAGGTTAGCGTTCAGTTTGAGCCAGTGCTGAAGAAGCAGGATGCTGACAAGCTAAATGAAGGGCGGTCTTCCTCCGGCGACAAAGCCTACAAGAAGGCCACTTTTGGGGAAGCCAAGCCTGTAAGCGGTGGCAATAACGCAGCTCAAGCCCCGGAAGTCAAGTCTGGGGACACTATCTCCGACACAATCGTTCCCGGTGAGCAGAAGTTCTACAAGATCCCCGTCGAGTGGGGTCAGCGACCAGTGATTGCTGCCCGTACTGGAAATTCGGAGCGCGATAATGCCGATTCCATGGGAGTTGCTCTGTTGAATCCATTCGAGGTTTCCGTGGCGGATGGAACAATGCACTTTTATCAGGATTCCGAGGATCTGAATTTGTCAACAGATCGTCCGGTCGAATACAACAACCGAAGTACCAATGTTGGCGGACAATCTATAGCCAACGCTGGCTATTACTACGCGACTGTCCGAATGGCTAACTATCGCCCGGATGAAGAGGTCAGTGGTATCGATCAGCCGTTCCAGCTCGCATTCCTCCTGGACAACAAGCCAACTAAGGGGCCTGACTGGCGACCGACCGACAAGAACGGCCCGACTTCATCCGATAAGCCGATTCTGGCCAAGGGAGAGTCGGAAAAGGATTCGTCGAAGGAATCTTCGGAAGATGCGTCGAAGGAATCTGACTCCCCGGATACGGATTCTCAGGCATCCGCATCCTCGTCGGACATGGAGGACGAGGGTATGAGCCCGCTGGTCATTGGCACCATTGTGGCAGTGGTCGCCGTGTTTATCGGCATCGCAGGCGCAATCGTCTACCAGAACAAGAAGCGCAAGGAGTAAGACAAACCGTAAGCTCAGGAAGCTCCTGAGCAGGAGGGGCTAACCCGCAAGAATGTGTCCGCTCGGCATATCGCCGGGTGGGCACACTTTTTCTGCTTAACCCCAAAACTGACAGGCCAAGCATGATACTTACAGGCCAAGAACGATGGGCTGCAGATGTGAAGCTGTGCGAGTTTATGACACTTTCAGGCCATTTTTCGGACCATTTTCGCCATAAACGCAGTCAGTAACTCGCATCGGTCCGCCGTCGCTAACATAACCGCAGTCACTAGCCCCCCGCAGAACCCAAACCCCACAGAACCCAAACCTGGGAGTATTACCCCAACATAGAAAAGCACATCCCGTGCATTGCTGCGACGGGACGCGCTTTTTTTAATTAGCTGGGAGGCTAGAAGGTGTGCTCGTTCTTGGCGCCCCGGCAAACGGTCGGCGCAAAATAATTTGGGCGAGCCCCGAAACGAGCCTCCTGTACTCCGCCTTCCCGGCGGTGTGCCCTCAGAATACGTCCGCGTCAAAGTGACCGTCAATAGTTCTTTTTAAAGAAAACCCCAACGGGGGCAATGCGTGCATTTTCCCTGCTAGAACCCTATGGCAAGTACCACGGCACAGACAGCGCATGTTACCTCAATGACCGCACCAAACACGTCGCCGTTGACTCCTCCAAACCTCTTCACGCAGTGCTGTGTCAGCAGCAGTGTAACGCCGAAGCTCAGCACACAAGCGGCTACGCCCACGAGCCCAATCAACCCGCCCGACACAGCTAGCAGCAGTGTCCACCAGCAGGCCACCGTCACGGTGGACTGTGTACCAGCCGTCAGGGAGCCGAAGCCGCTGTTCGAAAAAGGCGGAAAGCCACGCCAGCAGGCAGTCGTTGCCGCCGCGCGAGAGGCCACAAAAGGCAAGCACAGCACAACCACGCTCGGCCACATCTGACCAGCAGACCAATGTGACAGCACACTAGCCACAATCACGGCAAAAGCAGTCGTCGTCGTCAACATCGTCAGCACGATGGAGCCCACGCCCATTGGGCCGGTGCTCGGATCGCGCAGCACCTCGCGCGCCCCCTCCGGCGGTTTATACGAGCCGAGGGCATCTGCCACATCCGCCAGCCCATCCAGGTGCATGGCGCGGGTCAACATCTGTGCCGCCACCATAATCAGGGCGCCGCCGAGGATCGGGGTGACGTCGTAAAGCGTGGGCGTGCGTGACGACGACGTTGCGAACAGCCCCGCCGTGATGAGAACTGCACCCGCGGCAGGAACGAGCCCAGCTACTGGCAGTGCAGCGATGGCGCGGCGGCCGGTAATGCGGTCGAACACGCTCGCGCCTTTGAAAGGCAGGACAGTGAGCCAGGACAGGGCAGTGGTGATGGCCTCAGCGACGGCATTGCCGTGAGCGGAGGGATCACCGTCGAGGTTGTCCTGGTGAGACGGGCCGGCTTTGTCGGACAAGTCGATTAGTCCTTGGTGCTTACGCCTGCGTCGGCGAAGGTAGCCATGTTGCGCAGGACGGATACGCCGGACTTGACCAGCGGTAGGGCAGCGACGGCGCCGGAGCCTTCGCCAAGACGCATCCCGTATTCGAGAAGTGGTTCCTTATCCAGGTGTCGAAGGGCAAGCGCGTGCGCGGGCTCTGCCGACTTGTGGCCGGCGACCCACCAATCGCGCGCGCCCGGCGCGAGCTGGTCAGCTAGCAGAGCTGCGGATGTGACAACCACTCCGTCCAAAATCACAGGAGTGCGACGCACCGCTGCCTGAGCCAAGAATGCGGCCATCACAGTCATATCCGGCGAGGAAATACGACGGAGCACCTCAACCGGGTCATTGCGCAGGCGACGCACGCGGAACATGGCATCGCGCACGGCAGCGACCTTGAGCTTCCAGCCCTCGTCATCAATGCCAGTGCCTCGGCCGACGACGACAACTGGTTCGGAGTTGGTCACGGCACCGATCAGCGCTGCGGCTGGAGTGGTGTTTCCGATGCCCAGGTCGCCGGCAATGAGCAGGTCAGCGCCTTCATCAACGGCGGCGTCGGCAATCGCGATACCCGTGCGGATGGCCTTATCGACCTCCTCCTCGCTCATCGCATCCTCGCGGTCGATAGAACCGCAGCTGCGACGGATACGGTATGGCCCTTCGGCATCGTGGTCGAGGGAAATGTCCACACCGGTAACTGTGGCTCCCGCGATGTCAGCGATAGCGTTCACGCCGGCGCCCTTTGCCTCGATGTTGGCAAGCATCTGGATAGACACCTCGGACGGGTACGCGGACACCCCGCCCTGGGCAACACCGTGGTCACCAGCGAAGACATAAACACGACAATCGTCTAGGTCACGCGGAGGGCATTCTCCCTGGCACGCCGAAATCCAAATGCCGAGTTCTTCCAACCGGCCGAGTGAGCCTGCGGGTTTAGTCAACTGCTCATGGCGCACGCGGGCGGCTTGTTCAGTCTCTTCGTCAGGGCGTGCTACCGGTCCAAAATAATCCGCGTTCATACTCTCAAACGCTACCCGAAAACGATTTGTGTACCGACCATTGGTACACAGTTATTCGCATTGCTAGGAAGACCGTCATAGGAGGAGAGGCGTGGAGTGAATCTAGCTCGCCGCCTTGACTTCCATAGGGCAGCCCGCCACAACTAAGACAACACGATCACAGACAGCTGCGAGCTGCTGGTTGAGAAGGCCAATTTCATCACGGAAAAGCCGCCCTGAGCGGTGCTCGGGAATGACACCGAAGCCCACTTCGGGCGACACAATGAACAGGTCGGAATCTGCGGGGAAGTTGCGCACGGCGTCGACAAGCGAGTGTGTCCACGGCGCGACGCTGCCCCTCGGCGCCTCCCACAGCCCCTGCGCGTCGAGGATGTGCGTCAGCCAGGTGCCGACATCGTCGAGCAACATGCGCCGCTTCGGCGACGCGAGAGCATCCACCGCATCGACGTCATCAACCGTGTACCAGACCACTCCGTGCTCTTGTGCCTGGGCTTGACGACGAATGCGGTGCTCCTTGACCCTGGAGTGAAAGTCACTATCACCGGGCCAGGGCCGTGCAGTTGCGATGTAGTGCAACACCGCTGAGGCTGCGGCATCTGAGGCACAGTCGGTTGAGGCTGCGGCGGTGGCCAGCAGCTCGTGCTCAGCCCATGAGGACTTGCCTGAGCGGGCGCCACCGAGAACCAGAGTGCGCATGGCAGATGGAGGCTACTTGATCTCGTCGCCGATGTTGACCTGCGGACGCGGAGTACGCAGACGACGCGGCTGAGAAGCGCGGGAGTAAGCGTAGAAGCCCAGCCCCCAGGCTCCCTCGGTGGTCTTCGGGAAGCGTTCGCGCGTCAGCTTGATGGCACGGCGGCCGATGTAGATACCTTCGATAATCAGGGCGATGATGAGAACCATCGCGATGAGAGATGCGATGTTGGCCAGCTTTGGCAGGGAAGTGCCAATCATCATAATCAGCAGCAGAATCAGCGCGAACGGGAGGAACACGTTAGCGAGGAAGCGACGGGAATCAACCCAGTCGCGGACAAACTTGCGCTCAGCGCCCTGGTCACGCGGCAGCATGTAGCGCGGATCGCCGGCGGCCATGCGCTCGTCGGCAATGCGGCGCTGCTCACGTCGCTCTGCTCGCTCGCGTGCCTTGGCGGCCTTGAGCTCTTCCTTGGACATGGAGGCCTTGAGCTCCTTGCGGCGCTGGCGAGCTTCCTTAGCGGTTAGCGGTGCCTCGACCGGGCCACGGCGGATGCCGCGTGCGCGCTCAACCTCGTTGCGCTTCGGGGTGGGGCGCCCCTTCTTGGGAGTAAAGGCACCGCTGTGCTTCTTCTCGGGCTGCTGAGACTCCGAAGCGGTGTCCTTGGCTCCGCTGGATGCGGTCGCGTCGGTGGTTACGTCTCCGGCGTTGGTTGCGTCAGCTTTAGTTGCGTCAGCTGCCTTGGACTTTTTGTCATTCTTTTTCCACGGTAGATTCACGACCCCAGATTATAAGGTCTTCAAGGTGCTTCCCTAATTTGGTTGCAGGTTGAGGGCCAGGGGCTGGGCAAGGGGCGTGGTTTTTGGCGTGGCCGCCGCGTGGGGTCGGAGGCGGAGAGAGCGCCGTTGGGGCGTCGGAGGCCGTGGTGCGGTTGCGAGGTGGCGGCAAGAAGAGACTTCAGAAAAAGAGAAAGAAAAAGAGAGCCCAGAATTGGGAATTAAAGACTGGTCGGTATGGTTGTGATAAATAATGACGTAGCCGACCTTGGGGTCGACTCGCATACTTAAACACTTCAACAAGGAGGACACGCGCTATGACTACTGCTCAGAGCACTGGCGTTACCCTGACCGAAGCTGCGGCTGCCAAGGCAAAGGCACTTCTGGATCAAGAAGGTGCCACCGACCTGGCACTGCGTATTTCCGTGGCTCCGGGCGGCTGCGCCGGCCTGCGCTACCAGCTCTACTTCGATGATCGCAGCCTCGACGGCGATGTCGCCGAGGTTTTCGGTGGTGTCAAGCTGGTTGTTGATCGCCAGTCGGTTCCGTACCTGTCCGGCGCCACTATCGACTTCGCGGACACTATTGAGCAGCAGGGCTTCACCATCGATAACCCGAATGCCACCGGCTCCTGTGCTTGCGGTGACTCCTTCAACTAAGTCATTAGCTGAGCAGAGCTGTCAGCAGACGCTGTGAAAAGCGTCGGATAGTACAAGGCTCGGACCTCACTCTTGTTAATTGAGTGAGGTCCGAGCCTTTTCTTTTGGTTGCGCCGGCTATGGTGGCAGCCTGCCGGGGCAGGATGGCAGCGCGGGGACCGTCGTAAAGCGAACTAGCGAACTAGAGCTCGACGGGGTAGTCGCGCTGCTCGATGTCCGGAGTGATGCGGTCTTCGATGAAGATGCCGTGCCAGACCATGAAGGCCAGGATGGTCCAGAGGCGGCGAGAGTGGTCGCGCTCGGTTGGGTGGTGCTCGGCGAGCATCTTGAGCACGGCGTCCTTATTAATGAACTCATCAGTCTGGGACTCGCGGATGATGTCCTCGGCCCAGCCGTGCAGTTCGTCGCCCGCCAGCCAGTGGCGAATCGGCACCGGGAAGCCCAGTTTGCGGCGGTTGAGAACGTGCTCCGGAACAATCTGCTCCATGGCGCGACGCAGTGCGTACTTAGTGGTGCCGTGAGAAACCCGCATGTCCACCGGCAGCGTCTGTGCAACGTCGAAGACCACACGGTCGAGGAACGGCACGCGCAGCTCCAGGGAGTTGGCCATGGTGATTTTGTCGGCCTTGACCAGAATGTCGCCACGCAACCAGGTGAACAGATCCAAGTGCTGCATCCGAGTCACCGGGTCCCAGCCTTCAGACTGCGCGTAAATCGGTGCCGTGACATCGCTGTGGTCCCATTCCTTCTTTGCCCATGGCAGGACTTCCTGCAGCTGCTCGAAGTTAAAGGAACGAGCATTGCCGTAGTAGCGCTGCTCCAGCGGAGTAGTGCCTCGCTGCAGCAGTGACTTGCCGCGCATGCCTTCTGGCAGAGCTTCGCCGACCTTAGCCAGGCCGCGCAGCAGGGGAGAGGGAACCTTGTCGAACGGTTTCAGCGACAGCGGCTCCTTATAAATGGTGTAACCACCAAAGAGCTCGTCTGCGCCCTCACCGGACAGTACGACCTTAACGTGCTTACGAGCCTCTGCGGCCACGAAGTACAGCGGTACCAGTGCAGGGTCAGCTACCGGGTCATCGAGGTACCACATAATCTTCGGAATCGCACCGGCGAACTCCTCCGGCGAGACGACCTTCACGATGTGCTCGACACCGATGGCAGCGGCGGACTCCGCAGCCACATCGACCTCGGAGAAGCCCTCGCGCTCGAAGCCGGTGGTAAACGTCAGCAGGTTCGGGTTGTGGCGCTTAGCCAAAGTTGCAATCGCCGTGGAGTCGATACCGCCCGACAGGAACGAGCCCACCGTGACGTCGGCACGCATATGCTTCTCGACGCTGTCCTCCAGTGCGCGGGCAATGCGGTCAAAAACATCCTGCTCAGCGCCCTTAGCTACTGGCTGAATCGGGAAACTCGGCTTGAAGTAGCGGGTCTGCTTAACTTCGCCGCCAGGCGTAACGACGGCTGTGCAGCCCGACTCCAAGCGGACAATTTCGGTGTGCAGCGACTCCGGTTCCGGCACATACTGCAGATCGACGTAGTGCTCCAGTGCGCGCTTATTCAGCTTCTTCGCATCGATGCCCATCTCCGGCGCAGCTTCGAGCAGGGACTTCTTCTCAGAACCGAAAATCGTGCCGCGCTCTGTGGTGGCGTAGTAGAGCGGCTTAATGCCGAACGGATCGCGCGCCAGGAAAAGCTTGCGTTCGACGCTGTCCCAGATAGCAATGCCGAACATGCCGCGCAGGTGCTTTACGACGTCCGCTCCCCAGTGGTGGAACCCAACGACGATGGGTTCACCATCGCCGGAGGTATTAAAGGCATAGCCTTCCTTCTGCAGCTGCTCGCGGAGTTCGACGAAATTGTAGATTTCGCCGTTGAAGGTCATGGAGTAACGATTCGGCTGATTCTCCGGTCCCCACTGCAGCGGTTGGTGGCTGTGGGCAATATCAATAATGGATAGGCGGTTGAAGCCGAAAACTGCGTCCTCATCGTGCCACGTGCCTGCATCGTCAGGGCCGCGGTGCCGCATGCAGGGCAGGGCCCTTTCGACAACGGGAACGAGCTCCGCTGCGTCAGAATTTGCAGTCAGGATTCCGAGAAGACCACACATGCTTCGTGCGCGCACCTTTCGCTTAGTGTCACTTAGTGGATTTTCGACGGCTTCGTAGCTAGGGGCTCAGTGCGACTGGCTGTCGCCTGAACCGGTGGCCGTGAAGGACCGCCGCGTGGCTGAGTAGCTGGGTTGAACCCCAGATTGGCACCACATAGAAATGCTGCACCTACTTTAATGCCTTTTGGGGAAAAGCGAGAATGTCTGAGTTTGCCGTGTCTAGGGCTCGGGGCAAGGTTGTGCGGGACGGTGTGTGCGTCAGCGCGTGGCGCAAACACTAAAAAATTCATAGACTTGGGAGCGTCAACAGGGTGTAACTGGTGAGAATGCCACCCCCGATAGGCGGGTCTTTCTCAGTATTTTATTAGGGCAGATATACTCAAAGGCACCCCACAGCCATATTTATTGTGGAGAAAGCTTAAGAATCGACTACTCTGCTTGGGTAGGACGAAACCTTAATCGGTTATCGAAAATTGTGTGGATCAGGAAGGCAGACACACGTGAATCAGCGTAGAAAGTTCGGAGTCGCCCGTAAGCTCGGCGTCCTCGGCGTTGCCACCGGTAGCGCAGCCTTGCTTGCCGGCTGCGATGTTAATCCTCCGGAGAACGGCTTCTTCAAGCTGCTCCGCTTTGGTTGGCCGGAAGGTGTGACCCCGGAAGCACAGTCCATGGGTAACTTCTGGGTTTGGACCTGGGTTGCAGCTTGGATTATCGGCATCATCGTTTGGGGCGTTACCCTTTACTCGATGACAAACTTCACAGCTAAGAAGGCTGAGAAGAAGGGCAAGGGCGAGTTCCCGCGCCAGACTGCATACAACGTTCCGGTTGAGTTGTCTCTGACCATTCTCCCGATTCTGATTGTGATGACTCTGTTCTTCTTCACGGTTCAGACTCAGGACGAGGTCACTGCTCTGGATAAGGATCCAGAGGTCACCGTCGACGTCACCGGTTTCCAGTGGAACTGGAAGTTCGGTTACGCCAACATCTCCGCTGACCTGATGGGCGGCCAGGAGTACAACGGTCGTATTGAGAAGCCGGCTGATGAGCAGTTCTTCACCGAGGGTGGCCACGAGGTTCCGTCCGACGAAGATCGCGCAAAGCAGAAGGAGTACCCGGTTCACGGTCGCTCCAAGGAGAGCCTCGACTACCTGCACTACGACGAGATTGAGACCCTCGGTACCACCGAAGAGGTTCCGGTCCTCGTTGTTCCGGAAGACACTGCAATTCAGTTCGACCTCGCGTCCGCTGACGTGATTCACTCCTTCTGGGTTCCGGAGTTCCTCTTCAAGCGCGACGTGTTCCCGCACCCGGAGGCTAACAAGTCCAACCGTGTCTTCCAGATCGAAAAGATTGACTCGGACAAGATTGCCAACCGACCAGAGGACAACCCGAGCGACAAGGTCAAGAACGCATTCGTTGGCCGTTGTGCCGAGATGTGTGGTACCTACCACGCAATGATGAACTTCGAGATTCGTGCTGTCCCCCGTGAGGCATTCACCGAGTACATCAAGTTCCGCCAGGAGAACCCAGAAGCTACTAACGCTGATGCTCTGAAGCACATCGGTGAGCCGGCATTCGCAGTCTCCACTTCGCCGTTCAACTCCGGTCGTGTCGACACCCGCGACATGGGTGATCGTGGTGCTAACACCATTGACCTGAACGCGACCGCCAAGTAAACCCAGCAAGATTCTTACCTAAAGGAAGTTCTCAAATGAAGTCTGCAGCAAAGCTCTTCTACGGACTTACCGTGTTCCTGGGGTTCATGGCTGTCGTCTACATCTTCGGCACTCAGTACCTCCAGGACACCGGTAACGTCATCAACGAAAGCCAGGGTCGCCTCGAGTGGGCCGGCGCAACCGGCCTGGTCCTCGCAGCTCTGATGACCCTGATGCTCGGTGGATACTTCCACTTCACTGAGCGCCGTTCCGACATCACCCCGGCCGACTTCGAAGAGGCAGAGGTTGCCGACGGTGCTGGAACCCTCGGTTTCTTCTCCGCTAGCTCGATTTGGCCGTTCGTGATGACCATGGGCATCCTGCTCATGGGCTACGGCATCGCATTCATGGCCTACTGGCTGATTGTTCTTGGCGCGGTAATCCTGATCGTCGCCGGCACCAAGCTCAACACTCAGTACATCACTCCGCCGGAGAAGCACTAGTCCGAGTGCAAGCCGACTGAACCACAGTCGTAGATAACCGAAAAGTCTCTCCCACTAACAAGGGCGTTAGTGGGAGAGACTTTTTTGTTTTGCGATTCGGCATTAAGCGAACTCGACAGGTTTTTGCCCCTTAGGTAACTCGACGACTTCGCCGTCGGTCACCTGCAAATGACGCGCCTCGAGCGAGTTGATCATGCGATGATCGTGGGTAATTACAATAATTGTGCCTTCAGCAGATGCAATAGCGTCCTGGACCTGCTCGATTAGATCCACACTCAGATGGTTAGTAGGTTCGTCGAGAAGCAAAATCTCTGGTGGATTGGCCACAACGAGCGCCAATGCCACTCGACGCTGCTGTCCGATGGACAGGTCACCTACAGGTCGATTGGCGTCCTCGGGGCTAAGCAACCCAAAGTCGTCGAGAGGCACGCGGGCATTGGGAGCAAGGTCGTACAACTCACGGGCGGACTTCTTTGGGGTTTCCCAGTCTTGTTCCTGAGCCAGCATGGCTACTCGACAGTTCTCGCCGATACGCACCTCGCCAGCTTGCGTCTCAACTTGCCCCATGATGGCCTTGAACAAAGTAGATTTTCCGGCCCCATTAGGGCCTGTGATAACGACCTTGTCTCCGGGACGAATAGTCAGTGAACCAACCCGAATTCGATCTGGGACGACCACACCGCGCATCTTGATGTGAAAATCCTCATCGCTTCCCGATGCAGCGCGCTTGGTCGGTAGGGGTGCGGTCAGCGGGGCATCAAAGCCCAGCAGAGCCGGCGGACGCTCCACACCTTCCTCAATGAGCTCATCCAGTCGCTGCTTAGCCGAACGCACGCGGCGCGCGATTTGTCGCTCTACACGACCGCCACGGCGGTCATAAGCCATCTTGTTGTTGTCCGTCATTGCTCGGCCCGGTGAGACCTCACGGGCGCCATTGTCGATGGTGTCTTCCAACCGATTGCGTTCGTGCTCCTCGGAGCGCCACTGGTGCTCCCATAGCTCACGCTGGTGGCGACGGTGCTTCGCGTAGTCGGAGTAATTGCCACGGAACAGCCCAATACCAGGGCGCCCCGGCACCAAGTCTCCAATTACAGTACAAACGGCATCCAGGAAGTCGCGGTCATGCGTTGCCACCACAACCACTCCAGGGTGGTTCTGAATGGTGTCAATCACGAGCTGGCGACCGCGTTCATCGAGATGGTTGGTGGGCTCGTCGAGAAGCAAAATCTCTGGCTTTCGAATGAGCGTAATCGCGAGCCCCAGCCGCGCCCGCTGCCCGCCGGAAATCTCCGTGGTTAGTTGCTCTACCAGGGGAGCGCCGTCGGGAGCAGTGCCGGTCAGGCCGAGATGGTCGAGCACAATCTCCGCGTTATGTTCGGCGTTCCAGTCATCGTGAGCCATGACATCCGAGAAGACCTTCGAATACGCTTTCTCTGCCGCCTCAGACTCATCTGGGGTCTCTGCTAAGGACATCGCCTCAGCTGCCTCTTCCAACTCCGCTAGACGACGTTTCGAGGGGCCGAGAGCCTCATCGATAAGCATTTGCACCGTGGAGTCGAAAGGCGCTTCCAACTCCTGAGAGCCGAGCACACGCGTGCCAATATGAGTCACCGTACCGCTCGTGGGTCGACGACGACCCGACAGCAGCCAAAGAAGAGTGGATTTGCCGGCTCCGTTGTCTCCGACCAATCCGAGGACATCGCCGTCGGAAAGCGTGAGCGAGACATCGCGCAGAACAGGCGTGGCCTCGTAGTCGAAGTTGACACCGTTGGCGACAAGCTGTGTGGCGTTGTTCGAAAGGTCGGTGGTGGGGGAGTGACTGGTAGACATATGGCCATTTTAGTACTGGTAAACAGCAGATTTGGTATCTGACATATGTGGGAGTCAAGGCGAGCTCGAAAGAATCTGGGGAACAAAAAACCACCCCGGTCGACATCCGAAGTGGATGCGGACCGGGATGGTCTTATTTGAGCGCAGTAGAAAATCTACCGCGGAGTTTTAGTGCTCGAGCTGGCGACGCTCTTCAGCGTTCTGAGCTTCGAGGTCACGGAACATCTGAGCCTGCTGCTCGTGGTTCTCGTGCTCGATACGAGCTGCCTCTTCGGCGATCTCCGGGGAGTCCGGGCTGAAGAAGCTACCGCGACCCGGGTTACCAGCGGCGCCCAGTTCGTTCATGGTCTTCGGGACGTAAGCTCCCTGGTACTCGAGCGGAACGGCGTGGCCGTGCTCGTCGACCGGGCCTAGCGGCTGGTGGACCTCGATGAAGGAACCATCAGGCAGCTGGTTGATGATGCCCGTCTCAATGCCGTGCTCCAGGACAGCGCGGTCAGAGCGCTGCAGGCCGATGCAGATTCGGTAAGTGACGAAGTAAGCGATCGGCGGCAGGATAATCAGACCGATACGGCCAACCCAGGTCATCACGTTCAGCGAGATCTGGAAGTGGTATGCAATCAGGTCGTTACCACCGGACAGAGTCAGCAGGGTGTAGAAGACCAGAGCCATGGCACCCAGGCCGGAGCGAACCGGCACGTCGCGCGGACGCTGCAGCAGGTTGTGGTGGGCGTTGTCGCCGGTGATCTTCGCCTCGATGAACGGGTAGGCGAAGAGCAGGACGACCAAAATACCACAGAGCAGGGCGACCCAGAAGACTGCCGGGATCGTGTAGGAGCCCAGGTAGAGCTCCCACGGCGGCATGACACGGGCAGCACCGTCAGTCCACAGCATGTAGATATCCGGCTGGGAACCGGCGGAAACCTGCGCTGGGTTGTACGGTCCAAGGTTCCAAATTGCGTTGATCTGGAAGATACCAGCGAACAGCGCCAGGAAGCCGAAGGTAATCAGACCGAAGGAAACGGACTTGACCGCGAAGATCGGGAGGATACGAACGCCGACGACGTTGTTCTCGGTACGACCTGCGCCGGGGAACTGGGTGTGCTTCTGGTACCAGACCAGAGCCAGGTGAGCGGCGATCAGGCCCAGCAGCAGAGCAGGGAGAATCAGCACGTGTGCAATGTACAGGCGTGGGATGATCATGTCACCCGGGAAGTCGCCGTTGAACATCATCCAGTGCAGCCAGGTGCCGATAATCGGCAGACCGATGATGATTGCGGACATAATACGCAGACCAACACCGGAAAGCAGGTCGTCCGGCAGGGAGTAACCCATGAAGCCCTCTGCCACGGACAGCAGCAGGAGGATGGAACCGATGACCCAGTTAGCTTCACGCGGCTTGCGGAATGCGCCGGTGAAGAAGATGCGGAACATGTGCGCCATGATGGACACGGCGAACAGAAGAGCACCCCAGTGGTGGATCTGGCGAATAAACAGACCACCGCGAACCTCGAAGGAGATCTGCAGGGCGGTCTCGTAGGCGCGAGACATCTCGACACCGTTGAGTGGCGCGTAGGCACCGTCGTAAATGACCTTCGACATCGACGGGTCGAAGAACAGAGTCAGGTAAACACCCGAGAAGAGCAGGACTACGAAGGAGTAGAGTGCAATCTCACCCAGCAGGAAGGACCAGTGGGTAGGGAATACCTTATTGAGCTGCTTACGCATGCCGCCAGACAGGGTGTAGCGGTCATCCATATTCTTAGCAGCGGTTGCTAGTTTCGTTGGATTACTCATGATTGACGCTCCCAGAATGCCGGACCGACGGGCTCAACGAAGTTGCCCTCTGCGTACATGTAGCCTTCTTCATCAACGCTGATCGGCAGCTGCGGAAGAGCGCGAGCAGCTGGACCGAAGACCGGCTTGCCGTAGTGCAGTGCATCGAACTGCGACTGGTGGCATGGGCAGAGAATACGGTTCGTCTGCTGTTCGTACAGAGAAGTCGGGCAACCAATGTGTGTACAAATCTTCGAGTAGGCGAAGTAGTCGCCGTAGTGGAAGTCTTCCTGATCCTTGCGCAGGATTGCCTTTTCAGCGTCCTGGGAACGCAGACGAATCAGCATGACCGAGTTGCGGGAGCCGTGAATCGAGTGCATGTGTGCCTCGTAGACATCGGCATCCTTGGAGTACTTGTCGCCGTCGTTGACGTCCTCTTCCGGAAGCGGGAAGACAGTCTCCATAGAACCTGCGGACAGATCCTCTGGGCGGAGGCGAACCAGGCGGGAAACGCCCTTGGTGGTGTAGCCGTGTGCACCCTCTTCAGCGATAGCACCGGTGTCGCGGCCGAGGTAAACCTTGTGGCCCTGCTCGACAAGAGTCCAACCGGTGGTCCACAGAGTTCCGTCACCAGTGACGTCAACGTCGTGGCGTGGCTTCCACGGGTTCTTAATCATGCCGCCAAGCGGAAGAATCATGCCGATACCAGCCAGGACGGCACCGGTACCAAGGAGACCCTTGATGGCGGAGCGACGGCCCAGGGTGGAGGTCTGCCAAGAATCGTTCAGCAGGGCAACGATGGTCTTCTGGTCGACCTCTTCGGACGGACCATCGTGGCGGCGCTGAACCGAAATCTCTTCCGGGATGAAGCGCTTGGTGAACTTAACTGCACCAATACCCAGGGTGACGATACAGCCACCGATGGTGATACCCAGCAGCGGGGTGTACATGGTGTACAGCCACAGCCCCTCTTCGCCGTGACCCTTGTAGTGCCACGGGTAGAACAGGTAGATGGCGATGAATGCCAGGCCAAGAATGACCGACAGAGCCAGCCAGATGGCGACGCCACGGGCCGCGCGCTTTTCAGCCGGGTCGTTGGCAATCGGGAAGCGTTCCTTGCGGTAGGCAATGGTCACGTCGTCGAGTTCAGCGCCCAGACGAGCGAGATCCGCATTGCTCATCTTTGACAGCTCTTCGGAGCTGTACTTCTTGTTTTCGTTATTACTCATCGGCGGGATCCAATCCAAAGAGCGGCCGCTACGAGAGCGACGATGCCTACAATCCACATGACAAGGCCTTCAGCAACCGGGCCGATGCCACCAATACCCCAACCACCCTGGGTCGGAGTTTCCTTGGAGTTCTTGATGTAGGCGATGATGTCCTTCTTCTCGTCAGCAGATAGCTGGCGGTCAGAGAACTTCGGCATGTTCTGCGGGCCGGTCAGCATGGCCTGGTAAATTTCCTGCTCATTTGCAGGATCCAGGACTGGTGCGTACTTACCGCTGGACAGTGCACCGCCACGACCGGTGAAGTTGTGGCAGGATGCACAGTTCAGGCGGAACAGTTCGGAACCGCGAGCAACGTCAGCCTGGTCAAGCTCACCGTTCGGGCCGGCGTTCTTACCGCGCAGCGACTCCATAGCAATGGAGCCGTCTTCGTCGCGGACAATGCCTGCGCCGCCACCATTAGCCCGGACGTAGGCTGCGATAGCCAGCGTCTGCTCTTCGGAGTAACGCGGGGTCTTACGTGCTGCCTGAGCCTCATTGCGAAGCATCGGCATACGACCGGAGTGAACCTGGAAGTAAACCGAACCCTCGCCGACGCCAATCAGTGACTTACCGCGGTCCTTAACGCCCTGGAGGTTGGCGCCGTGGCAAGTAATACAAGCAACGTCATAAAGCTCCTTACCCTGCTGAATGATTGCGGCTTCATCCTGCTGAGCAGTAGCCGTCTGTGCATCAGGGGTCAGAGCATTAGCGAGGAAGCCCGCGCCGGTGAGGGCGAGAGCCATAGCCATAATGCCGGAGGCAGTACGGCGCATCTTGCGGCGGCCCTTTGACTTCGGGGCCGCAGCCAAGGACGTGGTGTCCTTGGTTTCGGAGGTAGTGTTTTCCATCTTTTTCCCTTTAAGACTGTTCGTGGAAAGTGGATGGGCTGTAGGCCGTACTAAACAAAGAACGGCCAATACGGCCTACTGGATGAAGTAGATGGTGATGAACAGGCCAATCCACACGACGTCGACGAAGTGCCAGTAGTACGAGACCACAATGGCAGCAGTGGCCTGTGCCGGGGTGAACTTCGCCTTGGAGGTACGGATAAGCACCACAACGAAGGCCAGCACACCCGCGAGAACGTGGGCTGCGTGGAATCCGGTGGTGATGAAGAAGACCGAACCGTAAATGGAGTTCTGAATGGTCAGACCGTGGCTAACCAGGGTGAAGTACTCGTAAGCCTGGCCAACGAGGAAGATTGCACCCAGGGCGGTAGACAGTGCGTACCACTTACGGAGTGCGAAAACGTCGCCACGCTCGGCCGCGAACACGCCCCACTGGGCAGTGAACGAAGACGACACTAGGATCACGGTGATCACTAGTGCGTACGGGACGTTGAGGTGGCCGGTACCCCAATCCCACGAATCGCCCTGGCCGTTCGCGCGTGACACGAAGTACATCGCGAACAGACCGGCGAAGAACATTAATTCCTGAGACAGGAACACAATCGTGCCGACACTGACCATATTCGGTCGGTTCAGTGTCGCAGCACGACGTGGTGCTGTCATACCTTGATTTTCAACTGCGCTCGTCACATCTAACAGTATGTACTGTTCTTAAGGAGTAGTCACGTTGCAACCCCCATTTTTGTATATAAATTCCTAAAATCCCAGGTCGCAAGGAAAGGTTTCTGAGAATTTCACTAATTTTTCCCCCTGTTGGGAACTTTCCAGTGTCTTTATCCGACGCGGGTGAATTCGAGGGTTTTGTTGTGCCGCGGTGCGCGGAGTCCATCCCCCTGGACTGCCAGGTTCACCTTCGGCGAACCTGGGTTAGCGATACTGCGGCATCGGCTGTCGGTTAGTCTATCGCAGGTTCGGCTCTATTTAATATCGTATTTTTCCAGTTGCCCCAATGGGGGTGAGATTTTCGGCGAACGCAAAAGGCGGACCTGGTGATGCGCTGGATATATGGGGGAGGTATCTTGTCTTATTACGTACATCACGGTGGGATTTTCCAGAAAGCCCCGTGATGTGGTGCATCTGGTGGGCGGAATAACCAGCAGCACCTAGGTGCATTTGTATTAATAAAGTACGAGTACAGACTTGACTATCTAGTGGAAGGGAGTGGCGATGAGCGAGATCGGCGATAAGAGGGCGGTCGAAAACTGGCGCCATGTTCTTTCCACGATTGGCGCTGGCCGCGAAGTTTCCGGTGAGGGCATTCGATTCGCCATGGATCAGATCATGTCAGGTGCTTCCGGAGACATCCAGACCGCAACGTTTGCTTTCGGTCTCCTCGCCAAGGGGATTACGGCTGCCGAGCTCGATGCTGCGGCTGAGGGCATGCTTTCGTTTGCCCGCCCAGTTCATGATCCACAGCTCGCCGGTGTTATTGAGCGCGGTGCAGTCGATATCGTCGGCACCGGTGGTGATGGCGCAAATACCGTCAACATCTCCACGATGTCCATGATTGTTATCGCGGCCAGTGGTGTGCCGGTGCTCAAGCACGGTAACCGCGCGGCTTCCTCGAAGTCGGGCGGAGCTGACATGCTAGAGGCCTTTGGCATCGACATTGAGAACGGTCTCGTTACTTCTCCGGAACATCCGGACTTCTACGTGCGCTTCCTCTTTGCCGCTCGCTTTCATCCGGCCATGCGCTTCGCTGGACCGGTGCGTAAGGAGCTAGCGGTTCCGACAGTCTTCAACCTGTTGGGGCCGCTGACGAATCCAGCACGCCCGCAGGCAAGCTTGATTGGCTGTGCCTTCGAAGATCAGATGGAGACGATGGCGGACACCTTCGCCCGCCGTGGTCAGCGCGCGTTGGTGGTACGCGGAAGCGATGGTCTCGACGAGATTACTGTTACTGGCCCCACCAAGGTCTTTATTGTGGAAAACGGTGAAGTTGCCGAAGATGTCATCGATCCACATGACTATGGCATGGAGTACTCCGAAATTGACGCGCTGCGTGGCGGTGACCCCTCGTACAACGCTGATGTTGCACGTCGCATTTGGGCTGGCGAACTCGAAGGTCCGATTCGCGATGCAGTCATCCTTAACTCCGCCGCCGCAATCGCCATTTCGCGTGGTCTGGGTGGCTGTCCGCTAAAGGAAGCTATGGCCGACTCCATTGAAGAGGTCAAGGAAACGCTCCAGTCGGGGCTGTGCCTGGACATCGTTACCGCGGCGATGAAGGATTAAGGTTCGCGTCGCGCTTCACGACGTGCTTGCTGCGCGTCAATTGCCCACTGAAGGTATTTTCCTGCGCCCAACCTGGGGTAGGAAAACTCGCCTCCGGTGGGCTTTATTCGTACCTCCGGGCGCTGCAGCCATTTCCAGACAATACTGAGTTCATCAATTGATGCTCCTTTATATAAGGAGTCATCTGGAGTGACTGTTTGGGCTGAACTCTCCATGAGGTCGATGATGTAGCTCATATCCGCGCCACGCGGTGCGGTGCTGGCGCCGGCCAACCTGCCATAGCGAATTTCCGCTAGGTGCCAGCCACCATTGCCATCGGGGAAAGCGGCTTGCAGAGATGGGATGGCGGCAAGCATGCTCAGGCGCTGCTGCTTATCCAAGCTGATAATGAACTCCGCAGTGCGGTCACGCTGCACTGCCGCGCGTTGGAAGCGGTGTGCTTCGGCAAGTGCTGATATCTCAGCAATCATGTCTGCGATCTCGTCTGCGCCGGTGGTGGAGATCTGGGCGGTTGTTATCGCAAAGTCGTCGTTAAGTGCGGAGAACCTGTCGCGGATGGCAGTAGCGGTGTCGCGCGTGCGGAAAGGACCTAGGCTGCGGGCGTCGGTGACTGTTCGGCTAATCTTGGCAGGCCGACCGGGGCTAGCGGGGATGATGTACCAGCCGCGGGTCGGTTCGGTACGTTGTCGGTTGTAGGGCGGACGGAGTGCAGAGATCAGACGAGCCTCGCGGATTTCTGCAGCGAAGCCGTGCGGGCATTCGATGATCTCGACGCGTTCGGCTAGAGAGACCATTTCCGTAATCTTGCGACGAGAATCAGTGCCGTTGAAATACTGCAGAAGTCTACGTCGCAAATCGAGAGCTGTACCTATATATAAGGGGTCGTCATTTCTTGACCGAAAAACATAGACACCAGGGGTGTGCGGAGCTCGATCGGCAAGATGCCGTTTAGCACGAACCTCCGGAGCGACGGTCGGCGAGTAATGCACTAGCTCGGACGCTGTTTGTACTTCATCGCCGGCTAGTCTCTCCATGAGGTAGTGAAGGACGTCGACGGTTGCGATTGCGTCGTCAAGCGCCCGGTGGGTGGGGCGATTCGGAGAACCGACGTACCGTGCGAGCTGTGAGAGCTTGAAACTGCCAACTTGTGAGCGGTCAAGGACGCGACGCGCCAACGTGAGAGTGTCTACGACGCTGGGGCTTGGCCAATCTAGGCCCAAATCTGTGCAAGCCTGGCGGAGGAATCCAATATCGAACTTGGCATTATGCGCAACCCAGACGCTTCCCCGGGCAAATTCGAGGAACTGAGTAATAACTGTGCCGAGCTGTGGGGCAGTTTCAACATCGGCGGTAGTGATGCCGGTGAGAGATGTGATGTGGTCGGGAATCTCCATGCCGGGGTCGATGAAGCTGGAAAAGGTGCCAATTGTCTTGCCGCCACGGGTTTTGGTGGCCCCAATTTCAATGATGTGGTCGTTCTTGGCCTTTAGTCCAGTCGTTTCTAGGTCTACGACGACAAAGGTGGTGTTGAAAAGAGAATCATCGACGGAGCCTTCGAGAGGGAAGTGCTGTTGTCCTGAATTCACGTCAATAATCCTATTCTGAGCGCTCCTAGTAGTGTTAAAACTGTGAAACTTGAGCAAATTGAGCTACTACAAGCTGGAGTGTGACATAAAACACGTTTTGAGTCCGCGATAAAAATGTTCCGACCTTAAGGCGTTAAGTGTAAAGTTCTCGGCGGACTTCAAAATGCCAGGTAGTAACACGTTTATCAAACTGTTATTATTCCGCAATAGGGGGAGTGTCTAGTTGTAACAGCTTGGTAACGGTTTAGTTCTATCGATGGTAACAACCGGGCCTTGAGCGGTTTTCTTGGCAAGTGGCTAGACAAAACTTGATGCCATTTCGTAACCTTATCGAGACATTGAAACGGGGCCACTGAGTTGGTGCCGGTCATTGATAAGAAAACACAGAGCCTTATCGAAGGTCCTGAGGGGCTAAGTAGTGAGAACCTCAGGGGATTCGAGCCGGGGACCCACCTCGAACCATGGGGTGAATCCCAAAGGGAAATCCCGGAGGGTAGGAAGTCTTCCATTCTTCCGAACCCGTCAGCTAACCCGGTCGGCTAAACAGGAAGATTTTGGAGTTTCAAAACAATGGGCAAGCACCACCGCCGTTCTAACTTTGCACGCAACGCAGTCGCATTTGGCGCAACCGTCGCCGGCGTTACCGCTCTCGCAGTTCCGACCGCTAACGCTAACCCGCTGAACGACATCCAGGGCGCACTGAACGGCTTCGATACCCCGCAGGTTGCAGGTCTGCAGGATGTTGTTGGCAAGTTCAATGATGTCGCAGGTGAGGTTACCTCCGGCAGCGTTGCAAACGTTGCAGCACCGTCCACTGGTTCGGCTATCGTCTCCGCCGCACGTTCCAAGATTGGTTCCCCGTACGTGTGGGGTGCCACCGGTCCGAACTCTTTCGACTGCTCCGGTCTGACCTCCTGGGCATACCAGCAGGTCGGTAAGTCGATCCCGCGCACCTCCCAGGCGCAGGCTTCCCAGGGCACCGCGGTCTCCAGCCCGGCACTGGGTGACATCGTTTCCTTCTACTCTGGCGCTACCCACGTCGGCATCTTCTCCGGTAACGGCAATGTGATTCACGCTCCGCAGTCCGGCGATGTCGTCAAGGAAGCTCCGATGAACTACATGCCGGTTCACAACTTCGTCCGCTTCTAATCTGTTTGAACGGATGACAAACTGCGGGGCTTAGATGCCCCGCAGAGCCTTGGCTCTTTTTTAATGAGGGGGCACTGAGGCGAGCGCCCGGGTGCTGACGCTATGTGCGTCGTAAAGCACTATGGGGGGCGCTCGCCTCATTTTTGTTTTTGCCCTGTGGTTACGCAATGCGTGGAGTCGAAGGGCTATCCTGATTACTCCCTTTGGATACCCCTTTGTGCTGGCGGTTTGTCGGTGTGTTGTTCCGCGGCAAGGCTGCTACAATTTGCTCGAATGCGTCAAGCGGTTTGATGTTTTGTTTTTCGGGGAAGAAATTTGAATACACAATTTGAAAAGGGTTTGGATTTGTCGCGTCACCGTGCCTCTCGCCGTCGCCACAACTCTCGTCGCGGTGTAGTCGGGCTGACGGTCGTGGCTGGGCTAACCTTTGGCTCCGTAGGTTTGGCGCCGATTGCGTCTGCGCAGGATGAACAGCCAGCCCCGGATCTGGCTACTGCAGACGGCATTATTGCAGAGCTGGAGAAGATTTCTCGGGATACCGAAGCGATTTCGGAGGAAGTTACCGAGCTGGATTCTCAGGTTCAGGCCAAGGAAGAGGAACTCCGGCACGCCGAGGGGGAGCTGAAGCGCTCTGAGGATCAGGTTCTCCGAGCACAGGATGACCTCAAGGCGCTCTCTGGCGAGATTTCCTACTTCGCGAAGAAGCGGATGCGTGGTGAAATCGTCGACCCGTTGTCGGCCGCACTGGGATCTGCCAGTGCTCAGGACGCTATCGACCGTACCGGTTACATCAATAAGATGTTCCGCGACAACGATGAAGTCGTCAGCCGTGCGGTGCAAGCCCGTAAGGATGCCGAGGAGGGTAAGGCCAATGCGCTGCGTCTGCAGGGAGATATCCGCAAGCAGCTCGATGGTCTGGCTAAGCGTCGCGATGATTTGGACAAGCGCAGCGCTGAATTTGATGAGCGCGCCGAGCATGTCAAGTCCATGGTTGATGCGCTGAGCCCCGAACAGCGGGAAATCTGGATTTCCAAGAACAACCCAATTACCGAAGGGCTGGATAAACTGCTCGGATCTTCCGCCGCAGTTGATGCCGCGATGTCGAAGCTGGGTTCCCCGTACTCGTGGGGAGCTGCTGGTCCCTCCGCATTCGACTGTTCCGGTCTGATGTACTGGGCGTACCAGCAGATTGGTAAGTCCATTCCGCGTACTTCGCAGGCACAGCTCGCCGGTGGCACCCCGGTAAGCCGTGACCAGCTGCAGCCAGGTGACATCATCGGTTACTACCCGGGCATTACCCACGTAGGCATGTACATCGGCAATGGTCAGATTGTCCATGCTTCCGACTACGGCATTCCGGTCCAGGTCGTTTCCATCGACCAGGGCGGCCCGTACCAAGGCGCTGTCCGCTTCTAACTAGCGGCAGGTGACTTCGCGTCTTTTTAGTCAAGGTAGATAAACTCGACTCCATGTCTGCGCGCGTACTGCTCATTACGAATGACTTCCCGCCTCGCGATGGTGGAATCGAGTCCTACCTGCGCGATTTCTGTGCTCGTTTGGATCCAGAGAACCTCGTAGTCCTCGCATCCTCGCGAGCTTCCAAAGAAAAGCTCCGCGCCTACGACGAGTCGCTACCGTACCGTGTTTACCGCATGCGTGATTCCGTGCTGCTGCCACTGCCGCACGTAGCTCGTCGCGCCGCTCAGATCATTCGCGCCGAACGCATTGACACCGTCTGGTTTGGTGCCGCCGCGCCACTTGGTTTGCTTGCCGACGCATGTCGTCGCGCAGGTGCTACCCGCATCGTTGCTACCACTCACGGACATGAAGTGGGCTGGTCGATGCTGCCATTGGCCCGCCAGATGCTGGGGCGAATTGGTAAGAACTCCGATGTTGTGACCTATATTTCCCGCTACACCCGTGGTCGTTTTGCGACAGCCTTTGGCCCGCAAACAGCGTTTGAACACCTGCCTTCTGGTGTCGATATCGAGAGGTTTTCCCCGGACCCCGAGGCGGGACAGAAGATCCGGCAGCACCACGGAATTGGTGAGTCCCAGCCGCTTATCGTCTGTATTTCTCGGCTAGTGCGCCGCAAAGGGCAAGATATGCTGATTCGCAGCATGCCTAAGGTTCTTGAGCAGCACCCAGGTGCCAGATTGCTGATTGTGGGCGTCGGTCCGTTGAATCGAGAGTTGGAAAAGCTGGCAGCAAAGCTTGGGGTCTCCGAGCAGGTCATTTTTGCCGGCAAGGTCTCCTATGATGATCTCCCCGCCTATTACAATGCAGCCAGCGTTTTCGCCATGCCCGCCCGAACCCGAGGCCGTGGCCTCGATGTAGAAGGCCTCGGCATTGTCTACTTGGAAGCACAGGCCTGCGGTGTCCCTGTCATAGCCGGCAAGTCTGGTGGCGCCCCGGAGACAGTTATCGATGGTGAAACTGGCATCGTTGTCGACGGGGTCTCGCAGCGCAGCGTCGCCACCGGACTGGTTGAAATTTTGGATGATCCGGAGCGCGCGGCGGCGATGGGAGCCTGTGGTCGGGAGCATGTTGTGCAGTCGTGGACCTGGGAGGTCATGGCTGCTCGGGCTCGCCGAATTCTCCGAACCTGCGCAATCCCTTTATAATCAACTGTTATGTCCACCGATATTCCGATTCATCCGAGCTCAGACGAGTCCGCCGCCGCTGATTGCCCGGCTATCGGTTTTGATATTGGTGGAACAAACCTGCGCGCTGCAGTTATCAGCGCTGATGGGCAGGTGTTGTATCGAGTTCAGACTAGTTCTGACGGCAGTGTGGATGCCATTGAACGTGGCATTGTTCAGACATCCGAGCGCTTGGTTGAACGTTTTCCAGATGTCAGCGCCATCGGTTTAGCTGTAGCTGGTTTTTTGGATTCTGACCGCCAGACGGTTCGGTTCGCCCCGCATCTGCCGTGGCGCGATGCGAATGTCGTCAAGCGTTTATCCTTGCTTCTCCCGTGCCCTCTGCAGCTTGAGCACGATGCCAACTCGGCCGCCTGGGGCGAGTATCGCTTTGGTGCGGCTCGCGGTGCGGATAATTGGGTGCTGTTTGCGCTGGGTACGGGAATCGGTGGCGCGATGATGCGGGGTGGTGAGATTTACCGGGGCGCGTACGGCACGGCGCCGGAATTCGGCCACCTCACCGTTGTGCCGGAGGGTCGTCCCTGCTCCTGCGGAAAGCGTGGTTGCTTGGAGCGTTACTGCTCGGGTACGGCGCTGGTTACCACAGCTCAGGAGCTCTCTGAATCCGGCCGCTACTTCTCGCGGCTTACCGACGGGCTCGTGGCCGGCTCGGTAACTGGTACCGATGTCGTCTCGGCTGCTAGGCAGGGGGATGAATTGGCTCTGGCCGCGATTGATGACTTTGCTACCTGGCTCGGGCGTGGTCTGTCGATGGTGGGCGATGTCTTTGATCCGGAATTGATTGTCATCGGTGGCGGTGTTGCCTCGGCGTCTGATTTATACCTGGACAAGGCCAAGGCCGAGTTTGCCCGCAATCTCACCGGTGCTGGCTATCGTCCGGTAGCGGATGTGCGGGTCGCTGAACTGGGTGCCGATGCCGGGTTGATTGGTGCAGCGGATATTGCGCGCAGCGTCGTGGCTGCCGAGGGTGCGGCATCGTCGTAAAGCGTCAATTGGGGGATTGTAGGGGAATTCGCCCGCGAAAAGGTGGGGAATGGCTGCGGAGATGGATCGCCGGGCCACGTGAACCTGTATAGTTTTAAACTGTGAATAATCGCTGGTACAAGTTCTTTAAGTACATCCTCATTGGCCCTTGGCTGCGGATTTATAATCGCCCGTATTACATCGGTGGTGAGAAGATTCCTCAGGAAGGTCCAGCGCTGATGGCGTCGAACCACCTTGCTGTGATGGATCACTTTTTCTTCCCACTGGTCTGCCGCCGTCAGCTGACGTTCCTGGCGAAGGCAGAGTACTTCACCACGCCGGGCTTTGTCGGCGGTATTCAGAAGTTCTTCTTCTCCTCGGTGGGGCAGGTGCCGATTGACCGTACCTCTGGTGATGCAGCCCGCGATGCGCTGAATGCAGGCTTGAAGGTGCTGTCACGCGGTGATCTGCTGGGCATTTCTTTGGAGGGCACTCGTAGTCCGGATGGTCGACTGTACCGCGGGAAAACCGGTGCGGCACGTGTAGCACTGGAGGCCGGTGTGCCGGTGTTCCCAATGGCGATGATTGATACGGAGAAGGCCAACCCGATTGGCTCGTGGATTCCTCGTCCGGTGAAGGTGGGCACGATTATCGGCGATCCGATTGATCCGTCGGAGTACAAAGCCAAGTACAGCGATGAGTATGAAGCGGCCAGGGCACTGACGGATGACCTGATTAAGGAAATTCAGAAGCTTTCGGGTCAGGAATATGTCGATGCCTATGCGACTGATGTGAAGAAGTCCTTGGAGGCCGGCAACGGCTATCCAGCGGGAACCGAGCCGGGGGGAGAGCTGACTTTTCCGGCTCCGGGGCCGAAGCCGACCCCTCGTCGCTGGTTCCGACGCGCTCGCTAGAATAATAAGGCGCAGATAGTTTTCGCGACAGTGGGGCTGCACACTTCCTAAGGCGATTCGGTGCATGGGGAAGATTTGCTCGGTAGGGCTCCGCGGTCTTTTGGTCGCGAGGTAGCCGACGCGAGGCCGAGGCTGGAGAGGATTCCACACCGTGCGTTATTTTTATGACACCGAGTTTATTGAAGACGGCAAGACTATTGATCTTGTCTCCATCGGTGTCGTAGCTGAGGACGGCCGCGAGTACTACGCGGTGTCTACCGAGTTCAACGAGAGCAAGGCTGGGCCGTGGGTGCGGGCCAATGTGCTCAATCAGCTGCCCAATCCCTCATCTCCGCTGTGGAAGAACCGGGACACGATCCGCGAGGAACTGCTGGCATTTTTCACCGAACCCGGTACGGGCAGTCCAGAGCTGTGGGCCTGGGTAGGCGCCTACGACCATATTGCGTTGGTGCAGCTTTGGGGCGATATGACCAAGCTGCCGCAGTTCATGCCGCGCTATACCCGTGAACTCAAGCAGTACTGGGAGATGGCGGGCAAGCCACGGTTACCAAAACAGACTGCAGGTAAGCACGATGCGCTGGCAGATGCCCAGCACAATCTGCTGAAGTTTCAAAAGATTGCCCAGAAGTTGCCGCTTGATTAAGCAGCGGAATGCGAATATTTGGTGACCTGACTAACACCCTTCTGGCAGGGGCACTACAATGAACTTCTGTGAGTTGGACTATTGATCTCCCTGTAGATGACCTGCCCGATCTGCCACCGCTTCCCGGCGACATGGCTGAGCGCTTTGCTGATGTCGTATCCCGCCAAGCCCTACAGCAGCCAAGCTGGGATGCCCGCGCCGCTGCTAACGTGCGTCGCATTCTCGAATCGGTGCCGCCAATTGTGGTCGCGCCTGAGGTTCGTAAGCTTCGTCAGGAGCTTGCCGACGTCGCTAATGGTAAGGCCTTCCTGCTGCAGGGCGGTGATTGTGCGGAGACCTTTGAGTCCAATACTGAGCCGCACATTCGCGCCAATGTGAAGACCTTGCTGCAGATGGCCGTTGTGCTGACCTACGGCGCATCCACCCCGGTTGTAAAGATGGCTCGTATCGCTGGTCAGTACGCTAAGCCGCGCTCGAAGGACATCGACGGCGACGGCTTGCTTAGCTACCGCGGCGACATGGTCAACGGCGTTGAGCCGACTGAAGAAGCTCGAGTTCACGACCCAGCTCGAATGGTGCGTGCTTACGCCAATGCTTCTGCGGCGATGAACCTGGTACGTGCACTGACAGGTTCGGGCACCGCTGACCTGCATCGTCTGCACGAGTGGAACCGTGAGTTCGTCAGCAACTCGCCGGCTGGTGCCCGCTACGAGGACCTGGCACGCGAGATTGATCACGCACTGCGGTTCATGGCTGCCTGTGGTGTTGCGGACTCGAACCTGCAGACCGCGCAAATTTACTGCTCGCATGAGGCACTGGTTGTTGACTACGAGCGCGCTATGCTGCGCCTGTCTGAAAACGATGGCAATCAGGAGCTGTTCAACCTCTCCGCGCATCAGCTGTGGATTGGTGAGCGCACCCGTGGTATTGAGGACTTCCACATCAACCTGGCTGCCATGATTGGCAACCCCGTCGGTGTGAAGATTGGCCCGACCACCACGCCGGAGGAGGCTGTCGCTTACGCCGACAAGCTCGACCCGTTCTTCCAGCCTGGTCGCCTGACCCTGACTTCGCGTCTGGGCAATGACAAGGTTCGCTCCGTGCTGCCTCCCATCGTTGAGGCTGTGGAAGCTTCTGGTCATAAGGTCATTTGGCAGTGCGATCCGATGCACGGCAACACTTACTCGGCCTCCAATGGTTACAAGACCCGCCACTTCGACCGCATTGTCGACGAAGTTCAGGGCTTCTTCGAGGTGCACCGCTCGATCGGCTCGCACCCGGGTGGTATCCACGTGGAGCTGACCGGCGAAGATGTCACTGAGTGCCTCGGTGGCGCGCAGGACATTTCCGATGTCGATCTGCCAGGCCGTTACGCATCCGCCTGCGACCCGCGTTTGAACACTCAGCAGTCGCTGGAGCTGGCCTTCCTGGTTGCCGAGATGCTGCGCAACTAGTTGCAACCAGCTCAGCTAGGTACAACTAGCCCAGCTAGTGCAGCACCGCACTCAGTAGAGCGCCGCACTTTTTTACAGAGTGCTGACCGAAATGCTGTCACCCGCCGTGGCCTTAGCGCCCGGTCGGGGTGACTGCAATACGATGCGATCGTCATCGTTCGCAGAGCCGTCGATGTCGAGCTGAAGATGCTGTTTCTCCGCTTCACGACGTGCCTGCGCAACAGTTTTACCCAGCAGCTGCGGAACCTTCACTGCTCTGGACACGGTCAGCGTGACAGTCGCATCATTGGGGTTAACCAGACGACCTGCACTTGGTGAGACTGCGTCAACACGGCCGTAGTCGCGCGAGGAGGAGGACGCGTCCTTTACTTCGCTTACCTCAATGCCCTCGCGCTGCAGAATTTGACGAGCAGTATCCTCCGACTTGCCCACTACATTGGGCACTTCGATGCCGTTGTTAATGGTCAACGTCACAGAACTACCGCGTTCGAGGCCAGTGCCTTCCTCAGGAGACACGGAAAGAACCTCTTCCGGCTCAGCAGAGGAGGAAAACTCCGCCGATACCTCCCGGACTTCCAGCCCGGCCTTGCTCAACAGCTCACGAGCTTCATCCTCTTGAAGCCCCACGATCTTTGGCACCTTCACCGGTGCTGGACCCTGGGAGTAATGCACAGTCACAACTGAGCCAACTTCGACGGTCTGTCCTGGAGCAGGAACCGCAAAGACCAAGCCGCCCGTGGAGACATCATCGGAAAAGACGGGGTCTCCGACCTCTTCTTTCAACGTCCGCTTAGCTAGGGCAGCGCTGAACACTTCCTTTGAGTGGTTCGCGGGATATGCGGGCACAGTCGGGCGGCCAAGGCTGACCAGTACGCGAACATCATCACCGCGGACAACCCGCGCTCCAGCCAGAGGGTCCGAGCCAATAATCTGGGACACTGCGACATCGTTGTCGTAGCGCTCATCAACCACCGGTTCAAAGCCCGCCTCACTGATTGCGGTCATCGCCTGTGGTTGTGACAGCCCAGTGATAGAAGGCACTTCGCCGTAACGGCCAGAACCCAGCCACCATGCGCCAAGCCCCATGCCCAACGTGGCAACCAGGGCGATAATCAGCCATAGTGCGCACCCGCGTCGAGTCCGCTGTCGGGTGGCGCGACGGCTCTTCGGCGGTACTGTCTGAGCTGATCTGGGCTGCGGATGCTGGGAACCCTGCGTATGCGGTGACTGCGGGTACGCAGGGCCACCCGAAATCTCTGCTGGTACGGGTCCTCCGGTCTGTGGCTCCGGTGTGTCCCAGTCAGCGGCGATGTACCCATCATGGCGGTCAAAAGTGCGTGTCCGCCCCGCATCTGGGTCGTCGAAATCGGCGAAGATGTTCGGTGGTCCCGGTGGTGGAGGAGCTTCTGGGTAGCCGGGGGTGTCCGTCGACAAGCCGTAGCCAGCATAACCATCGTGACCGAAGCGCTCGGGTGTCGTCTCTGCGGTGTCGTGGTGGTCATCCGCCTGGTCGTTGTCCCGGGGGACTGGACGGCGAATGTCCGGGATGGGGTCCTCGATAGCGGCGGCGTTGGCGGCAGCCGAATTCACAGGGGAAGGTACGCGGAACGGCGGCAAGTCCAATTCGTACACAATATCTTCGAGCGCATCGGCGAATTCCTCGGCGCTCTCAAAGCGATTCTCCGGCCTGCGAGCACAGGCTCGGGCGACCAACTCGTCGAACTCCTCTGGAACGCCGTCGATGAGTTCGGAAGGCGGAGGGACATCTTCGTTCAGGCGCTTCATAGCGACACCGAGTGAAGTATCGGCGATAAACGGGGTAGTGCCGGTCAGCAGCTCAAAGAGCAAGATACCGGCGGAGTACACGTCGGAGGCGGGGGAGATGGATTCGCCCGTGACCTGCTCTGGGGCGAGATAAGCGACGGTGCCGACGATGACCGAGTTAGAGGTCACCTTGGCATCAGCGGCCGCGCGCACTAGACCGAAATCCGCCAGCTTCACCCGCCCGTCCGAAGCAATCAGCACATTTTCCGGCTTGATATCTCGGTGCACCATGCCGCGAGAATGCGCCACCGATAGAGCGCGCAGAACCGAGCGCATCACGACGGCAGCTGCATGCGGAGGCATCGGACCGCGCTGACGGAGCAGCTCGCGGAGGGTCCCCCCGTCGACGAATTCCATAATGAGGAACACATGTCCCGCCGGATCCGTGCCCTGGTCGTAGACGTTGACGAGCGACTCGTCATTGAGGTGCGCGACCGCGCGGGCCTCACGTTCGAAGCGGATGCGGAAAGATTCGTCGTCGACAAAACGCGGATCCATGACCTTTGCGGCCACCCTGCGATCGAGCCGCAAATCGGTGGCGCAGTACACGGTGCTCATCCCACCGTGTGCGATGGTGGCTCCAATACGGTAGCGACCATCGAGAATCTGCCCCTCGACAAGCTGCGACATAAACCAGCCTTCCCTATTCCAATCAGTTGCTTCCAACAAGTATATGGGGACGTACCTACCGCGAAGCCAACGCGCTAAAGTGACCAGTGTGAGAAAGATTCCAACTTGCCACGATGTCCTCAGCACCGACGAACCCACTCTTGCGCTGCCCGATGCCGCCGACCTCATTGGTGTCGCTGTCACCCGTATTCACGCATTGCTGCAGGAGGGGCGCCTTATTGCAGTCAACCGCGATGGCATCCCACAAATTCCCGCTCGCTTCTTCGAGGGCGACGAAGTCGCTCGTTTTGTTCCCGGCGCACTCGCTTTGCTTGCCGACGGAGGCTACTCGCGAGAGGAAGCGCTGGAGTGGCTGTTTTCCGAAGATGATTCTCTGCCTGGGCGTCCGGTGGATGCCCTGCACGGTCACCTCGCTCGCGAAGTGATGCGCCGCGCACAGGCTATGGCGTTGTAAAACCCGGACGGCGTCCCACGCCCGCGTCCTACGTCCCCGATAGCTCCTGTCGTAATCGCCCGGCCACTGCTGTGAAAAGCAGTGGGAGGGCGATTTTTGCTTTTCGAGCGCGTCCTACGTGAGCGCGTTGCGCAAAGACGTTGTAGTTCATGCGCTCAATTTCGCCGAGAATATCAGAGTAGAGAATCTCCGCGGCACGGATAGCCTGACGCCCTGGCACCCCCAACATGTCCACGCCGCTGCTGGCTTCGGCATAGAGCGCGCGGTTGCGAGCGATGAAGTAGGCCAATGCCTGACGTACCGCCGGGGTCGTCTGTCCCGTGGCGGCGCAGTAGCCGATTTCCTCGGTACCCACTCCGAAGGCCTCCCACTCATTCAGCGGTAGGTAAATACGGTCACGGCGAAAATCCTCGGCGATGTCGCGGAGGAAATTTGTCACCTGAAAGGCTTTTCCCAGGCACTCTGCGTAGGGGGTGGCTTCCTCACAGGAGACCCCTGTGCGGGTGCCTAGGATGGGCATCATCTCAAGGCCGATGACTGCTGCGGAGCCCCACATATACGAGTCGAGCTGCTCCCATGTTTCAAAATGTGCAATATGGCAGGATGTGTCGGGCACGTCCATCAGCATGGAGTGAACAAAGTCCGCAGAGAGCTGTGGATCGATGTCGTAGTCGCGAAAAGTCTGTGCGGCCGCCGAGATGACGGCACGGTCGCGGTCGCGGTGGACGTCGTCAAGCGAACCGATGACGACAGCTGAGTGGAAAAGCTCGCTCAAGCGTGTGACCGTGGCTTCGATGTGCGTGGGCGAGCGGTCGGCATCGGCGGGGCAGTCGACGTAGTCATCGACAATGCGCGCCCAGGCGTAGAGAGACCACACCGCACGCTGTTGGCGGGGTGTCAAAAGCCTCGTGGCCAGGGAATACGTGCGGCCGTGGGAGGCCATAATATCGCGGCAGAGCTCGTAGGACTGTGGCAGCGCGATGGTCGAGAGAGGCTGTGGGGTGGGCATGGACAACTATGTGACCTCGGTCGACCGCGGCAGGGGCGCCGCCGTGGAATCCGTGTCTGCGGCGGTTTTATCGTCGCGCCACGGGTACTTCCAGCTGAATTTTCCAGTGGTCAGCCAGCTGACGGCCAACCAGCCGAGAACGGTGATGATAACCATCCAGGGCACGTCGTAGAAGCGGTGATTGCCGCCGCCGGCGAACGACAGTGACAGGATGAATGTGAACAACACGGTGCCTTGAATCACCCATCGTGGCGGGCGAATTGTTCCCATGGGAGTCAACAAGCTGGCGTAGTACCAGGGCAGTGCCACGGCATTAAAGACGCAGGCCACCACATAGGCGGCAATCATGCCAGCGACATTGTTACGAGGGGTGGATCGGAAGTAGAACCAGGAAATCACGAGCCCCACCAGCATGATGACAGAGGAGACCACGCGTGTGTGGCTGACGATGATGTTGAAACCGATGTCGTCGTTGAACCACGCCATGACGCCGGAGATCACACCAGCGACCGCTGACGGTGCTGCCAGTGGGTTAATCACCTTGGTATTGCCACTGATTTCGGAGATCCAGCCCCAGCTTGAACCGGTCAGCCAGGTCACCACTGCAAGCGTGCCGACGCAGACTGCGACCAACACGATGCCAACACCGGCAATCGCCGGAATCTTCCGCAGCATCTTATGAAGCGTGGTGATGGGCTCGCTCCTAGTCAGCACGATCCACACGACGAAGGGCAGCGCCAAGACAGCGGTGGCTTTCAGAGCGACGCCGATTCCGATGAGGACAGCAGCGATCAGACCACCCGGCAACCGCTCCATGCACAGTGCGGCGACGAGCGCCAAGCTGACCAAGCCGACCATCAGTGCTTCGTTGTGCATACCCGCAATCAGATGCAGTAGCACCAGTGGATTGAGCACTCCGAGCCACTGTGCGAAAGCCGGATTTGCTCCAAGCTCCCGGGCGATTCGCGGGATCGACCAGACAATGGCGGCGAAGCCCAGCAGGCACACCATGCGGTAGAGAATCACACCGACGGTGATGTTGTCGCCGACAATCCGCGTGATGACCTCGCCAATTCCCAGATGCAGCGGGCCATATGGGGTGGTGGTGTTCCGCCAGTCTGCGGATACCTCCAGCAGCATTGGCCCTGGATTGGCTGCAGCTCCCTCGGTGTAGGGATCAAACCCATCGCGGACCATCGCGCCCTGCATGAGATACGAATAGACATCGCGAGAGAACAGCGGTGCGGCCAGCGCGAGGGGGATTGCCCAGGTCAACAGGATTGAATTAAATCGGCGCAACGTGGACTCATCGCCGCCAGTGCTCGCTAGCGCCATAGCATCTGCTGTGGCTCCAGAAGGGGCAGAACCAGCCACAATGTCCCGGATAGTCCCCTTCGAGAACAGCAGTTCCCGCCCGATGCGCAGCCACGAGATAAGCAGCAGGGCGATACCTACCCAAATCACAATCTCACAGAAAATCTGACCGTGACCGTAGGTAATCCAGTCAAGTCCCAGAGCGTGGACAAGGCCGCCACGGTAGCGGTTCGCACCGGAACCGTAGGAGCCCAGAGCAATGAGGATGCCACCGTAGACACCCAGCTGAGCACTCCGCGATAAATTCATGTCAACCTAAACAATCGATACATTGCTGATGCATTAATCCTAGTTGGTCAGTGACCACCGGCAGACATCCGGGAGACATTCAGGAGCTAAGGCGTTTCAAACCGCTGTGCCGCAAGTCGTCCAGAAATCATGACCGTCGGCACGCCAACTCCCGGTACCGTCGTCGATCCTGCCAGCGTCAGATTCTTTGGCATCTTCGGAGAGAAGTTGCGGGGGCGGAATGGCCCCGTCTGTCGGAACAGATGCGCCAGCCCAAACGGCGAGCCAACGCCCATGTCACGTTCTTGCCACTGTTGAGGGGTATCGATCCGACCGACTCGCCACTTCGTAGAGATCCCGGTCAGTCCGCGCCGCTCCAGCTCAGCGGTTATGTTCGCGACGTAGTTCCCACCGATTCGCGACCAAATCAGATTGGCCGACTGCACGTTGGGGCACGGCGCGAGCACGCTGACGGGCTCCCACTGCACGCCGTTCGCATCTGTGACGATACGCTCCGGCGCGCTCACCGCAGGCCGGGTGACCAGCAATGACGGGTCCGACATTAGCTTTCCATGACGCGGTGACGAGATTTCTTCAAAGGTCTCGTTCCACTTTTCGCCAAAGGAAATCAGGTGATGCCGTTTCGGCCACGTCGTCGTCTCCGAAACCGGAATCAGTCCGTGCGCCACCACCGCCGATGGGGAAAATCGAACCGGGAACAGCCGCCGCGCTCCTGTCCGCTTTACGACGCTCCGAAGGCCTCGCCGCTTCGATGAGCTACTGGCGGCAGAGGTAGTCGCGTCGTGAAGCCAGCTCTGCACCACAGGTAAATCGGTAGTAGCGATGACGGCATCGGCGGGACGCTCGCCAGTTGATGTGGTGATGGCGGAGACAAAGCCTGCCTCGTCGACTTTCAGTCCAGTGACTTCAACGCCGAAGTCGATGGTTCCGCCAGCTCGGCGGACGGCCTCGGCGAGCAGTTCGCTGACGGCGCCCATACCCGACCCGAATGCGGGGGAGTGTGGATAGTAAACCCCCATCGAGGTATCCATGTGGGAAATGCAGCCGTAGACCGCACGGGCCTTAGCAGGAGGTACACCTGCGTAAAGCGCCTGGAAGCTGAAAACGCGAGCGAGATCATTATCTCCGAGGAAGGCACGAATCTTAGGTTCGAGGGCGCGGAAGGCACCGAGTCGGAGGAGCGTAGTGAGGTCGCGAAGCGCGCCGGGCCCGGTGAATAGGTCCGTAACGCGGTCAAAGCTGCGGGACATGAAGTTGTCGAAGCAGGCATTGAAGAGACTTTGCAGCCACGTGCGGAGTTTGCGGTAGCCGGTGACGGTGGAGTCAGAGGCGCCGAAGCGGGCGAGCTCATCGGCCATCATGTCTTCGTTGGAAAACACGTCGAGCCCGCCGCGGGTGGCAAATTCCGCACGGTAGGTGGGCGTGATTGGGGAGGCCGAAAAACCCGGGTCGATATCGCGCGCGTAGAGGCCGACGGCGGCGAGGGCATCGTCGACAAGCGAGGGCATGGTCCATACAGTTGCGCCAGTGTCGAAGACTGCGGTGAGCGATTGCTCGTCGATGTCGACGGTGACGGGTTCACTGGCGCAGCGTCCGCCGACGAAACTTTCCCGCTCGACAACGGTGACATCGTAGCCATCGGCGATGGCGTAGAGCGCGGCGGTAAGTCCAGACAGACCTGCGCCGATAATCGTCAGTCGTGGTTTGGTGCCCTTATGAGGACGAGTGACCGCACGTCGCAGGCGCGGGGAATTACTGGGGGCACGAGTGGGGGAAGCAGCGGGCATGACTACGCAACACCTGGCCTAATGCTGACGAGCGGTGGCGCGAAGGCCCATAGCAATGAGGTTTTCGCGCGAGGTTGCAGGCAGGTCGGCATTCTCGATAGTGGTGAAAGCGCGGCTGGTCAGGCGGTCAATTTCACGTTCGACGGCATCGGCAGCGCCGGATTCAGCGATGAGATTGCGTAGCTCATCGATTTCTGCAGCAGACGAGACTGTTCCCAGGCGTTCATCGATAAAGCGGGCCTTTTCAGGTGCGGAATCTCGGTAGAGGCTTAAGGCCTGGCCGACTAGGACAGTTCGCTTGCCCTCGCGGAGGTCATCGCCGGCGGGCTTGCCCGTGACTTCGGGATCGCCGAAAACGCCCAGCTGATCGTCGCGGAGCTGGAATGCCGCACCGATGTCGCGGCCGAAGCTGCGGTAGGCCTCAACCAATTCCGCTGGCGCGCCGGCAATCGCGGCACCAATGTGGAGAGGCCGCTCGATCGTGTAGGCGGCGGTCTTGAACAGATTGATTTTCTCAGCGGTCTCGACGCGACTGTCCCGGCTGGCTTCGGCTGTGATATCGAGCAGTTGGCCGCCAAGTACTTCAGTGCGCATCGCCCGCCAGGGGACAAGTGCGCGGGTTAGTGCCTCCGAGCTGAGGCCTGACGAGTGCATCATGTCATCAGCCCAGGTCAAAGCGACATCGCCAATGAGAATCGCGGCGGAAATACCGAAGCGGTCGGCGGCTCCATTCCAGCTATTGGCCTCGTGCTTGGCCTCGAATACCTTGTGGATAGTCGGTGCGCCACGGCGCGTATCAGCGTCATCGATGATGTCGTCATGAATGAGTGCGCAGGCTTGAATGAGTTCCAGGGCACTCACCGCCTTCATCACAGCCTGGGAATCCTCGGCTGGGGAGAAACGGCCTTCGAGGCCGCCTGCTCCCAACCATCCCTGCCAGGCGAAGGCTGGACGCACGCGCTTGCCCCCATTGAGGACGAAGGAGTGGAGCGAATCTATGGCCTCGGTGTACCCCGCATCGACCGACGCGACATCGTCACCACGGCTTTTAAGGTAATTCTCCAGCGTTTTGGTAACAGCAGTTGGTACTTCGTGGGGCTGCAGCGCGGCCAAATCCAGTTCTTCGCTCATGTGAGCCTCTCGTCGATGACGGGTAATGCTGACTCAAGAATAGGACACCGCTTAGTATGAGTGACTATGTCCTCAACAATGCCACTGTCGCCAGGCCGCCAAGTGACGATCCGCCAGGCGCTTTCAATGCCGAGCGCGGGCAGTATTCCCTTCTCGGTCGAGTTCATGCCCCCGCGTGACGACGCCGCCGAGGAACGTCTTCTCCGAGCAGCTGAGGCTTTCCACGATCTTGGCGCCTCCTTTGCATCGGTGACCTACGGCGCCGGTGGTTCTAGCCGCGACCGCACCCTGCGAATCGCCCAGCGCGTTTCGAAGCAGCCGCTTACAACGCTTGTGCACCTGACATTGGTAGAGCACACCGTCGACGAGCTGCGAGAAATCCTGCGTTCTTACCTCAGCGCGGGGCTGACGAATCTGCTCGTTCTGCGTGGTGATCCGCCGGGAGACCCCCTTGGTCCTTGGGTGGAGACCGAGGGCGGTCTGCACTACGCCAGCGAGCTGATTGAGCTGATTAAGGCCGAGCCGGAGTTCGAAAAATTTGAGATCGGCATTGCGTCGTTCCCGGAAGGACACTACCGCTCGCCAGATTTGGACCATGACACGCAGTACACGCTTGCCAAGCTGCGCGCGGGAGCCGAATACTCGATTACTCAGATGTTCTTCGATATTGAGCACTACTTGCGCCTTCGAGACCGCCTGGTGGAAGCCGACCCAGTGCACGGTGCCAAGCCCATCATTCCGGGGCTGATGCCGATTACGTCGCTGCGCTCAGTGCGCAGGCAGGTTGAGCTCTCCGGCGCGCAGTTGCCATCCGATTTGGAGGAACGCCTGATTAAGGCAGCGGATGGTGACGAGCAGGCCAATAAGGATGAGATTCGCAAGATTGGTATCGAGTTTTCGACCAACATGGCAGAGCGTCTCATCGCCGAGGGCGTACCGGGGCTGCACTTTATGACTATGAACTTCGCTCGCGCCTCCCAGGAGGTTTTGCACAACCTCGGCATGGCACCCGCATGGGGCACCGGCCAGGATATGCTGCGCGGCGGTTTTTAATTGCTAAAAGTCCTGCATGTCGCGAACTCTTCGCGCCCACAGGACACCTAGCACTGAGGCTAGGACACCGGCGGCTGTGGTCACACCGGCAAATAATAGGAATTGATTCCGCTTGGTGGATCCAGCCGGCGACGAAGCCCATACATTGTGGTTCTCGCCACTGGCGAGCTGCCATTCCACCTTGTTCGGTTCGGTCTGGCGGCCATTAGAGTCAGTAACCTGCTCCGGGAACGCGACGACGAAATCAACTTTCGCGCCGGGCAGGTGAGTCAAATCCATGTGGCCGTTCATCGAAATCTTGCCGCCACCGCTACGGTCTAGGTCGATGTCTACGCGATCGTCGGAAAGCTGTCGGAGCGTATCGGTGAGTTCAATGAAGTGCAGCTCGTTGAACGAGACTTCCATCTTTCCTGTGGAGGAGTCGATTACTCCCTGTGAGACGCGGTCGGAGAGATCTTCTGGTACTTGCCACTGCTCAAATTGCGAACGGGCTTCCTCCGTGGGCGTTACGTGAATTGTGCCCGAGACCCTGTCGTCGCCGGAAATGGTAATGCCAGCCTGCGCGTCAAAGCAGCCGCTGAGCGGCAAGATGGCGGCAATTCCGGCCATTGCTGTGGCAATGCGCAGAGGCGAAAGCCGTCGACGTGGTGTGGAAGGTTCACTCGGTGATGATGTCACGGGGAAGATCTACTCCTAGAACTGCAAAGGGACGGGAGTCCCCTGTGAAATAAAAGTTCCTTAAAACATCCTTGAAACCAAATTGGCGGTAGAGCTGCCATGCCCTATTGGCCTCATTCGGGTATTCCGGAGTTGACAACAGAACTCGCGTCTCTGGGCGGGAATCGACCAACTCACGGAGCAGCCGTTTACCGAGTCCCCGCCCCTGAAAGCTGGGGTGTATGTGAATCTCAGACAGTTCGGCGTAGTTGCCCAAGAGCCTGACGACGTCCGGTAGCGAGCGCCCGTCCATGAGCAGTCCATCTCTTACCTGGCGATACCACCAGTGCGTGTTCAATCCTGTACGGCAGTAGCCGATGCCAACCAACCTGCAGCGCGGGTCGCGGAGAGCCTGGGCAGGGGAGAGCTGTTCGGGGTGAGCTATGGCTGCAGCAGCCATGAAGCCGGGTTGAGTGGTTTGTTTCTGCCATTCGTGGAGACGACCGGGCAAGATTGCGGGGTTGTACTGCATCGCGGTGATGTAGAGAGCCACTGCTTCTTGCAGGCGGAGATTGAAGTCTCCTGCTGTCATCGGAACCACGCTGTATTTCACAGTGACCAGATTAGCGACTTAGACGAACTTAGTTGTGAGATTACTGCAATAACATCGGGTCGAACAGGTGTGCGAAACTATGCCTGGCGCAGTCCGGGGTTGGGGATAAATTGCAGTCAATCCCGCTAAGGAGAAGCGGAAAATCTGTGCTCATGTGAATGCTGTGTGAAAGGAGAAGCAGGGCGGTGGCAAGGTCGAACGTGGTGGAGTTTAGGGCGATTTCGCAGTCGGGTTCGGTCGCCCCGGTCGGTGTCTCAAAGCAATCGCTGGAGCTGCTGGGGCGGGCAGAGGCTCTGCTAGTGAATGCTCGGAATGCCGGTTCTGATGAGATGCTGGAGCTTTCCTACTGTGCGGCGCTGCGCTGCGCAGGTGCGCTGTTGAATCGTGACGATGCGTCGGTGGCTGGGGGTTCTGGCTCGGGCCCTCGTTCGGGCTCGGCAGTTAAGCGTCGTCGTTCGGCAACACAGAGTGCCTGGTTGCGTTTAAAGAAAGAGCAGCCTGAATTTGATAGCTGGGTCACCAAGTTTGAGCAGTTCACCGCGCTGCGTGAGAAAGTCCGGTTGGGTATTTCGCGTCGCATTGACTCGCGGCGGGCGCAGGAGTTGTGGGATTTAAGTTGTGCATTCTTGGGGGCTGTCCGGGCTGAGTTGGGTGTTCTGCCCGCGGCTGCGTAAGCCGGTGGGGGCGTGTTAGAGCGTTGCTTTCCTAAATAAATGGGGGATTGTTCGGATTCATGGAACAATAGAGGTGGGTCGCCCGTTGAAGGGGTAAGAATGAAGCTAACGGACGCCGCGTTAGCAGCACGTGGCCTGTAATTAACTTTGTTGTATCGGCATTGTTAGTTGAGGGGTCAAGGCTCGCCAGTATCGCGGTGGGCAATGCTCAAGTAGGCGATGGAGGAATTGTGGGACTATCTGAGCACGAACAGCGGATGCTCGACGAAATCGAGTCTGCACTCTACGCTGAGGATCCTAAATTTAGTTCGACGATGGCCGGAAATGCGTTCAGCTTTCCGGAGGAAAACAGCGCGCCTCGTGGGTTTTCCATTCAGGTTTTTGCGCTCATGCTCCTCGGTCTGCTGATGTTGATTGGCGGCGTCGCTCTTTTCTCTGTGAGCAATTGGTTCATTGTGTTGTCGGTTGCCGGCTTTGGTCTTATGTTCGGTTCCGGCGTTTGGGCTCTGACTGGCGCCGGTAAGCAGGAGAAGGCTAGTTCTGCTTCGGGGCTGAACTTTGGAAAGTCTAAGTCTGGAGCGGCAAGGAGTCGTCGAGGAGCCTCGGGTGGTCGTGGTTCCTCTGGTGATTCCACGTTGGAATCACGTTTCCGTGGCCGCTTCGAGGGGCGTTAGGGGATAAGCCTCAAGAATTAACAGTGAGGGCAAGTCAGCGATGGCTTGCCCTCACTTTTTTGTTTTTCTGGATGTGAATCGGCTCCACAAGATCTCACCCACTTTGCCCCACCGCGAGTCCCCACTTTCCCCCACTTAGCCATTGGGGTGGAGGAATTCTTGTCTGCAGTCGTTGCTGGCATTCCTGAAAGTTTGGCTCCGGCGATACAAAGTTGCAGTTCAGCGGGCTAAGTCCGGCGACCAGGTTGAATCTGGATAGTTTTTAGTAGGTAAGTGGTGTGTATTGGGGTGCAGGCCTTCTGTTGTTAACTATGTGGTTGGTGTGGCGTCGTTATCTGTGAGGTTGCGGGTGGGTGCCCCACTTTTTGTTCGCACTTTAATTGTCGAGGAGTTTCTTTAAAAGTCCATGTCAAGTGGGTTAAATCAGATGTCGCGGCGGTGGGGTTGCGCTGATATTGCGGCTATTTTTCTCCTTCTTGTGTTGATAGTGGCAGATAGTGGGGTAAAGTGGGGCGTGATGTTGATTGAGGTTGGTCAACATTGCAGAAGTGAATATCCGATTTGCGCTTAAAGTTTGGCGAGATTTTGGCACGGCGGGAAAAGCACGGCCCTCCGGCTCTGCTTGAAGGCAATGCCTAAATCCCTTAATTCGGTAAGCGTTTGTGCGTTGACATTGAGGTTGACACGGGGATAGGAGGCCAGTGACGCATGTTTCTGGGCACCTATACTCCGAAGCTTGATGACAAAGGGCGCCTGACGTTGCCGGCGAAGTTCCGCGAGGATCTCGCAGGTGGCCTGATGGTCACTAAAGGGCAGGATCATTCTCTGGCGGTGTATCCGAAAGAGGAGTTCGTCAAACTAGCTCAGCGGGCCACTAAGGCCTCTCGTACGAATGCCAAGGCGCGAGCTTTCATCCGAAATCTTGCGGCGAGCACCGATGAGCAGCGCCCCGATGGTTCCGGGCGAATCACGTTATCGATGGATCACCGTCGGTACGCGAATCTCTCCAAAGAGTGTGTGGTTATCGGTTCTATTGACTTTCTGGAGATCTGGGACAAAGAGTCCTGGGAGGCCTACCAAGCGGAGCATGAAGCTGATTTCTCCGAAGGTGAGGATGACTCGCTGTTCGGCGTTTTATAAACCGCTTGGAATAACCGAAAAGAGGGAATGTCCGCATGGACTCTGCCTGATAGCCCCTGGTGTACTTCCCCGATACCAGGTTCTGTCAGGCGGGGCCCTGTGAACATCCCCGCTTTTTGTTTAAGCACCGATAGCAGCATTCCCAGTAGTGCACATGAGGTGCGGTCTGGTTGCTGGCGCGGCACTCGTCGTCAAGCAAACCGGGAATACACTCGATAGATTCTCTGACCAGTGCAAACATACCCGGTGAGGAGGGGAAATGAACGGATCGGTGCCTGCGGATGATCGCAAGTCCGGCGAGTTTGGTCATGTCCCCGTTTTGCTTCATCGAGTAACTGATTTGTTGCGCCCGGGCATCGAGGCGCTGGGTGATGACGCAGTAGTTGTCGACGGCACTCTTGGTGCCGGTGGGCACACGGAATATCTGTTGGAGCAGTTCCCGAAGCTCTGCGTTGTTGGGCTCGATCGCGATGACAATGCATTGCGCGGGGCAGAAGAGCGTCTCGCGCGTTTCGGTGATCGCTTTGTAGGGTTCAGTGTGCGTTTCGATTCGCTCGCCGAGGTCCTCAGTGGTGAGATTCCTGCAGCCGCTGGTGGAAGCGGCGCGGAGAACATTCTTGCCCGCGCCGCTGAGAAGGGTATCGCCGGTGCGCTTTTCGATCTCGGTGTTTCCTCGATGCAGCTTGATCAGGTCAATCGTGGGTTCGCCTACCGAGTCGACGCCCCGTTGGACATGCGCATGGATGCAAGCCAGGGGATTACCGCAGCGGATGTGCTCAATACCTATTCGCACGGTGATATCGCGCGCATCCTTTCGACTTACGGCGACGAGCGCTTCGCCGGCAAGATTGCCTCGGCAATCCTGCGTGAGCGGGAAAAGGAACCGTTTACCACCTCCGGCCGTCTGGTTGAGCTGCTCTACGAAACCATTCCGGCGGCATCTCGCCGTAAGGGCGGACACCCGGCCAAACGTACGTTCCAGGCTCTTCGTATCGAGGTAAATCGTGAGCTTGAAGCTCTAGAAAATGTGCTGCCGCAGGTCTGCGATGCACTCGCAGTCGATGGGCGTGCAGTGTTCATGAGCTACCAGAGTCTGGAAGACCGCATCGTTAAGAAGGACTTTGCGGAGCGTGTGAAGTCGACAACCCCACCGGGGCTCCCGATGGAGCTTCCGGGGCATGAACCGCACTTTGCTCTCATCACGAGAGGTGCGGAGAAGGCGTCGGCAAGCGAGATCGAAGACAACCCCCGAGCCGCACCGGTGCGAGTTCGCTGTATCGAGCGAATTCGAGCCGATTGACCCAACCCTTTTCAACCGCACCAAACGAACCCTTCACAATCTAAGTACTGGGAGAACTTTCGAGCATGGCAACGACAATCACGGAGCACGCCCCCACCCGGCGCACCTCCCGCGGCGCGTCTGCAACCGTCGCCGGTGCCAAGACGAAGACTCGTCAGCGCGGTCGCAGCGCCCGCACGGAAAAGGATCTTTATCAGCGTCGGCGGTTTGGGCGCACAGGTTCTCAGCAGGTTATCTCGGTGCGGGGGCGTCGCGTTACGACGTCCTCGAGGGATAGCCACAAGTTTGCCGGTGCGGCTCTAATGATTTTTCTCGTTGTCGCGGGCATCGTGATGGCGATGTTCCTGTCTGGTATTTCGACCTCGACATCCTTGCAGCTGGATGCTGCGCAGACCAAGGAAAAGGAGCTGCGTAACCAGCTGGAGGTGCTCGAGCGGGATGTTGCTTACATGAAGTCAACCGGCGCTATCGCGCAGCGTGCTGTGGAAGAGGGCATGGTCAATCCGGAGCAACCTGCCGTTTTAACTACTGATCCGGAAGGCAAGGTCGTGGAAGTGCGACCGGGCGATGAGAAGCAGCAGGAGATTATCGACCTCAACAGTGAGTCGCCGAATAATCCGCATGCGCCGTCGTCGAACCCGAAGGACACCGAGAATGTTCCGGGGATGCAGGCACCGGCTATTGAGGAAGCGCACCCACGTCCGAACGGGTTGCCGGCAACTGCTCCGTATGCGCCGCAGAACCACGCACCTGCGCCGGCACCGGCACCCGCGCCTGAGGCTGAAGCGCCAGCGCCAGCTCCGGAAGCGCCGGAAGCGCCAGCCTCGGCGCCGGAAGCGCCGGAAGTGCCGGCGCCCGAGCCAGCGCCAGCACCGTAGGAACTGAGAAACTAAACACGGCCAAACTGGCCAACTGTCCGATATTCTGGCGGTTCCACTGTTTCTGGTCAGGCGACTGTAGACTAATTAATTCAGTACTCGCGATGGCAGGGAATACCGCCTAACGTTATCGCGCGCGGGAGAATCGACTTAGTAGAAAGCACTAGCGCATGATTCGATCTGAAGACGACTACCCCAACCGTGGAGGGGGGTATGACTTCGGCGAACGTGCTTACCGAATTACATCCCGTGAGCGCAGAGACCAAAGTCGAGTTCGGGATGGTCAGCGCAGCCGGAGGCTCGATGCTAATACCAACCGAAGCGTGCCCCCGCGCGAAAAAATGCGCATTAGTAATAAGGACTTCATCCGGCGTCGCAACTGGCTGCAGTTTATAGGCGCTATCGCAGTCGTAGTGCTGGTCTCCCGTTTGGCTTGGGTGCAGCTCGTCGCAGGTCCTGACCTTTCTGCGGCGGCACAGAATCAGCGCACGGTGGAAGTTGTTGATGCAGCTCGGCGCGGTGCGATTCTCGACCGTAATGGAGCTCAGCTTGCCTTCACGATGGAGGCACGCAGTATTACCGTGCACCCGAACACTTTGCGCAAGTGGATTGGGGACGCACATAAGCAGCGCCCGGATGATGTCGCTGCCTACGACGAACGCCTCGAGCAGATCGCCAAGGATTTGCCGAAGCTACTCGAGGTGGCCGACATCGACGCGGAGAAGTCGGGAAGCAGTCGCCGTCGTCAAGCGGAACCCGAAACCGAGGAGAACTCGGTGATGAGCGCGCCGTCCCGGGTGAGCTCGAAGGACATTCTGGAGAAGCTGCGCAATGAGGACAGCACCTACGAGGTGCTCGTGCGTAATGTCGATCCGGACAAGGCCGCTGCCATCGTGGAAAAGTATCCGGAACTGGTGGCGGAGCGTCAGGATATTCGCCAGTACCCGAATGGGGCGACGGCGGCTAACGTCATCGGCAAGATTGGCATGGATGGCGTCGGCCAGTTCGGCTTTGAAGCCTCTCGTGATGCCACTTTGCAGGGTATTAACGGTGGCAAGACCATTGATATCGCCTCCAACGGTGTGGCAATCCCGGGATCCACGCGCGATGTTCACGCGGCTGTGGACGGTACGACATACGAGCTGACCCTGGACCTAGACATGCAGTACTTTGTCCAACAGCAGGTCAACCAGGCGAAGGCCAACTCGGGAGCGAAAGATGCGTCGGCAGTTGTACTCGACGCGAAGACCGGCGAAGTGCTAGCAATGGCGCAGGCGGACACGGCTAACCCGAATAAGGATATGGGGGCCGAGCTCGAAGAGGGGCGCACTATCGGAAACTCCGCTGTATCGAACCCATTTGAGCCGGGCTCTGTAGCAAAGATCATTACCGCCGCGGCCGCCATCGAAGACGGCAAGACCACACCGGATGAGGTTCTGCAGGTCCCGGGCACTATTGATATGGCGGGTGTCACTGTGCGCGATGCATGGGACCACGGCACGGAAGCTTTCACGACGACCGGTGTATTCGGCAAGTCCTCCAATGTCGGCACCCTAATGCTGGCAGAGCGTTTGGGGCAGGACCGCTTCGCGGAGATGCTGCACCTCTTCGGGCTGGGGCAGTCCACGGGTATCGAGTTGCCCAGTGAATCGTCCGGCCTGGTGCCGCAGCGTCCGCAGTGGTCTGGCGGTACGTTTGCGAACCTGCCCATTGGTCAGGGTATGGCCATGACACTGCTGCAGATGACAGGAGTTTTCCAGGCAATTGCCAACGATGGCGAGCGCATCCCGCCGCGTATGATTCGCTCGACAATTTCCCCGGACGGCACGAAGACGGCAACGGAGCGCCCGGAAACAGTGCGTGTGGTTAGTCCGGAGACCGCCCAAACTGTGCGCGCCATGTTTGAAGGCGTTATGCAGTCTGATCCCACGGGGCAGCAGTCGGGTACCGCTGCCGGCAATAGTATTGAGGGATACTCGCTCACAGGCAAGACAGGTACGGCGCAGAAGGTCGACCCCGACACCGGCGCGTACTCGAATTCCAAGTACTACATCACGTTTGCAGGCATCGCGCCTGCCGACGATCCCCGTTTCGTCATTGGCATCATGCTTGACGAACCCCAGCGTGGTGTCCATGGTGACGGCGGCCAGTCAGCGGCCCCACTGTTTAAGGACATCGCCGCTTGGGCGCTTAACCGCTACAACGTACCGCCGTCGCCACCCCGCGAGGGCAAGTTGTTGCTGCAGCCGTAACGAGGTCACCACCACAATGAAGTTACCGCGGCAGCACTAATACACAGACTTTTATTACTTTGGTTTCTGCAAAGTGAATCTCTTGAATTTTTCCAACCTGTTGTACACCAACGACTGACTTGAAAGAGGGAACAGCCAATGACCGCCACCCTTGCGAAATTGTGTAACCTCGCCCATGGCCGACTTGACGGCATTACCGAATCCGCGGCGGCAGGAGCGGATATCGCCGCAATCGAACTCAACGCTGCCGACGTACCTGAAGGCGGAATGTTTGCTGCCGTCCCAGGTACTCGCACGCACGGTGCGCGCTACGCGCAGCAGTCGGCTGCTACAGCGATCCTGACTGATGAGGAAGGTCTGAAAATCCTGTGGGAAGCAGGGGAGGCTCGCCCAGTCCTGGTTGTCGACGATGTCCGGGCTGTCATGGGGCACGTTGCTGCAGAAATCTACGATCACCCCTCGGATTCACTGACCATCATTGGGGTGACAGGCACCTCTGGCAAGACCACCACGACCTACATGCTGGAGGGCGCGCTGCTGGCAGCTGGATGCTCGACAGGCATCATTGGTACTACCGGCACGCGCATCAATGGCCGTGCCGTTCCGTCGAGCCTGACTACCCCAGAGGCTCCGGCCCTCCAGCGCCTGTTCCACCAGATGCTCTCCGAAGGCGTGACGCATGTTGTCATGGAGGTTTCTTCTCACGCACTGTCGCTGGGGCGTGTAGACGGAGTCAGTTTCAACGTCGGATGTTTCCTCAATCTCTCGCAGGATCACCTGGACTTCCACAAGACCTTGGAAGAGTATTTCCAAGCCAAGGCCAAGCTCTTTGATCCCGCAGGTTCGACGCATGCACCGAAAGCTGTCGTGTGCATTGACGACGACTGGGGTGTCCGCATGGCGGATATCGCTGCCGGCGACCCGGATGTCCAAGTCACCACTGTCCACACTCAGCATCGCGTAACCGACAAGACACCAGCTGCCGAGGTTTTTGCAGAATGGCACGCCGCTGCAGCGACCGTCACCACTAATGGTGTCCAGCATGTGGAGCTAACGCGAAATAACACTCACACAGTTGAGGTGGAAGTTCCTCTGCCGGGTGCTTTCAACGTTGCCAATGCCACAGTTGCCTGGGCTGTGCTCGATGCGGTTAGGCATGCCAATGACGCGGCCAAGAGCGGTCTGGCACAGGTACGTGTGCCGGGTCGGATGGAGCGCATCGATCGCGGACAGGACTTCCTGGCTGTGGTGGACTATGCCCACAAGCCAGCCGCAGTAGCTGAGGTGTTGGCCACATTGCGTGCACAGACCGAAGGTCGCGTGTTGGTTGTCGTCGGCGCCGGTGGCGACCGCGATAGTGCCAAGCGTCCAATTATGGGAGCTGAGGCTGCTTGCGGTGCCGATGTCGTCATCATCACTGATGACAATCCACGCTCTGAGGTGCCCTCTGAAATCCGTGCGGCCGTGGTCGCTGGTGCGAAGGAAGCCGTTGCCAGCGGCAAGGCCAGTTCTGACACGGTTGTTGAGGAAATCGGCGATCGTGGCCAGGCAATTCGCCGTGTCGTCGAGCTTGCCCGCAGCGGCGACAGCATCGTGGTGGCAGGCAAAGGGCACGAAACCGGCCAGGATATCGGTGGCGTGATTCACCCGTTCGATGACCGTGAACAGCTGGCTGAAGCACTCACACAGCGACTGGAAGGATTCGCTGATTGAGATTGCCGAAATCGCTGAGGAAGCACACCACCTGACATGCCTACCGCGAACCACTCGCGGTAGGCGAATAAAATCAAGAAATCATCCTTTACTAGGCGCCTGGAACTCTAACCAACAAGGACTATAGACATCATGATTGCCCTGACCGCCGCGGAAATCGCTCACATCGTGGGAGGTGAACTCGTCCACGTCGATGATGACGCCACAGTGACTCAACCCGCAGAATTCGACTCCCGAAAGATCCGCGAAGGCTCGCTCTTCCTAGCCCTGCCGGGCGCGCGGGTCGACGGTCACGACTTCATCGATCAGGCTATGGCAGCTGGAGCGACGATGGCACTGGCGGCACGAGATGTTGGGCAACCTGCGGTCGTCGTCAAGCCCCTTGGTAAGCAGGACTCCAATGCTGACGCATTTGCACACGATCCGGATGGGTCCGGGGCGGCGGTGCTGGAAGCGCTTGGTAAGTTGGCGCGTTACGTCGTCGACGAGCTGAAGAAGGATCAGCTGCATGTCGTCGGTGTGACGGGTTCGGCGGGAAAGACGTCGACGAAGGACATGATGGCGACGCTGCTTCGTACCGACGGTCCGACGGTGGCTCCGAAGGGGTCGTTTAACAACGAAATTGGGCATCCGTACACGGTGCTGCAGTGCACTCCGGAGACGAAGTACCTAGTTGCGGAGATGAGTGCGCGCGGAATTGGGCATGTGGCCCACCTTGCGCGCATCGCACCACCGACGATCGGTGCGGTGCTCAATGTTGGTACGGCGCACCTTGGTGAGTTTGGCTCGCGCGAGGCAATCGCGCAGGCTAAGGGCGAGCTCGTGGAAGCGCTGCCGGCTGCGGAGCAGGGCGGTGTGGCCGTACTCAATGCCGACGATGACTACGTCACTGGCATGGCTCCACGTACCCAGGCGAAGGTGGTGTTCTTCTCTGCCGATGAGAACTCCGAACGCCACGCAACTGCGGATTACCGCGCCACGAATGTGCAGCTCGACGATTTTGCTCGTGCGTCCTTTGACCTGCATATACCGGATGGGCGTACATTCCCGATCCAACTGCAGGTCTATGGTGCGCACCAAGTGGCCAATGCCCTGGCGGCGATTGCGGTGGCAGCGGAGTCCGGTATTGATGCTGAGCAAGTCGCAAAGGCGATGGCCGCGCATGTGGCAGCGTCGGAGCGGCGCATGGATGTCCAGCAGCTCACTGGCAATATCGTCGTTATTAACGACTCCTACAATGCCAACCCTGATTCGATGCGTGCGGGGATTGATGCTCTGGCTTGTACAGCAGCTGGCCCAACGCACCAGGACGCCTCATCGTGGGCGGTGCTGGGACAGATGGGGGAGCTTGGCGATTCCGCTGAGAATGAGCACTCGTCACTGGGCGAGTACCTTGTGGGCCGCGGCATCAATCGACTAATTGCAGTCGGAGAGAGTTCTAATGTGCATGCCTTGGCCGACAAAGCGGAAGAGTTGGGGTTAAATACTTCTAGGGTGCCGGATACATCCGCTGCCGCGGATTTGGTGGCGGCTGAGGTGCGTCCGAACGATGTTGTGTTAGTCAAGGCCTCCTACGCGGACGGTATGTGGCGGGTCGCGGACTCGCTAGCTGCCAAGGTTGGAACTGCGCCCGAAGGTGAAAGCGGAGAGGAAAAGTAAGTGATTCAACTTATTCTCAGTGGTGCGATTGCATTCCTGGTGAGTGTCTTTTTAACACCAGTGCTTATTCGCAAATTCTCTGCTGAAGGTCTTGGCCAGGAGATTCGTGAAGAAGGGCCAAAGAGCCACCTGCGCAAGCGGGGAACTCCGACCATGGGCGGCATCGCCATCATCGCCGCAATCGTCGCTGGCTATTTCCTCTCTCACCTCGTTACGTATATCCAGACTGGCGTGGGGCCGTCCGCCTCCGGTCTGTTGGTCATGTTCCTGGTTTTGGCGATGGGCGCATTGGGTTTTGCCGATGACTTCATCAAACTCTACAAAGGCCGCAACCTGGGGTTGAACAAGACAGCGAAGCTAGTGGGGCAACTGGCGGCAGCGTTGATTTTCGGCGTGCTGTTGCTGCAGTTCCCGGATGCGTCAGGCTTGACTCCGGGTACGACGAATTTGTCGCTGATTCGAGATATTCCGTTCCTGAATCTGGCTCCGGGGCCGGTGTGGTTCGGCATGATTGTCTTCCTGGTATTTGTCTTCATCGTCATTGCTGCATGGACAAATGCCGTCAATCTCACTGATGGCCTTGACGGCCTGGCCGCTGGTGCCACCGCGCTGCTGCTGGCCACCTACACGCTGATTTCCTTCTGGCAGTTCCGTAACTCCTGCGACGCTTCGCTGGGTAGCGGCTGCTATGACGTCCGCGATCCACTGGATATCGCCGTTATTTCCGTCGCGGGTCTGGGCGCCTGCTTGGGCTTCCTGTGGTGGAATGCAGCGCCGGCAAAGATCTTCATGGGAGATACCGGTTCGTTGGCTCTTGGCGGTTTGGTAGCGGGTCTGTCATTTGTCACCAAGACTGAGCTGCTGATGGTTATCATTGGCTTCATCTTCGTGATGGAAGTTGCTTCCGTGGCAATCCAGATTGCGGTTTTCCAGACGACTGGCAAGCGCGTATTCCGCATGGCTCCTCTCCATCACCACTTCGAAAACGGAGGTTGGGCGGAGACAACTGTTGTCGTTCGCTTCTGGCTACTCGCAGGCATTTTCAACATGATTGGTGCAGCCATCTTCTACAGTGACTGGCTCTCTCAGGTAGGCGTATTTCAATGATTAACTCACCAGACCCGACCAACCTCACCGATATCCGAAACCTCGACTTAGTCGCTACGGTGCGCTCTGGTCGAGTTCTGGTGGCAGGAGCCGGGGTTTCCGGTCGCGGTGCCATTGCGATGCTCAAGGACATCGGCTGTCCGGAAGTTGTCGTCGTGGACGACTCCGCTCTCGGCGCACTGGTTGCCGCTGACTTTTCGGTTCGGCATGTCACGACCGCAGACGCTCGCGACGAGCTTGCCGACGCGGTTGCGATTGTGACCTCCCCGGGGTGGCGTCCGACCAGTCCGCTGTTCGACGCAGCCGCTAAGGCCGGTGTCCCGGTATTCGGCGATGTGGCGCTGGCTTTCGCTGGTGACTGTGCCCAACTGTGGGGGCCGAAACGTACCTGGTTGGTAGTCACCGGCACTAATGGCAAGACCACAACTACCTCCATGCTGGCCGCCATGCTCGGGGAGCAGGGCGCTGCTGTGGGCAACATTGGCGTGGCTCTGTACGATGCACTGACCGCTGAGCCTCGTATCGAGGTGTTGGCCGCAGAGCTGTCCAGCTTCCAACTGCACTGGGCGCCGAATATTCGCCCAGATGCGGGGGTACTGCTGAACCTGGCGGAAGACCACATCGACTGGCACGGTTCTTACGAAAACTACGGTCTGGACAAGACCCGTGCGCTGCGTGGTGCTGTCGCAATCTACGGCGCGGATGACGCCGATGTCGTCGAGCACGTGGAAAAGATGCTGAAAAACGATGAGCTCGGCAACTCCGTCGTGGGCTTCACCGATGGTCCCCCGGAGGCACACCAGGTCGGAGTTCGCGATGGCATGATTGTCGACCGCGCTTTTGGCGGTGGCGATGCCGCAGATGACGACTCTGAGCCGGGCATTGTCATCGCACCGGTAGCGGGAATTTCTCCTCCCGGCCGGGCAGGTGTTCTCGATGCGGTGGCCGCCACCGCGATGGCGCGCAGTATCGGTACATCACCGGAGCAAATTGCAGCGGCGCTGGAGACTTTCGAAGTCCGCGCACACCGCGGTCAGATCGTCCATAAGACAAATGATGTCGTGTGGATTGATGACTCCAAGGCCACCAATCCCCACGCTGCCGACGCGGCACTGTCCGGCCATGAACGTGTTGTTTGGATTGTCGGTGGCCAGCTCAAGGGCGCGGAAATCTCGCCGCTAGTGGCAAAGCATGCTCATCGCCTGCAGGCCGCCGTGGTTCTGGGCGTCGATAGGCAACTAGTCAGCGATGCGCTCTCCCGCATCGCACCTGCTGTGCCGGTCGTTGTCATCGATGACACCGACAAGGTCGATGCCATGGCGAAGGTCTGTATGGCAGCTAGTGAATATGCCAATCCGGGGGACGTGGTGCTATTGGCACCAGCTGCCGCCAGCTTGGACATGTACTCCGGTATGGCTGAACGCGGCGACTTGTTCGCGCAATGGGCGCAGAAGGTGACATCAACTGATGGATAACTCCCGCAAGGCTCGTAATTTAAGCGCTAGCGCCGCGACAGCACAAAAGGGGACGAAGGCTACCAAGTCACAACAGCCCTCGTCGTCAAGCACTAGTGCTCGAGAGCGGCCGGCGTGGGTGGAGCGTTTTAACGACTGGAAGTCGCGCCCGCTGTTCGACTACCACCTGCTGATGATTATCGTCGCACTGCTGACGTCTATCGGCCTGGTGATGGTGCTGTCGGCATCCATGGCCAGCGCGGGTAACGACTCGGGCAGCGTGTGGTCGGTGTTTATCCGCCAGCTGGTCATGGTGGTGGCGGGTCTCATCTCCATGTGGATCGTGCTGCGAATGCGGGTGGAGCTGATTCGCTCGCTATCGACGGCAGCGCTGATTCTGTCCTTTGTGCTTCTGGTTTTGGTGATTATTCCTGGCATCGGCATTGGCCTGGAGGAAACCGGTGCGCGTTCGTGGCTGAGTATTGGTGGTATCACCATGCAGCCATCAGAAATCGCGAAAATTGCGCTGGCATTGTGGGGCTCGAAGCTACTGGCTGAGAAGGTCCGCACTGCTGTGTCCTACACCGATTTGTTTGGGCTGTTTGGCGCGGTCAGCTTCGTGATATTGGCACTGGTGATGCTACAGCGTGACCTCGGCATGGTTGCTTCCATGGCGTTCGTCGTGGTGGCGTTGGCGTGGTTTGCTGGCTTGCCGCGAGTCTTTATCACCGGGCTTCTTGCTGCAGCGGCTTTTGCCATGGTGATTTTCACCGTCACCGCGGGTTTCCGTTCGGCGCGAATCAGGGTCTACTTGGACTCGCTGCTCGGTAACTTCAACGACGTGCAGGGCGATGCCTACCAGTCCTACCAGGGCTTTCTTTCGCTTGCCGACGGATCTCTCACCGGTGTCGGCCTCGGTCAGTCGAGCGCGAAGTGGGGATACCTACCGGAGGCGAAGAATGACTTCATTTTTGCCATTATCGGTGAGGAGACTGGTTTCCTCGGCGCGCTGATGGTTATTTTGCTCTATGCAGCGCTCGGCTGGGTGGGACTTCGTATCGCCGGTCGCCAGAACGATCCGTTTCTCCGTTTGCTCGCGGGCACGATTACTGCTGCAACCGTGGTGCAGGCTTTCATCAACATTGGCTACGTCGTTGGTGCGTTGCCAGTGACTGGTCTGCAGCTGCCGCTGATTTCCGCCGGTGGTACATCGGCGATGGTGACGTTGTTCTCGATGGGGCTGCTGGCCACATGTGCCCGCCACGAATCGGAAGCAGTCTCTGCAATGCAGACTTCGGGCCGTCCGGCGCTGGATAGGTTCCTGGGTATTCCGGAGCCGATTCCGTATGACGAATCGCGTCGCCACGCGCCGAAGGTGCGTGCCCATCGCGATCCGCAACGCTTCGGCCCTCCCGTGGTGACCAGTGGTGCGCGTACTCCACGCGGCGAGGGGGCGCAGGTGCGGGAAACCTACAGCGGTCGAGCTGACCGATTCAATCGGGCCGGCCGTAGTGGAGGCAGCCGCAGTGGTCGAGGTGCAGCTCCGCAGCGTGGCTCCCGAACCTCCGGCAGCTCCGGAAACTCGGGCAGCGTTCGTGGCCGCGAAGTGGATTATTCCTCTCGTAGTGACAACGGACGGGCTTGGGGATTTACAGCGAGGTCGCCGCGGGCTGGACGGTCACAGGGCTCCTGGTCGTCGTCAAGCTCAGGTCGGGGCAGTAGGATTCGGGGCGAAGGCCGTGGCGGACAGTCGCGTTCGCGCCAGCGCCCGGGCCGAAACAATAGGAATGGCGGTTCAGCACCGCGGAGGAGGAATCGATAACACCATGGCAGACAAGAATCTGGGCGCAGCCGCTGGGGCGAAAGGCGCTTCGGAGTCTGAGCAGTTTCTCAAGGAAGATGGCTCTGCTCCGACCATTGTGGTGGCCGGCGGTGGTACGGCTGGCCATATCGAACCCGCACTGGCAGTGGCGGATGCGATTTTGAACCTGCAGCCGGAGGCCCGCGTCATTGCACTCGGTACGAATCGGGGGTTGGAGTCGACCCTCGTACCGGCGCGAGGCTATGACCTGGAACTGATTCCGCCAGTGCCGGTGCCGCGCAAGCCGACTGCGGATTTGTTCAAGCTGCCTCTCAACGTCGCTCGCGCGGTGCGTGAGACCCGCAAGGTTTTCAAGCGTATTGACGCTGATGCGGTCATCGGTTTTGGCGGCTACGTATCGGCACCTGCCTACATGGCGTGTCGTGCGGGGAAGAAGATTCCGTTCCTGGTTCACGAGGCCAACGCCCGTGCGGGTCTGGCCAATAAGCTCGGTGTCGCACTCGGCGGCGTCGGCCTGGCCGCTGTGACCGGTTCAGGTCTGAAGGCCGAGGTCGTCGGCAATCCCGTGCGTGCCAGCCTCGCGGCGCTGGACCGCGACGCCAAGCGTGCCGAAGCCCGCGAGTTCTTCGGTTTACCGCAGGAGGGACCGGTGCTCTTTGTCACCGGTGGTTCGCAGGGGGCGCGTTCCATCAACGAAGCTGTCAGCGGTGCAGCCGCAGAGCTCGCCCAGGCCGGTGTATCCGTACTGCATGCCTACGGAAAGAAGAATCACGTCGAGGTCGAGTCCATCCGCGAGGACGCCCCCTATGTCGCTGTCCCGTACATCGACCGGATGGATCTGGCGTACTCCGCCGCTGACCTGATTTTGTGCCGTTCCGGTGCGATGACGGTAGCTGAAGTCTCAGCTGTCGGCCTGCCTGCGGTGTATGTACCGCTGCCACACGGAAATGGGGAACAGGCACTCAACGCCACCGATGTCATCGATGCTGGCGGCGGCATTCTCATCGCCGACGAGTCGCTGACTGCGGCATCAGTTTCGGATATCGTAATTCCGCTGGTCACGTCCCCTGAAAAGCTTGCCGACGGGCGCCGCGCCCTGGCCAATATCGGACATGGTAACGCTGCGGAGAACATCGCCCGTCGGGTGCTGTCTGCGGCTGTGAACTCTAAGAAGTAAAGCGAGCATAAACATGAACGTTAATTTCGATGGCTTTCAGCCGGTAACGGGAGAGCTGCCCGCAAGTGTCCACATGATTGGCATTGGCGGTGCCGGCATGTCCGGTATCGCTCGCATCCTGTTGGCGCGTGGCATTCGTGTTACCGGTTCCGATGTCAAGGAGTCCCGCGCGGTGGTGGGACTGCGTGCGATGGGAGCCACCATCGCCATTGGCCATGACCGTGCGAATCTCGAGCTGGCCGGTGAGGGAGAGTTCCCGGAGGCAGTGGTCATTTCCTTCGCAGCTATTCCGAAGACGAATCCGGAGCTGGCCGGTGCACATGGGCTGGACATTCCGGTGCTCAAGCGTTCCGATGTGCTAGCGCTGTTGATGCAGGACTCCAGGGCCCTTCTGATTGCCGGTACTCACGGCAAAACCTCTACTACGTCGATGACCGTCGCCGCTTTGCAGGCAGCTGGTTTGGATCCGTCTTTTGCTGTTGGCGGTCTAATGAGCAAGGCCGGCGTCAATGCTCACCAGGGCAGTGGTGACGTCTTTGTTGCTGAGGCCGATGAGTCGGATGCCTCGTTGTTGACTTACCAGCCGGAAGTGGCCGTAATTACCAACATCGAGCCCGATCACCTTGACTTTTTCGGGGACGACGAGACCTACTACGCCGTCTTTGACGCTTTTGCAGAGCGCATTAAAGACAGCGGTCATCTGGTCGTCTGTGCTGAGGATCCGCATGCGGCCGCATTGGGCGAGCGCGCGGTGGAACGCGGCATTAACGTGCTGGCTTATGGTGGGGAAGAAGCCTTGGCTAAACACCCGACGCTGCCGGTTGGTGCCGTTTTGCACGGCTGGACTCCCGTCGGTGGTGGCGCCCGTGTGGAGGCCACCGTTGGCTCGACATCGGTGAGGTTTGAACTGCATCAGCCCGGCCGTCACATGGCGCTCAACGCGCTGGCCGCAATGGTTGGTGGCGACTGCGTCGGGGCAGATCTGGGGCGTATGGCGCGCGGTCTTGGTGAATTCACCGGTGTCCGTCGTCGCTTCGACTATCACGGCAGTATCGGCGAGGGGCCATTTGTTGGCGCTCGTATCTACGACGACTACGCGCATCACCCGACCGAGGTCTCCGCAGTTCTCGGCGCAGCTCGGGAATTGGTCACCGAGGCCGGTCGTGGCAATGTCATCGCTGTTTTCCAGCCGCACTTGTACTCGCGTACTCGCAACTTTGCCGACGAGTTCGCTGCAGCCCTGTCGCTGGCGGACAAGGCTGTTTTGCTCGATGTCTTCGGTGCCCGCGAGGAGCCACTGCCGGGCGTCGACGGTGCGCTCATCGCCAACAAAATGACCATCCCTGTGACGTATGAGCCGCATTTCACCAGCGTCCCGGCTCGCGTCCGCGAAATCGCCGAACCGCACGATGTCATCTTGACCATCGGTGCTGGCTCTGTGACGATGCTTGCCGACGAAATCGTGCGCGAGCTCAGCGGAGACAACGACGAACAGGTGGAGTCGTAGCACTGTGAAAACCAGCCGAAAGCAATCTCAGCAGACCGACGGTGCAGACCAGGGCACAGCCGTGTCGCGGCGACAGCGTTCAGCGCGCGCCCCGCGACGCGGCTGGCTCATCGGCGGTGGCCTGGTCGCGATTATCGCCATCGTTGCAGCGGTGGTGTGGTTTTCGCCGTGGCTGGTTGTGAAAAACATTGATGTTGAAGGCGTCGTCCACGGTGATAAAGACGCGATTGTCGACGCCAGTGGTATCTCCGAGAATCAAAAGCTCATTCGCTTGGACACGGATGCCTCAGCGCGCTCCGTGGCGGGGCAGCCGTGGGTCGATAGCGTGACCGTCAGTCGTTCATGGCCGCAGGGCGTGACTATTTCGGTACGGGAATTCACCCCAGTGGTGTTTGTCCGTGCCACTGACGGAGAGCATCTGTTTTCCGCAAATGGGCAGGAGTTCGTCACGGCAGCCCCGCCTCCGGGTGTCATCGAAGTTGTTGATGCACCTCGCGTGGATGAGCCAACAGACGGCAAAGTTGACCCCGAACCGCGCGTTATCAAGGCGGTTTTGAACGTCGTCAAGGCGTTGCCGGAGCCCGTCGCACACCGTGTGGAGCGGATTAGCGCGCCTTCCGAGGCAGAAATCAAGCTATTTCTGACCGATGGATACGAGGTGTACTTCGGGTCCTCGGATAATGCGGCAGAAAAAGCGCGTGCGACGGAGATTGTCCTGAACCGTGGCGAGAAGATTTGGAATGTCTCCAACCCCCGACTACCCGCTGCAAAGGGAGAGTAGAGAATGGTGGTGTCTGGAGTGATTTCTGTGGCTAAACACTATCCCTCAAGTGCAGGTTTAAGGTAGCGACACGCGCTAAAAGGTCGCTGAATTATTTGCAGTTTTCGACCACAATGGGGTCAACAGCTTTTCGGCCATGATGCACTTCTTCCGTGCGGTGTCATGGAGAGCTGTACTGCCCGGCGGTGCCAATGCTGTCGTGCGGCCCATGTGCAACGTGGCTAGATGAAATTATTTAGGACCTATAGGAAAGGGCGAGAAACGCGCAATGACCTCCCCGAATAACTACCTCGCCGTTATCAAAGTCGTCGGTGTCGGCGGCGGTGGCGTCAATGCTGTCAACCGCATGATCGAGGAGGGGCTGAAGGGTGTCGAATTTATCGCAGTCAACACCGACTCGCAGGCCCTGATGTTCTCCGACGCTGATGTCAAGCTCGACATCGGGCGTGAGGCAACTCGTGGTCTGGGAGCTGGCGCTAACCCCGAGGTTGGCCGCACTTCTGCGGAAGACCACAAGGATGAGATTGAAGAGACCCTCAAGGGCGCCGATATGGTCTTCGTTACCGCAGGTGAGGGCGGTGGCACCGGTACTGGTGCAGCTCCGGTTGTCGCGAGCATCGCCAAGAAGTCCGGCGCCCTGACCGTCGGCGTAGTAACCAAGCCGTTCGACTTCGAGGGCAAGCGCCGTGCGCGCCAGGCCGCTGAGGGCATTGAAACCCTCAAGGAGGTCTGTGACACCCTTATCACCATTCCGAACCAGCGTCTGCTGCAGATTGGTGAGCAGGATTTGTCCATGATGGACGCGTTCCGCTTTGCCGACGAGATTCTGTACAACGGTGTCCAGGGTATTACTGACCTGATTACCATTCCGGGCATGATTAACGTCGACTTCGCCGACGTCCGCTCGGTAATGGCGGAGGCTGGCTCGGCTCTGATGGGCGTTGGCTCCGCACGTGGCGATGACCGTGTGATGAACGCCGCTACTCAGGCCATTAACTCCCCGCTGCTGGAGTCCACCATGGATGGTGCACAGGGTGTGCTTATTTCCGTCGCCGGTGGCTCCGACCTCGGTCTGATGGAGGTCAACGCCGCCGCGTCCATCGTGGAGGAAAAGGCTGACCCGGATGCCAACATCATCTTCGGTACCATCATCGACGACAACCTCGGTGACGAAGTTCGCGTCACTGTGATTGCTACCGGTTTTGAGCAGGGTAACGGCAACCCGCTGGACAAGCCAGCCGCAGGTGCCGCTGCACGACCGGCTGCACAGGATGTCGAGGCGCGTCCGGCCGCTGAGCAGGCGCCGCGCCAGGGCAGCGCACTGCCGGGCGGTGACAACCTCGGCACTCCGGCTCCGCGTGCGGAGGAAGAGCGTCCGGTCGCACAGCCGCGCGAGCGTGAGGACCGCGACCGCTTTGTCCCGCGCACCAATCCGAACAGCGGTGGTCTGTTCACCGACAACCCGACACCGCGTACGCAGGAAAACCGCAACTACCGTGGTGCTCACCGTTACAAGGATCGCGATGACCGCGATGATCGTCGTGGTGGCTACCAGGCCTCCAGTGACCTGCCGGAGTGGGGCTTCTAAGAAATCATGACTGAATCCCGCCGCAGCCGAAAAATTCTGACGAATCGGCGCGGCGGGTTTTCGCTGCCACCATATGATTCTTTCAATCTTGGAGATCATGTCGGCGATGACCCGTCCGCAGTCGAACGCAACCGCCAGCGCTTGGCCGATTCTCTGGGAATCGACCGCGCCCGCTTCGTCTATATGGAGCAGCTTCACACCAACACGGTCACCGTCGTCAACGAACCACAAACTGAGCCTGTCCCGGCTACTGACGCCATCGTCACGACCACGCCGGGTCTCGCGCTGGTAGTGCTCGTTGCCGATTGCGTTCCCGTCTTGCTTTCCGACGATCATGCGGGTGTCGCCGCTGCGGTACACGCGGGGCGGACCGGTGCCCGCAACGGAATCGTTCGTAAATCTGTCGAAAAGATGATTGAGCTCGGTGCCACGCCCGAGAATATCCATGCGCTTCTCGGTGCGGCGGCTTCTGGGCACAATTACGAGGTGCCTGAGTCGATGGCCGATGACGTCGATAAGCACTTGCCCGGAGCGAAGACGCGAACGAAGCAGGGGACTGCCGGTGTCGACGTGCGCGCCGGCCTGTTGCGTCAGCTCTATGACCTCGGCGTGCGGCATCTCAACGTCGAGCCCAGCTGCACTATTGACAATGAGCAGTACTTTTCCTACCGGCGGGAGGGAAAAACTGGCCGTCAGGCGGGCATCGTGATCCTGCCTGAGCAGGACTAAGTTTCAAAGTTGTAATTTTGGCTCACCAAATTTGCGCGTGTCTATGCGATATTGCTGACCCAGCCGGTAGGTTGTGGGTAGCACAGACTTAAATTCGCACACTAAGAAGGACGTAGCAGAAGATGGCTGATTTCTTCCGTGGGGTTTCAAATTTCTTCGGTCTTACCCCGACTGATGACGCGGCTTACGACGAGCACTACGACGAGTTTGACCGCCGTGACGAGGAGCGTTTTGATGACTCCTATGCCGACTCGCGTCGTGCGGAGCGCCACCGCTACGAGCTGCGCGAAGAGGCTCCAGGTGAGGCTGCAAGTGTGAACTCCCGCGAGGAGGACTACCGCTACGGCAACCTGCACTCCGTTGCTGAGACCAAGGAACCAGAGCAGGTCTTTATCAAGCCGGAAAGTGGTTTCCAGGACAAGTACTCCAAGGCTCCGGACATCGGTTCACACTTCCGCGACGGTGACATCGTCACCTTCGATCTGAGTGAGCTCGACCCATCTGAGGCTAAGCGCTACGTCGACTTCGTTGCTGGACTGGTTTTCGGTCTGCGCGGCCGGATCAAGGCTGACGGCTCCGTGTTTACCCTGTACCCGCACGGCTGCGATGTCAACGAGGGGCAGTTCGACCGGATGTCCGGCTAGTCAGCCGGCTCGCATGACTTGTTAGTATTTCGTATTTCGATTAATTAGCTAGACTGTTTATTCGTGTCTTCACTACTGCTAGTTCTGCTAATCCTGCTGAAGCTTTTCACCTATCTGCTGTTGGCTCGCATCGTGATTGAAATGATTCAGTCATTTTCTCGATCCTGGCGACCGGGCAGGGTGTTTTCGTCGATTGGCGAAATTGTTTTTGTCATCACCGACCCGCCGGTGAAGCTGTTGCGCCGACTCATCCCGCCTATGCCGATGGGCAACGTGATGGTGGACATGTCTGTGCTTGTTTTGTTCTTCATCCTTATGATTCTGCGAATGGTGCTGCAGGTAGCTCTCGGTGCGGTGGCGTAAATATCGCTAACTGTTTGCTTGGGGTCCACAATGTGGATTTCGGTGGAGCTGTGTTGTTTTGACTGTCCCGAATGTGATGTTCTCGGGCATTGAATTGCTGCCGGGGGTGTTAATCGGGGGCAATAATAGGAACCCGTAGGGGAATGTAATCCCCAACGGGTTTTTGTTGTGTCGGGGGTAAAGCTCTGTGGCTAAAGGTGCAGGGTAAGGGCGAGGTTTAACGTTTTACTAGAACTTTGCCACTGGTTAGAACGTGGGAGATAGAGTCCTGCCCAAAATAAATGGGGTGAGGACTGTGACTAGAGCAGGTAGGATTGGCCGGGTAAACAGTACTACTGGAAATAATTCTCTTAAGATTTCTTAAGAACTGTCCGCTCAAAGTGTTAGGGGAACTCACCATGCCGTTGACTCCGGCTGATGTGCATAATGTGGCTTTCAGCAAGCCTCCGATTGGCAAGCGTGGTTACAACGAGGATGAGGTCGACCAGTTCCTCGACCTCGTGGAGGACGCACTGGGTGAGCTCCAGGATGAAAACGCTGAGCTGCGCCAGCGCGTTGAGGACCTTGAAGGTCAGCTAGAGCAGGGTGGCGGCGCAGACTACGCCGCTTCCGGTGCTGCCGCTGCGACGCCGGCTGTCGATGAAGACAAGCTGCGCAAGGAAATTGAGCAGGAGCTGCGCGCTGAGTACAACGAGCGACTGAACGCTCAGCAGCAGGAGATTGAGGCTCGCTACCAGGATCGTCTGGATGCTCTTGAGAAGCGTGCTTCTGAGGCAGAGGCTTCTGCACAGCAGGCTTCCTCCGCATCTGCGGCGCAGCCGCAGACAGTTGCAGCAAGCACCGGCACTGAGTCGCAGGAAGTTAGCCTCCGTGCTGCTCGTATCCTGCAGGCTGCTCAGGACACCGCCGATCGCGTCACCACTGACGCCGACGCTGAGGCGAACAAGCTTGTCACCGAGGCTCGTGAGAACGCTGACCGCACCGTGGCAGAGGCCAATGAAGAGGCCGAGCGCACTGTCACCAACGCTCGCAACGAGGCAGACGCAACTTTGGCTGATGCCAAGGAGCGCAGTGAGCAGTTGCTGGCTGATGCCCGCAACGAGTCTGAGTCGACCCTCACCGACGCTCGCCAGCGCAGCGAGCAAATGATTAGCGACGCAGACGCTCGTTCCAACGCCACCATCACCGCAGCGCAGCAGAAGGCAACCGCGCTGCAGGAGGATGCAGAGCGCAAGCACCACGAGATTATGACCACCGTCAAGGAGCAGCAGACCGCTCTGGAGGGTCGCATCGAGGAACTGCACATCTTCGAGCGCGAGTATCGCACCCGCCTGAAGACCTTCCTGGAGTCTCAGCTGGACGACCTGAACTCTCGCGAGTCGGCTGCCCCGGCCGACGGCTACAACAACTAATTACGTAGCCAATACGTAGAAAACCACCACGCTCGGCTCCCCAGGAAGGGGAGGCAGAGCGCGGTGGTTTTTGTTATCTTTCCCTGCGACCCAAGCGCATTCTTTGTTTCGGTCAGGGTTGTAGTAGTTGCCTGAGACACTGCTATACTGACACCCATACACGCAATGAGCCGGCCATCACCGGGGAGCGTTTCGGAAGAACAGTCCAGCAATAAATGGGCCCAGTAGAACCGAACGGTTTGGCACCGTTACAAAGCCGTATTAAATAAGCGGGCTATCGCGTGAAACCGCATGGTTCTTGTTCGCAAGAACCGTCGTAAAGCGTGATGCCAAGCGGGGTGGTACCGCGCGAGACTCCTTTTCAGTGTCACCAGTAACAACGCTGAAGGGGCTAGGCACGCGTCCCCGTGGTGAGTATTAATGATGTTCGACCACGGAAGTGACGTAAAAACGGTGTCTAATTCGAACGATGTAAATGCCTCTGCTGAGGCCACTCCGGCAGGCGGCGCGTATCCGCGCACTGCTGACTTTGGTAAGTACACGTCGAGCCCGAAGTTCCCGGAGCTGGAGGAAAAGGTTCTGGAGTACTGGGGTAAGGACAGCACTTTCCAGGCCTCTATTGATCAGCGCGATGGGGCGGACGAATACGTCTTTTATGATGGCCCGCCGTTTGCCAACGGTCTACCGCACTACGGTCACCTGCTGACCGGTTACGTCAAGGACATCGTTCCGCGTTACAAGACCATGCGTGGTTACCAGGTTGGCCGTGTCTTTGGCTGGGACTGCCATGGTCTGCCGGCTGAGCTGGAGGCAGAGAAGCAGCTCGGTATTAAGGACAAGGGCCAGATTGAGGAAATGGGTCTGGCTAACTTCAACAAGTACTGCGCCGAGTCGGTGCTACGGTATGCGGGCGAGTGGAAGGAATATGTCACTCGTCAAGCTCGTTGGGTTGACTTTGACGGCGGATACAAGACCATGGACATGAGTTACATGGAGTCCGTGATCTGGGCCTTCAAGGAGCTCTATAACAAGGGCCTGGTCTACCAGGGGTTCCGCGTGCTGCCGTACTCCTGGGCAGAGCACACCCCGCTATCCAACCAGGAGACCCGCCTGGATGACTCCTACAAGATGCGGCAGGACCCGACCCTGACCGTGACCTTCCCGTTCACCGGCGCCAAGGCCGGCTCTGCAGCGGAGAAGACTCTGGCGGACAACCCGGTGCTCGCTGACACTGCGGCTATCGCTTGGACCACCACGCCGTGGACGCTGCCGTCCAACCTTGGCCTGGCCGTGAACCCGAAGGTCACCTATGCCGTAGTTAAGGTCGGAGGGGATTCCTCCGTGCCGGAGTTTGCAGGTAAGACCTTCCTGCTGGCAGAGGCGCTGATTGGTGCCTATGCCAAGGAATTGGGCAAGGAACACGAGGTCGTGGCTACGTTCGCTGGTGCTGACCTGGAAGGTCTGACCTACCAGCCGATCTTCGAGTACTTCGCAGATCACCCGAACGCCTTCCAGATTATGGTGGCCGACTATGTCACCACCGAGGACGGTACTGGTGTGGTCCATCAGGCACCGGCATTCGGTGAAGACGATATGAACACCTGTAATGAATACGGCATCGATGTCATCATTCCGGTGGACATGGACGGTAAGTTCACTTCCCAGGTGCCGGAGTACCAGGGCAAGTTGGTCTTCGACGCTAACAAGGACATCATCCGTGACCTGAAGGCCGCTGGCCGCGTCGTCCAGCACCGCACCATCGAGCACTCCTACCCGCACTCCTGGCGTTCGGGCGAGCCGCTAATCTACATGGCACTGCCAAGCTGGTTCGTGTCCGTTACCAAGATCCGCGAGCGCATGGTGGAGCTCAACCACAACGAGATTGAGTGGATGCCGGAGCACGTGCGCGACGGTCAGTTCGGCAAGTGGCTCGAGGGGGCACGTGACTGGAATATCTCCCGTACCCGCTACTGGGGTTCGCCTATTCCGGTGTGGGTTTCCGACAACGACGAGTACCCGCGTGTCGACGTCTACGGTTCCCTCGATGAGCTGGAGGCGGACTTCGGCGTTCGCCCGACCACACTGCACCGCCCGGAGATTGACGAACTGGTGCGCCCGAACCCGGACGACCCGACCGGCAAGTCCATGATGCGCCGCGTCCCGGACGTCCTGGATGTCTGGTTCGACTCCGGTTCCATGCCGTTTGCGCAGTTCCACTACCCGTTCGAGAACAAGGAGTGGTTCGAGTCCCACGCACCGGCCGACTTCATTGTGGAGTACATCGGCCAGTCCCGCGGCTGGTTCTACCTGCTTCACGTCCTGTCGGTTGCACTGTTTGACCGCCCGGCGTTCAAGAAGGTCGTCGCCCACGGCATCGTGCTGGGTGATGACGGCAACAAGATGAGTAAGTCCAAGCGCAACTACCCGGATGTCAACGAGGTCTTCGACCGCGACGGCTCCGACGCCATGCGCTGGTTTCTCATGTCCAGCCCGATTCTGCGCGGTGGCAATCTGATCGTCACCGAGCAGGGTATTCGCGAGGGCGTGCGCCAGGCGCTTCTGCCAATGTGGAACGCATACTCGTTCCTGCAGCTCTACGCCTCCAAGCCGGCCGAGTGGTCGGTGGACTCCGACAACATCCTGGACAAGTACATCCTGGCCAAGCTTGCAGCAACTGTCCGTGCTGTCACTGAGTGCCTGGACAACACCGACATTGCTGCTGCCACCGATGAGGTCCGTCAGTTCTGTGACGCACTGACCAACTGGTACGTGCGCCGCTCCCGCGACCGCTTCTGGGCCGGCGATGTCAAGCACCCAGAGGCATTCAACACCCTATACACGGTGCTGGAGGTTCTCACCCGCGTGGCTGCTCCGCTGCTGCCGATGGCCACCGAGGTCATCTGGCGCTCGCTCACTGGCGGCCGCTCGGTGCACCTGGAGGATTGGCCGGACGTCGACAAGCTGCCGACCGATGACGAACTCGTTGAGTCCATGGACATTGTCCGCAATGTCTGCTCGGCAACATCGCGCATCCGCAAGGCCAACCAGCTGCGAAACCGCCTGCCGCTGAAGAAGCTAACCCTGGCATTCCCGGATGCCGAACGTCTGCGTGATTACGCCGACATCGTTTCCTCCGAGGTCAACGTCGACAAGGTGGAGTTCACCTCCGACGTGGACTCGGTGGGACGTTTCGAGGTCTCCGTCAACGCTCGCGTGGCCGGTCCACGCCTGGGCAAGGACGTTCAGAAGGTCATTAAGGCTGTGAAGTCCGGCAACTACGAGGTTGTCGACGGCGCCGTTGTCGCCGATGGTATTCCGCTGCAGGAGGGCGAGTACACCCGCAATCTGGTCGCGATCTCGCCGGATTCCACCGCTGAGGTCGACGGCGTCAATGGCCTGGTCGTGCTTGACACCGAGCTCGACGAGGACCTGGAGTCCCGTGGCTGGGCTGCTGACCGTATCCGCGGTCTCCAGGACGCCCGCAAGAACGCTGGCCTCGAGGTCACCGACCGTATCTCGGTGAAGCTGCAGGTCCCGTCCGAGCGTGAAGAGTGGGCAAACCGCCACGCTGACCTCATCGCCCGGGAAGTTCTTGCCACCGCTTTCGAAGTCGTCGCTGGCGGAGAGCCACTGAGCTACGACGTGGCGGACGGCTGCTCGGCGGATATTGCCAAGCAGTAGGGGAGAGTAATCTCAATGCCGACTTCCGGGCGGTGGGTCCTGCACATCGACATGGACGCGTTCTTCGCGTCCGTCGAGCAGCTCACCCGCCCGACTCTGCGCGGGCGGCCAGTTCTCGTCGGCGGACTGGGTGGTCGAGGTGTGGTCGCCGGTGCCTCCTATGAGGCCCGCGCGTACGGCGCGCACTCGGCTATGCCGATGGCCCGCGCACGTCGTCTCATGCCACCGACCGCAGTGACGGTCAGCGCGCGCAAGGGCATCTACGGGCCGGTGTCGCGCCGCGTGTTCTCTGTAATCCGCGAGCGCGTGCCCGTGGTCGAGCAGCTCAGTGTCGACGAGGCTTTCATGGAACCCGAAGAGCTTCAGGGAGCCTCGAAGGAGCAGGTCATTGCCTGGGCGGAGCAACTGCGGGCAGATATTCGGCGGGAGACCGGCTTGGCCTCGTCGATAGGCGCGGGCGCGGGCAAGCAGTTCGCAAAAATTGCGTCAGGCCTGGCGAAACCCGATGGCGTGTACGTGCTGGACCCCGCACGCAATCACGAGCTACTACACCCATTGCCGGTAGAGAAGCTCTGGGGCATTGGCCCTGTCACCGCTGCAAAACTGCACACACTGGGCGTGGAGACTATCGGTGATTTCGCCGCCATGTCCCAGCGCGATGTCGAGGTTTCGCTGACATCCAAAACCGGTGTGATGCTGTGGCAGCTGGCGCAGGGGACAGACGATCGGCCGGTTAAGGAACGCGATGTCGCCAAGTCTGTATCGGCGGAGTACACCTATCCCGAGGATCTGGAGTCGCAGGCCCAACTCCACGCCGCCATCGATCGCGCAGGTGAGTCCGCTTTTCGACGGCTCAAAAAAGATGGCCGTGGTGCCCGCACCATCACTTGCAAGGTGCGTCTGTCCGACTTGAGCATCCATACCCGATCTGAGACGCTCGCCTACGCCACACAGGACTTCGACACCCTCATGGCTGTCGCTCACCGAATCGCGTTCACACCCGCGGAGGTCGGCCCAGTGCGACTGGTGGGCGTCGGTTTCTCCGGGCTGGATTCACACATACAAGAAGTCCTGTTTCCTGAGCTCGACCGTGCTATCACCGTCGAAGATCGAGTGCCGGCACCTACGCTTTCCGACGCTCCCGCCGGCCTGGTCGAGCTATCTGGAACCGGTGCGTTGCCGACCGTTCGGCTTTCCGACTCCAAGTGGGCACCTACCTCGGATGTGCACCACAGTGAGTATGGACATGGTTGGGTACAGGGGTCGGGGCACGGGATTGTGACTGTCCGTTTTGAAAGCCGCACCAGTGGCCCCGGGCGCATGATCACGCTGAAGGAGGACGACCCGGAGCTGCGCCCGTGCTCTGCGGTGTGCAGTTTGGACTGGCCAGAGTGGCTGGCTTCCGACGAAGAAGCAGCTCTTGACTTGCCGCAACCTGAGCGTGAAAGTGAAGATGAGGTTGGCCCCGATGCGGATGCTTGATGCGGCTGCCTGATGTCGCCGTTATCCTCGGTGCCGTTCGCGCCTCCCTGTTTATGCGCTGACCGTAAACTGGGCCACTATGACTACCGAATCCCGCATTGCAGAGCTCGAGGCAGCTCGCCGCGCCTCGTTGCGCAACACCGATCGAGATCCGAATCCGACGACCACACTTCCCGACGACGGTCTGGATAACCGCCAGCGCATGCTGAACAGTCAGTGGTATATCGCCGATCATCCGGAATCGCAGGCTCTGAACGCGCGAATTGGCCAGGTGGCCGCGGAATTTGACGTCGCATTCCGGGAAGACCAGCAGGCAGCACAGCAAGTGCTAGCACCGGCACTGGGGTCTTTCGGAGAGGACAGCACCGTCCGCCCGCCGATCTACCTGGACTACGGCGATAACATCCACATCGGCGACAACGTTTTCATCAACTTTGGGCTCACCGCACTTGACGTGGTGAAGGTGACAATCTGCGACTACGCGCAGCTCGGGCCCAATGTGCAGCTGCTTCCACCAGTACACCCACTGGGAGCTGAGGCCCGCGCCGCTTATCTAGAGTCCGGTGATGAAATCATCATCGGGCGCAATGCTTGGATCGGTGGTGGAGCCATCATCCTGGGCGGTGTTTATGTCGGCGACGATTCCGTGGTCGCCGCGGGTGCGGTGGTGACTAAGGACGTTCCCGCGGGCGTAGTCGTGGCTGGAAATCCGGCGAAAATCATCCGCATCATCGAGGCGTGAATTAGAACAGCGTCTGCGGGTGCACATTCGCAGCCAGCGCGGCAGCGAGAATGATGCGCGCCTGCGGTGCATGCACGCAACCAGCGCTAATCACACCGTGCCGAGCCAGCGTCGCACCGCCACCGGCACCACCGTAGGCGGCGTGGACATCACCACGCGGGACGCGCGTTGCCATCACGACGGTCACATCAGCGGCAATGGCCCGGTCAATGGCGGCGGCAAACTCATCGGAGACATTGCCCGATCCCAGGCCTTCTACGACAATGCCGCGTGCACCGGCGGCGACGGCCGAATTCAGCTGTGATCCATCTGCACCTAAGTAGGCAGGGATAATCTCTACCTTCGAGCCCGCCAAGGCGGTCAGAGGCAGCGGATCTGGACGAACCGGCTCCTCCGGGGCATTAGTGGCAAAAGCTAAAGGATCGGTCGTGTGCCACTTTGTCGCACCTCGCACCGGCAAGACTGCGTGGCCAAAGACAATAAGAACGCCAATTCCCTGCGCAGAGGCATCGGAAGCAATGGTCACGGCCTCAAAGAGGTTCCCCGGTCCGTCGGTTTCGGGATGATCATAGGGAAGCTGTGCACCAGTAAAGACAACCGGACGCGAGTCAGCATGGAAAATATCGGCAGCCATGGCCGTTTCTTCCATCGTGTCCGTGCCATGAGTTACGACGACACCGTCCACGGAGTCGTCGTCAAGCACTTCGTGAATAGCGGCGAGAATACGGTCAACATCGGTGAACGCGAGATTCGACGAGTCCAGCATCCCGAGCTCACGAACCTCCAGCTCTAACATGCCCTCTGGATAACGCTGCGCGACCGCCGCAACGAGCTCCGCGCCCGAGATGGTCGGGGTTAGCGCACCGCTGCGATCCGTGGTGCAGGCGATGGTGCCGCCGGTGGTGATGACAACGATTCGGCGAGGGGAGGCCGGGATAGACGAGGCCGAGCTAGCCGGGGAATGATCCTGAGTCGACATGTCCACCATCTTACCCAGGCGGTGTTTTGGCCTTGTGTAGGATTATGGAAGGCGTGAAGCCAGCGAATCTTCATGCAGATTTTATTGGAGTAGTGCACATATGAAAGTCCCCTGCAACCAGCGCGTTAGCGGAATGCGTTGGCGCACAGCGCGTGGTGTGACAGTAGCGGCGATGGTCTCGGTCAGCGCACTTGGGCTCGCTGCCTGCGGTGGTGGCAATACTGCAGCGCCGACGACTGAATCGAAGACATCCAGCTCGGCGGAACCCGTCATCATGCTGCCGACGCGTGCAGAGCTTAACGACGTTCTCGCACGCCTCATCAACCCCGATCTACCTATCGAGGAAAAGGCTCTGACCATCGAGGACGGCGATACTGCCGGCGATTTCTTCGACATTGTCACCCACAGTGCCAATGAGCAGGAAATCAGCTTTGATGTCATTGACCCGGTCACGCCTGGATTTACTACTAAGCAGGCCGTAGCCGGTGTCAATATCCTCCGTCCGGAGGAAGATCCGATGCTCGTGGAGCAGGTGGACTTTATCCACCGGGATGGTCGTTGGATGCTGAGCAAGGAATGGGCCTGCAACCTGGCATCGACACTTGATCCGGAGCACAAGCCTGGGTTCTGCCTCGCGCCCGGCGAGACTCCTCCGCCGCCACCTGAGCCAGAAGAGGAAGAAACCCCGGTTGAAGAGGCTCCGGTTGAGGAGGCCCCAGCTCCGGTCGAGGAGCCAGCTCCGGCTGCGGAGCCCGAAGCGCCGGTCGAGGAAGTGCCGCCTCCGCCGCCTCCCGCGCCTGAACCACCGGCTGAAGAGGCTCCGCCTCCGCCACCGCCGCCGGCTGAGGATGCACCGCCTCCACCGCCTCCGGCTTAGGTGCCGTCGGGCCAGGCGTTACGGCCTAGTCCGGTCGGGTGCACTGGCCACACAAAAGAAAGTGTCTAGGTTTATGACAGTTCCGCCCATTTTTTGGGCAGAAAAGTGACATAAACCTAGACACTTTCTCGTCTTCTAACCTTGCGGTGGTACGAGCTAATCTTCTGGGCTACTTCCTCGAGCCGTCGCCGTCCTTAAACTCCAGCCCGCGATGCGTCTGCTGAGTGATGCGCACATCGGAGTTGCCGTCGCCGTAGGTCACGGAGGTAACAAAATCGATGTTGCCCTTCACCGGAAGGGGCTTGGTCAGGTCGATGGTGACGCGGTCGGCAAGCATGTCAGTCGTGGCCTCGACAACCTTCAGTGCACCCTCGCCGCCAGTGTCCAACTCCGTAACGGTCGGCACCTGCTTGACATCGACCTTCAAATTAACAATGTCTCCCGCACGGCTGAGCAGGGTATAGGTCACCTTCTGCGTCATCTTGGTCTGGCCTTCGACCTCGCTTTCGACCGTCCAGGTCGCATCCTTTCCGATGTCCTCGGAGGGGAAGACGATAGGTACGGAATGCAGCTGCTGCAGCGCCATCTCCACACCAGCGCGAGCGGTGTCGGTGGCCTTCTCCGGCGCTCCCAGCTTGAGTTCCTTGACCTCACCTGTGGCCGTTGTTGACGAATCAGAGATAAATCCCTGCGCGGTAGCGATATCCTCATTCAGCTCATCGTTGGAGCCGTGGGGTTTACCCACCTCTGACGTCACCGCACGAGTATCGTTATCACTGGTAACAGTGCTGGTCAGGGGGATTTCCAGGCGGGTGTCTGGGAAAGTCTGGTCGCTATCGGCGTTTCCGCCACGCTGTGCGAAGCCCTGTGTCACCGCCGCGGTCGACTCCTGCTCTGCACCGTCGTCCTTCCAGCGCACACTCGCCAGCTCACCGCTGCCAGCACTGGTCAATTCGATCTTGGGTTGTGCAACGTCCACGGGTTGTGTTTCCACCGAGCTTTCCGACGAGCACGCGGCCAGTGACACCACAGTAGTAGCGGCAACAACTGCGGTGCCGACCCTTGCCAGCAGGCCACGCTTGGTGTGACCAGCTCGGTCGCTGTGGCTAGGTCGACGGAACCACGAGGGGGTTGTGTCTCCTGTGCGTCGTAAAGCGGAGGAGGCCGGAACAAACTGAGATTGGAAACGTCGAGTCACACCGGTTAGCGTACCGGTTTCTTGGCGGATAGGAACCACCCGGGCGGTGTCAGTTGGCTGAATATGGGTTTGTTAGGCCATTATGGGACAGTGACTAAGAAGGAAACGAGGACATATTTCCCGCGGCGGGGGATTCTCGCCGCGGTTATTGTGTCAGTTGCGATTATTGATCAGCTGACCAAGATTATCGCTTTGAAGACTCTCGATGGCCGTCCTGCGGTGCAGGTGCTTGGCGATCTCTTCGAGTTGCGGCTCGTTTTTAACCCCGGTGCAGCCTTCTCCTTTGGCACGAACGCCACCTGGGTTTTTACCACGTTGCAGCTGGTTTACATCCTGGCTGTGATGTGCTGTTCCCATTGGCTGCGCAGTCCTATATCGGCGACTGCGGCGGGGCTTATTGCTGGTGGCGCGCTGGGCAACCTCATCGATAGGCTATTTCGGGAGCCCGGTTTCTATGTCGGCCACGTTGTCGATTTCCTGTCGGTGAAGGGTTTTGCCGTATTTAATATCGCGGACTCCGCGATTACTGTGGGCGTTATTATCCTCGTTATCTGGATGGTTTTTTCCAAGGAGCCGGATCTCTTCGCTGATCAGATTGCAGCGGAGAAGAAATCTGCTCAGAAGAATCAGAAGCAGTTGGCGGAGGGAGGACAGCAGTGAACGACAATGCACTAAATAGCGGTGCAGCACTCGGGGGAGCGCACCAGCCCGACCGAGAAACCCGGCAGATGCCCGTTCCACCGGGCTTAGCCGGAATGCGGGTAGATGCCGGTGTGGCTAAGTTGCTGGGGCTCTCGCGCACAGCGGTGGCTGATTTGGCAGCGGCTGGGGACATCACGGTTGATGGTGTGAGCGTTGGCAAGTCTGACCGCTTGGAAGAAAACGCTTTCCTCTCCGTGTTGTTACCGCCGGTGGAAAAGCCATTGGTTCCCAAAGAGGAACTCGTCGAGGGCATGGACGTGCTCTACCACGACTCCGATTTGGTAGCTGTTCACAAGCCTGTTGGCGTGGCTGCGCATCCGTCGGTCGGTTGGGAAGGTCCAACGGTTATCGGCGGGCTGGCGGCTGCTGGTTTCCGCATTTCTACCTCCGGTCCGCCCGAGCGAAAAGGTATCGTGCATCGCTTGGATGTTGGCACCTCTGGCGTGATGGTTGTCGCCTGCTCAGAGCGGGGCTACTCCGTGCTCAAGCGGGCGTTCAAAAACCGTGAGGTGTCGAAGACCTATCACGCTCTGGTTCAGGGGCATCCGGATCCGCTGTCGGGGACAATTGATGCTCCGATTGGCCGTCATCCTTCGGCGGGGTGGCGCTTTGCCGTCCGTCAGGATGGCAAAAATGCTGTGACGCACTACGAAACGCTTGAGGCCTTCGCCCCAGCAACGCTGTTGAAGGTGAATCTAGAAACTGGGCGCACGCACCAGATTCGTGTGCACTTCTCTGCGCTGAATCACCCATGTTGTGGCGATCCCATGTACGGTTCCGATCCGGCATTGGCCCAGCGGCTTGGGCTCAACCGCCAGTGGCTTCATGCTGTTTCGCTTGGTTTCCACCATCCGGCAGATGGTCGCTGGATGGAAATCGAATGTCCATACCCAGATGATTTGAACCACGCATTGGAAGTTTTGAGGCAGGGCGCATGACGCAGACTCCATTGGGATCCAAGAATCGAGCGCGCCCCGAAACTCGTGCGAAAAGCACCGGTGACGGCAGTATTTCGCCAGTGATGGCACTAATCTCAGGTTTCTGTGTTGTCGTATTGGTGATTGTTTTAGCAGTCGCTTCGACATCCGATCGCGTGAGCAAGCCGCAGAATATCAACGGCGATGCGCTCGGTCCAGACCCGTGGGAAGCAACCGAGCAGTACGTAGAGCGTGCCGACGAGTCCCTCGAGAATATGAAGAAGGAAGACTACCAGCTAAAGAACGGCCAGCCAGTCGTGGAGGACCCGAAGTTCTGGGCGATGGTGACTTTTGACCGGCTGCTCGATGCGCAAGAAGCGGCACAGGTCTATGAAAAAGAGCCCTCTCTGCGAGTATCGACTGCAATCATCGGTGGCGTGAGTACCCGGTATTTGCCGCAGCCGAGCAAAACGGCGAGTGAAGAAAAGCTGCTGCAAGATCAACTGGAGTTAGCGGCTGCCTACGCAGACGTCGCGATTGACGACGAACGGCTCGGCTTCAACGGTTTACTGGTCTATGGAGACGCTGAGGCGTTGATGAGTGTCAAGAAACTGCCTGCTGTTAAAGCAGTCGAGGCGCTGCCATCAGATGCGGCACGCGGCCGTTTTGGTATCCGACCGGTGCTGAGTTCCGGTTTCACGGATAAAGATCCGCTTTTTGCGCCGGGGCTGAGCCAGAACTAATAGAAGCCAGAACTAAGTGCCCAAATCCAAAAGACTAGGGTGAAGCGGCTAGAACTCTGCCGTCAGTACGCCGCCAGTACGCAGTCAGTTTCAACGAGAACGAAAAGGAGTCAGTCAACAGTGATTCAGGCATTCGGTGCGTACCTTTTGTGGGCGCTGTTTCCGCTCTACTTTCCGCTGCTGGAGCCGGCGGGGGCCGTGGAGATTTTGGCGCATCGATTCGTCTGGACGCTTGTCTTTATGGCCATTGCCCTCAGCTTCATGCGCGCATGGCCAGAGCTGAAGGCCGCGAGCGCCAAGACGTGGGGCACTATTTTTATTGCCGCACTGTTGATCTCCGTCAACTGGGGCGTGTACGTCTACCTGGTCAACAATGGGCAGGTGGCGGAGGCCGCACTCGGCTACTTCATTAACCCGCTGGTCAGCGTTTTGTTGGCGATGATTTTCTTCCGTGAAAGCATCTCGCGGTTGCAGCTCGGCAGTGTCATCTTGGCAACCATTGCGGTCATTGTTCTCACTATCGGTGTGGGACATCCGCCGTTGGGTGCGCTGGCGCTGGCGTTCAGTTTCGGTTTTTACGGACTAATGAAGAAGCGGGTATCGCTTTCCTCGGCAGCGTCGCTGACGGCCGAGTCCGCTGTAATCACACCGATCGCGCTGGCCTACATCTTCTGGTTGAGCTCCAACGGGCAGAGCACCTTTACCTCCGAAGGAACCGGCCACACGCTGCTCATGATGAGCGCCGGTGTTGCTACCGCCATTCCGTTGCTGCTCTTCGGCGAAGGTGCCAAGCGCCTGCCACTAGCCACCTTGGGCCTGATGCAGTACATCACGCCGGTTCTCCAGATCACTTTGGCAGTCACCGTGCTCGGCGAGGAGCTCGAGCCGGAGCGCTGGATTGGCTTCTTCATCATCTGGGGTGCCGTCGCGCTGTTCATCTGCGACCTCATCCTGAAGATGCGCCGTCAGCGTCGGGTACGCCGGGAACTCCGCAAGGCTGGCATTGAACCGGCCACGGTTCCCGACGATGCCGCCGACCAGACGGATGGGGCGGTTACCCGGGACGTCGTAAAGCCTGGAGATAACTAGCAGAAAAGGTCGCGTAGGTGCTCGTTGAGGAAGATTCCCTGCGGGTCGACCTTTTCGCGTAACGCCTGGACCTCGCCGAACAGCGGGTAGCGCTGCGAAAAATCCTCCGCGCGGAGCGTGTGCAATTTGCCCCAGTGCGGGCGACCTTCGTGGGCCTTGAAAATCGGCTCAATGAGGTTGAAGTACTCTCGGTAGTTTTCCTTCCAGTAGCGGTGGATGGCGATGTAGGCACTGTCGCGGCCGTACGCAGTTGACAGGGCCACATCATCGGCTTTTGCGGAGCGCACCTCGATGGGGAAGGAGATTTTCATCCTCTTGCGGGCAATCGCGTCGCGGATTTCTCCGAGGACATCGGAAGCGGCCTCGAGCGGGACGGAGTACTCCATCTCGGAGAAACGAACGCGGCGCGGCGAGACAAAGACCTTGTGCGCCTCGTTGGAGTAGCGGCGCTCGGGCACTGTGTTGGTGGCAATCCGGTTGATGGTATCGGTCGTAGCGGGAATGGCTTTGGCAATCTCGCAGCACGCCAAGAGTCCCATGTTGTTGACGACTTCGTCGTTAAGATACGTGCGCGCGCTGCCCAGGCGCTGCTTCAGGCTATTGCGGCTCGGGCGGCGGTGGCGCTGCGGTTCGATGCGAGTATTGTGCTTGACCAGCGTCTCGCGCTGTCCCGGGAACCAGAAAAACTCCAGGTGGTCAGCTTCTTTGCAACGCTCGGCGAAGCTCTTGCGCAGGGAATCAAACTCTTCGCGGTGTTCGTCGGCGTGCAGATCAAACGCCGGTACGACGGACATCGTGACCTCCGTAAGCACGCCGAAGACACCCAGCCCCAGCCGTCCGAGGCGGTAGAGCTCGCCGTCGATTCCCTCAGCGTCCGGATGGCAGTGCCTGACGACGCCATCCGCGGTGACAATCTTGAATCCCTTAACGGTGCCTGCGAAGCCGGTGAACCCAAGCCCGGTGCCGTGCGTGCCAGTAGAGATAGCGCCGGCCAGCGACTGCGGATCGACATCGCCCTGGTTGGGAAGGGCCCAACCGAGTGGGCGCAGAATACCTGGAGTATCGCGCAGACGAGTGCCGGCACGCAGGGTGGCGGTCTGGTTGGCGGCGTCGAGTTCGACCAGACCAGAGCAGCGGTCGAGTTGAACGCGGTGCCCATCGGTGGTGGCCACGGAAGTAAAAGAATGACCGGCCCCCAGCGGGCGCACCGTAGTTCCTTCGGTCTTCGCTGCCTTAATTACCGAGATGACGCCCTCGTCATCGTGCGGCTGATGCATATAGGACGGGGTGCACGATTGCGTGTGAGCCCAATTGTTCCAATGAGACTTGGCAGCAGCTTTCGCCTGCGCACGCCGACGTACGCGTGGTACGCGGGACTCAACTGTAGAGACTGTGAAGCGGGCGTTGTTGCGTGAATTGCTCATGTGAAGATCAATCCCTTTCCTCGGTACGTGGGCCAGTGGGCGATGATGGCGCCATCTCGAACTGCAATGGCTTCTTGTGTGTGTTCGGCTATTTCGCCGGCCTTGGCGTGGCGGAACCACACGGGATCTCCCAGCGAAATTGCATCGGCGGTCTTGCCGAGCAACGGAGTCTGCACCTCACCGGGGCCTTCCTCTGCCGCGTAGCGCAGGCCAGTGGGGTACCAGGGGGTTGGCAACCGATCATCTCCCGCCGGCCCAGAGGCAATTCGGCCACCGCCGGACACCGTGATCACGCCTTTCTTAGGGCGTCGCGTCGCCGGCAACACAAACCAGGACGCCGGGCGCAGATTGAATGCGCGATAGTTATCGAACAGTGTTGGTGCCAGGAATCCCGACCCCGCCGCTGCCTCGGTTACTGCGGCTTCGGCGCACGTCGACTCCAACGACCCCGTACCACCGCCGTTGACAAACTCCAGGGGTCCCGCCACTTTCTCGACTGCAGCGACAACCTTCGCGCGGCGCTTTGCCAACTCCTTCTTTGAGACGGCCTGCATCATTCGAATTGCTCGTGCACGCAGGGAGTTTCCGGCATCGCCCACTCCGGCAATGTGCCCCTCATACATCATGATTCCCGCCAGCTGTAGCTCCGGACGGGCAATGATCTGCTTGGCAAACGCCGCTGCCTGCTTCGGCGAGAACAAGCTGGAGCGCAGTGTACCGATATGCACGCCGGGCAGAGGGCGAAAGGACGCATCGACGTCCATGCACACGCGGATTGGCGCATTTTCGCTTGCCGACGGCGCCAGCACCTCCAGATGTTCGGGACGGTCAACCATTACGCAGATGGCGGCGCGCGCTGCATCATCGTCGGCAAGCTCTGAGATAGCGCGGGCGTCAAGTGTTGGGTAGGCGACGACGATGTCGTCGCTAATTCCTTCTCGGAATAGGTACAGCGCCTCTGCCAGCGAATATGCCAGCACGCCCTGGAAACCGGGGAAGGCCAGGACGTGCGAAATAAGCTGTGGAATGCGAATCGATTTCGAGGCCACGCGGATAGGCATACCGTTTGCGCGGCGGAGCATATCGCGGGCATTGGCTTCGACCGCCGCGAGGTCGACGACGACTGCAGGAAAGGAAGTGCAGTTAAGCAGCGTGTCGGTAGCTAGCGGCGGGCGGGCTGTCTGGGGCATCTGCGGCGGCAGCGCCTCAGGCAGGTGAGACATCGATGTCGGAGCCGGGCGGGATGTGCCCGAGGACTCCGGGGCAGAAGCTCGAGAAAGTTTCATGCCCTAAAACGTAATCATTGGAAACCTGTACTGTCTTTGATTTTGAAAAGAAAGTCAGAATTTCCCAGGCCTGTGCTTTTTAGACCAGCCAGCTGTAGCGGGCTGCATCCATGTTGGAGGTGATGACATCGCCATCGATGAGGTAGCCGGCGGCGACGGGGCGGCGGTCGATGGTGGCAAGAACCTCGTCAAGCTCGGGCTTGGGGAAGTAGGTGAAGTGGCCATCGGAAAGTGGTGCGAACACTGTGTTGCTCCTTCGATTCTTGGCTTTGGATTAACGGGAAAGGCTAACGGACGAGAGGAAATATGAGGACGTCCTCAAAAACCGTGATGTCGAGTATTGTCGACTGGTTTTGGAAAGTAAAGGATAGGAAGGGGTGATGTTGCACACGTCTGTAGCTATAACTGTGCAGACATAAGGGGGCTGCTTCATTTTGAGTGTTCGAAGGAATCGTGTTCAATCCGGGGGATTGTCTACAATCTGGACTCATGGCTAACTCCTCCTTCGTGCACCTCCACAATCACACCGAGTATTCCATGCTCGACGGTATGGCGAAGATTGATTTGCTTGCCGACGAGGTTGCGCGACAGGGAATGCCTGCGGTCGGTGTCACCGACCACGGCAATATGTTTGGCTCAAATGCTTTCTATCGGCAGATGAAGTCCAAGGGCGTCAAGCCGATCATCGGCATTGAGGCCTATATGGCGCCGGAGAGTCGCTTCAACAAAAAGCGCATTCAGTGGGGTGAGCCGCATCAGCGTCGAGATGACGTCTCGGGTCGCGGTTCCTACTTGCACCAGACCATGTTGGCAGCGAATGCGCAGGGTCTGCGGAACCTGTTCTACCTGTCGTCGATGGCGTCGTATGAGGGACAAATTAGTAAGTACCCGCGAATGGATGCGGAGTTGGTGGCGGAACGCGCCGAGGGCATTATCGCAACCACTGGGTGTCCGTCGGGTGATGTGCAGACGCGTCTGCGCCTGGGGCAGTTCGACGAGGCTCTGCAGGCTGCCGGTATGTGGCAGGACATCTACGGCAAGGAAAACTACTTCCTTGAACTGATGGATCACGGGCTGGATATTGAGACCCGTGTGCGCAGTGAGCTACTGGAGATTGGCCGGAAGCTGAACTTGCCGCCACTGGTTACGAATGACTGCCACTACGTTACCCGTGACCAGGCCAAGGCTCACGAGGCCATGCTCTGTGTGCAGACGGGCAAGACGCTCAATGACCCGGACCGGTTTAAGTTCGACGGTGATGGCTACTTTATTAAGTCCGCCGAAGAAATGCGCGCGACCTGGGATCATCTAGTTCCGGGTGCCTGCGATAACACGCTGCTCATCGCGGAACGCGTCGAGGACTACGACGAGCTGTGGGAAGAGCACCCGCACGACCGCATGCCGAAGGCGGACGTTCCGGAAGGGGAAACGCCGACGACATGGCTGCACCACAACGTGATGGAGGGGCTGCGCAAGCGCTTTGAGGGCCGCGAGGTACCGGAGGAGTACATCCGGCGCGCGGAGTACGAAATTGAGGTTATTGACGGTAAGGGCTACCCGTCGTACTTCCTTATCGTCGCGGAGCTGATTCGGCATGCCCGTGAGGTAGGAATCAAGGTTGGTCCGGGGCGTGGTTCCGCTGCCGGTTCTCTGGTTGCATACGCGACGTGGATCACCAATATCGACCCGATTGAGCACGGCCTTCTCTTCGAGCGATTCCTGAACCCAGAGCGTCCGTCCGCGCCGGATATCGATATCGACTTCGATGACCGCCGCCGCGATGAAATGATTCGCTACGCGGCCGATCGCTGGGGCGAAGACAAGGTAGCGCAGGTGGTCACCTTCGGTACGGTGAAGACCAAGCAGGCTCTGAAGGACTCGGCGCGTGTGCAGTTCGGTCAGCCGGGTTACCAGATTGCAGACCGCATTACTAAGGCGCTGCCACCTGCGATTATGGCTAAGGACATTCCGCTGAGCGGTATTGTCGACCCGGAGCACCCACGCTACGGCGAGGCCGCCGAGGTCCGACAGCTTATTGAAACCGATCCGGATGTGGCTCGAATTTACGAGACGGCTCGTGGTCTCGAAGGCGTCGTTAGGCAGACCGGCGTGCACGCCTGTGCCGTGGTGATGGCGTCGGTGCCACTTTTGGATCACATCCCCATGTGGAAGCGACAGGCTGACGGCGCGATCATCACTGGCTGGGACTATCCGGCGTGTGAGGCTATCGGTCTGTTGAAGATGGACTTCCTAGGTCTTCGAAACCTGACGGTTATCGGTGACTGTATTGAGCACATCAAGTCCAACCGAGGCGAGACAGTTCTGCTCGATGACCTTCAGACCGATGATCCGAAGGTCTATGAGCTGCTGTCGCGCGGCGACACCCTCGGTGTGTTCCAGCTCGATGGTGGCGGCATGCGTGAGCTGCTCAAGCGCATGCAGCCAACGGGCTTTGACGACATCGTGGCTTCGCTGGCGCTGTACCGTCCGGGACCGATGGGTGTGAACGCGCACTTTGACTACGCGGATATTAAGAATGGTCGCAAGCCTTATAACGCCATCCACGCGGAACTGGATGAGCAGCTGAAGGAAATCCTGGAAGAAACACACGGCCTGATCGTGTACCAGGAGCAGATCATGAAAATCTCGCAAAAGCTGGCGAATTACACCGCGGGCCAAGCAGATGGTTTCCGTAAGGCCATGGGTAAGAAGAAGCCCGAGGTGCTGGCCAAGGAGTTCGTGAACTTCGAAGGCGGCATGTTGGAAAATGGTTTTTCCAAGGATGCTGTCCAGAAGCTGTGGGATATTATTCTGCCCTTCGCCTCGTACGCGTTTAACAAGTCTCACGCGGCGGGCTACGGCCTGGTGTCCTATTGGACCGCGTACTTGAAGGCCAACTACACCGCTGAGTACATGGCGGCGCTGTTGACCTCGGTGGCGGATGATAAGAACAAGCTGGCTATTTATCTGTCGGACTGTCGCCACCTTGGCATTAAGGTGCTGCCGCCGGATGTCAATGAGTCGGGTATGGATTTCGAGCCGGTCGGTGAAGATATTCGCTTCGGCCTCGGCGCTATCCGCAACGTTGGCCATGATGTGGTCGCGTCGATTGTGAAGACGCGCGAGGAGAAGGGCAAGTTCACGTCCTTCTCGGACTACCTGGACAAGATTGAAACGCTGCCATGTAACAAGCGCATCACCGAGTCGCTGATTAAGGCTGGCGCTTTCGACTCGCTTGGGCACCCACGAAAGGGCCTTGCGCTCATTCACGAAGAAGCCATTGACTCGGTGCTGTCGACCAAGAAGGCTGCAGACAAGGGACAGTTCGACCTGTTTGCTGGCTTTGGTGGCGAAGAGGACACCGGTTCGGAGAGCATCTTTGAAATCCGTGTGCCGGATGAAAAGTGGGATCGCAAGCACGAGCTGACCCTGGAACGAGAAATGCTGGGCCTCTATGTCTCCGGTCATCCACTCGATGGGTTCGAAGAATCGCTGGCCGCACAGACCGATACCGCTTTGACCACGGTCGTCGGTGGGGAGGTCGCTAACAACACCGAAATCACTATTGGTGGCATTGTCTCCAGCGTTGACCGCCGCGTGAATAAGAACGGTCAGCCCTGGGCGATTATCGGTATTGAGGACCACAACGGCGCGCGCGTGGAAGTCATGGCTTTTGCTCGTACATACGCGATGATTGCCACCAGCATTGCTGAAGACGCCATCGTGCTTATTCGTGCTCGTGTTCAGTACCGCGATGACCGCATGAGTGTGGTCTGTGATGACCTGAAGCTGCCGGATCTCGGCCGCAATGGCTCCACGTCGGCGCCGCTGCGTCTGACCATGCGCACTGATCAGTGCACACCGGAGATGATTGCCAAGCTGAAGTCAGTCCTGTTGGACAATCCCGGCGACTCGGACGTCTACCTCAAGCTTGTCGACGGTGATTCCCACACCACTTTGGTTCTCGGCGAGCACTTGCGGGTCGACCGGGACGCCAGCTTGATTGGTGATCTGAAGGCGACGATTGGGGCCAGCATTTTGGGGTAGCTCATCGCGGCCCTGATTGTCGCAACCGATTGTATGACCGAGTAGAGTCATAGCTCATGAGTGAGAATTCTGTGCCTGCTTCCCAGACCGAACGCCGACTTGTCCACGCGGCCGATATTCAGATTGCGCAGGCACGAATTTCTTCGGTTATTGCGGCCACTCCGCTGCAGTTCAGCCCACGTCTTTCCGAAATCACCGGCGCTAAGGTATTCCTCAAGCGGGAAGACCTCCAGGACGTGCGCTCGTACAAGATTCGCGGTGCCTACAACGCCATGGTTCAGGTCACCGACGAAGAGCGGGCAGCAGGCGTCGTTGCGGCATCTGCAGGAAACCACGCTCAAGGCGTGGCATATGCCTGCCGTCAGCTGGGTATTAAGGGGCGCATCTATGTGCCCAATGCCACGCCGAAGCAGAAGCGCGACCGTATCGCTTACCACGGCCGCGATGCCGTTGAAATTGTCGTTGTCGGAGACTCCTTCGATGAGGCCGCCGCTGCTGCTCGTGCCGACGCACAGCGCACTGGTGCCACCATGGTGGAGCCATTCGACTCTTTCAACACCATCGTCGGACAAGGCACTGTCGCAGCTGAAATCATTGCGCAGCTCTCCGGTCAGGGGTTGACTCTGGATACCATCTGCGTACCGGTCGGCGGCGGTGGCCTGCTCAGCGGTGTCACCTCTTACCTGTCGGATATGTCGCCGAACACCCAGGTCATGGGCGTGGAACCTGCGGGCGCGGCCTGCATGCGCGCAGCCCTGGAGAACAACGGCCCGATTACGTTGGGGCACACCGATCCGTTCGTCGACGGCGCCGCGGTGGCCCGCTTTGGTGACCTACCCTGGCACATCCTGGAGGCCAACCGCAACCGCGTTCATCCGATGATTGCGCCGGAAGGTGCCGTCTGTGAGGCCCAGTTGGATCTCTACCAGAACGAAGGGATTATCGCGGAGCCCGCCGGTGCGCTGTCTGTGGCAGCTCTGGAGCAGATGCAGTTTGAGCCGGACGAGGTTGTTGTCTGCATCATCTCGGGTGGCAACAACGACGTGCTGCGCTATGCCGAGATCATGGAGCGCTCGCTGGTCTACCGCGGCCTCAAGCACTACTTCCTGGTGAACTTCCCGCAGAAGCCCGGCCAGCTGCGTATGTTCCTCAGCGATGTTCTCGGACCGGATGACGACATCTCGCAGTTCGAGTATCTCAAGCGCAACAACCGCGAAACTGGTGCGGCCCTCGTCGGTATTGAGCTACGTCATGCCTCTGACCTCGATGAATTGCTCGCACGCATGGATGCCTCGCCGCTGAAGTGTCGCCGACTAGTGCCCGGCACACCAGAGTATGACTTTTTGACCTAGACTTGCTGGGTCCAGCTGGGAAACTCCCGAGGGAGTCCTCCCAGGTCCATTAATTAAATGAATCTTTTCGAGCAAGCTTTGTAGCGAAAGGGAGCGTCCACCCACAATGACTGGGGCAAGCAGTGTCGACCAGGGTGTCCGAGTGGAAAATACCGTGATTGTCGAAATGTGGCTGGCTGCCGCAGAGCAGGATCTGGCCACCCGGATTCCAGGGCTGCTGGAATCTGCCACACAGGCCAAAGTTGAGCCATTGTTTGTCTGGTCAGGGCTGTCGATGGACGAGGTTGAGCGTATCGACCGCTTCTTGGGAACGCTCCTGGCCCATCATCTGGCTGGTGGTACCGCTGCCGATATTGATGCTGCGAAGAGCGTCGTTGACAATCACCCGCTGGTCACCCTTGCCTCGCTGGTAGGGCGCGCCGCGCGTGTTGCGTCGGCAAGCGAAATGTGGCTGGACTGGCCGGCGGCTCTGCAGCTGGATCCAGACGCTGACACTACCGGCGCGCTCATCTCGCACCTCGCCGCCGCTGTGCCGACGATGCTGACAAATGCCGGTTTGCCTAACGACGTCGACAGCGACCAGGCCGATTCGGATGAGCTGCAGCAAGCGGCACAGGTGCTTCTGCTGCACGCGGGTGTGCAGCTATCGGTGATGCCACTGATTATCGAGCGCTGCGAGGAACTTGCCGGGGTAGCGGAGCTGACCAATCCTTCGGCCAATGACCTGGTACAGGCGTTGTCGAAGGTACATCCGCTGCTCGAAGGGCTGCTGACCGAAATAGCAGAGGCCGAAGATGGTGTCTATCCGCTGGCGCTGCGTCAGTTGGCCAGGACGGCACCTCGTCAGGCGCACAAGTTGTTTAAGGCAACCCTCGGCTACGCCATTGCCACCGCCGCTGATCCGGCCAACTGGGAGGCTCGGGAAGAACTCGGTCAGCTCGATGCGGGCCTTCCGCCCATGCTGGTGGCCGCTGCACGTGAAGAGCTGCGTATGCGCCCGGCGGGTACTGCGAATCGTCGTGAAGCCGTGGGCGTGGTGGCAACGACCGGACGCCCGCAGCTGTACTTCGATGAGCTGACGCAGACCGTTGGCGTACAGCTACCGACGCCGCTGGATCCGGCGGGGCGGACCTGGCGTGTCACCTTCGGCGGCACGGTAGCAACGACCCCGGTGGTGGGCCTGCAGGATTCGCTGCCGCGTCCAGTGGTGACCATCGATGAGCCGGTGCGCGATGTGCTGGTGGAAATCGGCGATGAGAAGCACTGGCGAGTTCCGGCGATTAGCACTGAGGACCCGATTCTCATTTTCGGTGCCGACGGTCAGTCGGTCACAGACAAGGTCTCGCTACACTCGACGTCCGCTACGGTGGTCTACCCGGTTGATGCCACACTCGTTGACCCCGTCACGGGTGCTGAGGTGCCATTGCTATCGGACCCGCGCCCATTTAACTGGAAGCTGTGGCAAGTCGCTGAGATCGATCTTCGCGATGTTCATGCAGTTCAGGTTCGTCGGTCCGGGGCGGCGGGCGAGGTTCGGTCAGCGTCACCGCAGCGTCAACCGCGAATGACCATGCCCCACGCGCGTCTCGACGGCACCGTGTCTGCCTACGGCACCCCGGTTTACGCCGGTGGTCCGGTCGCTGTGTTCCCGCCGACGCTGTCCGGTAAGGACGAGTCCTGGCGCGCCATCGTCACCGATTTTGGCGGCTATGGTGCGTTTACCACGGATTCCGTCATGGTCTATGACCTTGACGTACCCGCCGCGGGTGGCGAGGTTGAGATTCTTACCGATGACGATTATCCGTGGGTCGGCGAGTTCGTGGTTCGCCTGGTCAATCCGCGTGGCCGCAGCTTCCAGAAGCACTTCGCCATTGCGGAGCAGGCAGACCTTACGATCACTTACAGCGGTGGTGGTGACGGCTTCCGCATCCCAACCGTCGACGGTCTGAGCCCCGCTGACATCCGCGTTGTCTCCGGCGAAAAGCCGCTTAATGCCGAGCCCGCTATCGTGCGCCTCGGGGCGGACGAAGTCACCGGTGCCGTCGAGCTTTCCACCGACGAGGGCGCATGGCTGCAGTTGCAGGTCACGCCAGGCACGCTGCAGTTTGAGGTTCCGCTTGCCGACGAATCCGTCGCCCGCCGCACCACTACATTGGTCACTCGTCCCAAGCGTGTCGATGCCTTCGGCAAGATTGTCGTCAATGCTCCGGGTGAGTTGCGCCATGCGCATGTTGCAGTTTCCAGCGGTGAGCGCGACATCTGCCGCGTCCCCATCAAGCGATTCGGCGATACTGGCTACGCGGAGTTCGGCAAGTTCGCTGACCGTATCTCCCTGCTGAAGGCTCTGCGCATCAGTTTGGACTGGACACGTGTGACGGGACGTAAGCGCCTGTCTGTACCGCTGGTGGAGGCTTCCTCCCGCAATGCCATCCGCCAGATTGCCTTCAATGATGAAGCCACTGACATCATCGAGGTTGATGTCGCGGACGATGTTTCGCACTTGCCGATGACTCTGTGGCTCTGGGCTGCCGGTCAGCCGTGGCGTGAACCCGTCGCTCTGGAAGTCGTGGAGGCTGAATGCGAGCTTCCCGACGAGCTCCGCGGCCTTGGCCCATTTGTCGCGCAGGTGACTCTCGGTGTGGAGAAGGAACGCCACCCGCAGTGGCCGGCGGCCGGGTCGACCATTCTGCATCACGTCGATGATGCCGAGGCTGTTGACCTCGATGGCGAGGACACCGATCCCGTTGCTCGCGCGCAGGAACTGTGGGGCGAGCTAAATCAGGATCAGCTCGCACGTTTGTGGACGCTGCTGGCGACCTTGCGCGCTGGTCGTGCAACCGACATGGCGCAGGCGAATCCGCTGCTGGCCGCACCTAGGTTGGGTGCAATCCTGTGTGCTGAACCCCGCGCAGGTCTGGCTGCGTTGAACCGTTCAGTCATTGCGCTCGACGATCAGCCGGGTATGTTTATCGCCTCCGGACTCGTGCTGGGAGACTTCAGTGCCACCAAGCCGGTGCCGGGGCGTCGCCGTGTGCCGTGGCTCGGTGCATTGGCAGCATTGGCGGATCTCACTGATGAGAGCGTGGACCGTTCTCGTCAGCTGGATTACCTGCGCACAACTGGTGGCCAGGGACTGCTGGACATTGCTGCCAGCGGCCAGGACACCACTCTGGAGTCCGCCACTATCGACCAGAGCTCGGTGCAGATTACCTCGCTGCCGGAAGCACAGGCCAGTGCTATTTTGTCGCAGGTCTTTGATCCGTACCGCATGGTCCCGGGTCCGCTGACCGACGATGACGCTCGCTTCACAGCAATCTACGAAGTGGTACGCAATCGTGCTGAGATTGTGGAATCCGGTGTGATGACCCAGCTTGCCGCCGCCTCTCGGGTGTTGTTCAAGACGGTGTCGAAGGCATCACCGCGACTGCGCAAGGCGGTCAATGTGCGCTTCCACAAGCTCGACGGCATCGATGCGGATGACCCTTCGCTGCACTGGACTCTGGTGCCAGGCACTTCGCTACTTATTGCAGTGGCTGCTCGCGTATTGGCTCGTACTCAGGCTGAGAACTCTGATGCCAGTGTCGCCGCTGTCCGTGAGCTGATTCCGATGTGGGCTCAGCTGGCGGACCTGGTTCCGACTTTGGTGATGAGCGATATTCTCATCGCCGATGCGTTGGTGGCTCACGTCCTCCACGGTGATGTCACCGAGCTGCCGTGGCCAGCACCCGAGACGGGTGCTGATGTCGAAGCTGATGCTGACGCTGCGGCCGACGCTGCGGCCGACGCGGATCCTGAAGGCACGGCTGACGCGGAGGACTAGCCTGTCTGACTAGCTGAGCGAGACGACAGCGTAGCCCCACGCTGGAAGCGAGATTTCGGGACCAGCAGCTTCGTCATTGACGATGCTGGCTGCTGCGTCTTCAAAAGTGTGCAGCAGGTGGGCGGAGCCGAACTCGGAATCCAGGCTGACGCTGGTTTCGGCGTCGGAGAAATTCGCAACCAAAGCGACAGTTTCAAAGGCATCCGAGTTTCGGGCCCCCATTTCGCGCTCATCCTGGCTGCGCACAACGACAAGGCAACGATTGTCCTCGTCATACTCGGTCACCACAGATGCCGACCACGGCGTGCGAAGCGACGGGTGGGACTTCCGCAGCGCGAAGAGATCGCGGTAGGCCGCCAGAATAGTGGCGTGCGAGTCCTCCGAAACCTCCTGCCAATTGAGCTTCGAGCGGTGGAAGGTCTCTGGATCCGATGGATCGGATACCTCCTTCGGATCCCACCCGGCACGGGCAAACTCACGTAGTCGTCCTTCGCGCGTGAGCCGCTGCAGCTCCGGATCTTCATGGGAACAGAAGAAAGCAAACGGGGTAGAGGCGCCCCATTCCTCACCTTGGAAGAGCATCGGGGTGAAAGGACTGCAGGCGATAACTGCTGCCTTTAAAACCTGCTGCGCCGGGGTGAGGTTCATCGACGGACGGTCGCCGACAGCGCGGTTACCCGTTTGATCATGCGTGGTCGTGTACGTTACAAAAGCATGCATGGGCTGGACAGACAGGTCAAAGGGGCGGCCGTGAGTACGACCGCGGAATGTCGACATTGTGCCCGTATGCCAGAAGCCGGTTTCCAAAGCGCTAGCCAGCGCTTCCACCGAACCAAAGTCCGAGTAGTAGGCGTGGTCTTCACCAGAGATCAACGTGTGCAGCGCATGGTGGACGTCATCATCCCACTGAGCGTTGAGGCCAAAGCCACCGGCAGCCCGCGGGCGGACCAAGCGCGGATCATTTTGATCGGACTCTGCAATCAAGGAACGCGGAATACCAGTCTCAGCTGCGACAGTGTCTGCGACAACCTGCATCTGCTCCAGAATGTGGAATGCGCCCTCGTCATGCAGGGCATGGACCGCATCCAGGCGCAGACCGTCGACGTGGTAGTCCACCAACCATTGGCGTACCGCATCCAAAATGTACGCACGCACCTCATCAGAGTTGTCGCCGGTGAGATTGACAACCTCACCCCAACCCGTCGAACCACCAGCGGTGTAGGGCCCGAAAAATCCCACATAGTTGCCGTCCGGACCGAAGTGGTTATAGACCACATCAAGAATGACGGCCAAACCCTTGCGGTGGCAGGCATCAATCAGCTTCTGTAGTCCCTGCGGGCCACCGTAGCCCTCGTGCACACTGTGCCAGGACACACCGTCATAGCCCCAATTACGGTCACCGCCGAAAGGCTGCACTGGCATCAGCTCAATGTGTGTTACCCCCAGCTCAATCAGGTGGTCTAGATGTTCCAGCAAACCTTCGAAATCACCAGAATCGCTGAAGGTGCCCACATGCAGCTCATAAATCAGACCTCCTGGCAGAATCCGTCCTGACCAGGTCGAGTCCTTCCACTTATAGGCACCTAGGTCGACAACCTGGGAGAAACCATGCGGGCCATCTGGCTGGGACTGGGAACGCGGATCGGGCAGCGGTATTGTCCAGTCGCCGACAGCGGGGGAGGAGCCGTCCCCCGACTCGCCGTCAGGCGCGCCGTATCCCGCATGTGCCCGCAGCGAAAATGCGTAGCGATCCCCCGGTGTGCGAGCCACATCAGCTTCGAACCAACCAGAGTTGGCGCCGTAGCCATGGGTGGCATCAGCGATTGGATGCATATCAAAAATCGCAGGAGCGTCAGGATTACCCAACAACAGACGGACTTCGGAAGCGTACGGGGCCCATACTCGGTAGTTGCTCATGAGCACCATGGTAGGTCAGTCAGCGGATTGGCACAGTGAAACTTTTTCGAACACTGCGGATTTGAGGTGAGCCCAAGGTGAGGTCGAGATAGTAGGGTGAGGTCGAGATAGTAGCGACCGACGGTGATTGGGCGTGCCCGAAGCCCATACGCAACAATGGACACTATGACCACCGAGCCATCCACTTCGACCGAAGCGACGCAGAATCAGCGTGACATCGAGCTGATTGTCCCCGCCGACGGTGACATCGTCACGCATGAAATCGAGATTAAGAAATCGCGCTTCATTACGTGGATCGCGCGTGGCGACGACGAAGGCAGCGCCCGAGAGGTCATCAATTTGGCCAAGGCGGAGTACCCGGATGCTCGCCACCACTGCAGCGCATACATTCATGAGGTCGTCGGGGGAAATCGCGTGGAGCGATCCTCAGATGACGGTGAACCCGGTGGTACGGCAGGTCGCCCGATGCTCGATGTGCTGCAGGGCTCTGGAATGACGAATGTCACCGCAGTAGTGATTCGCTATTTTGGCGGCATCAAGTTGGGCACGGGTGGGCTTGTGAGGGCCTATTCGGATTCGGTCTCAGAGTGTCTAGAGAAAGTCACCCGCATGCGGCGTGTGCAAAGAGCCTTGAGAGTAGTGAGTGTTTCCGCTGCAGATGCGGGACGCATCGAGGCAGAATTGCGTGCTCGTGGCTACGAGATTGTGGAAACCCGGTGGGGCCAGAACGTGGAGTTTTCCATCGCGGTGACTGCCGAGGGGATTGCCCAGCTTGACGGAGAAATGCAGGCGCTAACTAAGGGAGCTAGCGAGCCCTCTACGGACGGTGGCGAAATCTGGTGGGAGCTGCGCGCCTAACAGCCACTACCCCTGGTTCGGGGATTCCTCGCCGTTGTGTGCACCGCGATGGCGCTTGAGAATTTCCACCAGTTCGTCCTTGTTTTCCGCAATCTTTTCCGGCCGACCGAAGACGCAGACCGCCGCGACAGTAGCACCGTCTTCCTCCACTGCGATAGAGACACCGTCAACGCCACCGCCCTCAGCAATACCCGGGGCAGCACAAACTCCGGTCTCTGCGATTTCCCCGGCCTGGCGGAGGAAATCATCCACATAAACCTGGTCTTCGGGCCGCGCGGAGTTCAGGTAGGACCACAGTTCGCGCTTTTCAAACCGACTCATCAAAACCCAACCTGCAGAGGTGCGCAGCAGTGAGCGCGGCAGGAAGTTCTCCGTCAGGTACTGGTAGCGCATGGATTCGCCGACGGTTTTAAGGTAGAAAAGTTTGCCACCAACTGGCAGCGCCAGCACGGTAATCAGTCCAGTTTCGTTGTGAATCGCTTCTAGCTCGGCCGTTGGAACGTTGACCATGCGACGACCGGCCATGACATTGAGCAGAAACGGTGCCATGCCGAGCGTGTATCGCTTGTTGGACTCGTCAAGGTAACCAGTAACGGTCAGACCGTTGACAAGGCCCTGCGTGGTACTGAGCGGATAGTTCAGCGTGTGGGCGATGTCAGTGAGAGTTAGGCCTTCGTTAGAGCGTGCAACGAGTTCGAGGATCGCCGCAACGCGGTCGACCATGCGGTGGCGGGGGCGGACAGTTTCTGACATAGGGCTAACTTTAGCAACCTAGCTACGCCATTGTGTTATTTACCTACCCAAATAGGAATATTTAGCAAGTTTGCCTTCTCTGGTGGGATTTATCCCGAATTGTATGGCCCATCGACTTAGGCGATGCGTCAGTGCGACCAGAACACTCTAATATGTACCCCATGAGCTATCTTCAGCCCCAATCTCAGAATCCCATTGAGCTCCGCAAGAACGCGGTGCGAAAGTACTCCCGCAATGCCGTTGTGTGGGCAGGCAGCGGTGTCGTCGGCGGTGCAGTGCTCGGACTTCTTGCCGGAAGCATGTCTCTATTCCTCATCCTGGCAGTGGTCGGCCTGGTCGGTGGTTTTCTCAATTGGCAAAAGGTTCAGCGGATTGTGAACTACAAGGATCCGCAGTAAATGCCTGCTCAGCAGCAATTGTCTACCGAACCAGTGCGTATCGATGCCTGGATTTGGGCGGTCAGGTTGCTGAAAACGCGCTCATTGGCCGCAGATGCGTGCCGTGGCGGCCACGTCAAAGTCAACGGCGAAGCCGTGAAACCCTCAGTTCTAGTCGTCCCAGGGGACAGAGTGCGATTGTGGGCAAACCACCGCGAACACATTGTTGAGGTCACCAAGACGGTGAAGAAGCGGGTCGGAGCTCCGGCGGCCAGGCAGTGCTATATTGACCACTCTCCGCCGCCGCCTCCGAGGGAGATTCTCGCCTCGATGCCGATGCGCGACCGCGGTGCCGGGCGGCCTACGAAGCGCGATCGCCGTCAGCTCGATCGTCTTCGGGGACGTCGCTCATAGGCATCCCGGCCTCCGCTAGTTGCTGTAATCGTGCGCGCAAACGAGCTGGTCGACGCTTCGGGTTATGGCTGGTATCCGCAGTGGCCTTAATGTGCTTGTCGCCGCGAGCCGCTAGTAGTAGGTCATCGATAACACGAACATGACCTGGGTTAAAGCGGTACTTCATGGCCTTGCTTACCGCGCTGAGGCGCTGCGGATTAAGTAGCTCTCGCAGCTGCCCGACAGTGCGAATGCCATTGCGTTCGAGCAGCTCTTCTGCCCAGCCGTAGTGCTCTGATTTTGAGCGGGGTGCATCTGGAAGCAGTATCGTCAGCACACCGGGTAGGGTTTCCTCAGTTACCACAATGTCATCGGCGGTCGTCTTTGCCGGAACTGAGGGCTGTTCGCCCTCTCCATTCGCGGAATTGTCGGGTGCAGATTCCTCCAGCACGGCAACGACTTGGTCGAACTGCTGGTCCGCGAGCTCAATAAGACCAGCGGCCAGCGCAAAGGCCCTATCAATCCGCGGGTCTGTCGCTCCTTCAGGGGCCTTGTAGCGAATATCGTGTTCAAACTCTGCCCATGCATGCTGCAGAACCGTGCGCAGTTGCACCTCAAACTGCATGTCCGCATATGGAGTTAGCTCTGCTGGTGCCGCCGTCGACACCTTGCAGATCAAGTGCTGGGAGCCGTATCCCAACCGGCCGCTGATTCGTGTCTCCGCGGTCTTGTCAATCGTGCGCAGCACAGTCAGCGAATCTCCCAGCGCATCCATAATCGCGGGAATCTCCGTCGAATGGTACGTGGTTACACGCACGCCGATGATGTCGTGGATATCGTGCCACGGGTCAGGGTAGACGTAGCTGCCGTCCGCTTCACGACGCAGGGCCTTCTGCCGCAATGAGCGGAAAGACTTCACCCGCGCTGTGACATTGTCAAAGGCCAAACCGGCATCGGAGAGAATCTCTTTAATCGCATCGACAAAGTCCTGCGCGGCAGTGGGGTTCCGAGTTGCCCACGAGTCGTACTTCGACTGCAGCGCACGTGTAACCTCTCGATCCTCCGCCAACTGAGCCTTGCGGTTCTGCTCGCGGGAATCGTCGGCAAGCGAATCCTTCATCCGATTAGTCGTCATCGTCCTCGCGTACCAGCAGTGCTACTGGGAAGGAGCTGAACAGAGAAGCCACGGCGATGGTACCCGACCAGGTATGGCCGGTGAAACGGTCGGTCCAGAATCCCTTGGGAAGTGTCACTGTAGTGTCGCCCCAACCGCCTTCGCGCTGCAGCCCCAGCGGACGGCGCGTCACCAGCGCGATAACATCTTCCGGCTCGCCCTTCGGTCCACGCGCTGCACCGACCAGATGGCGCTCACCCACACCGACGGAAAATACTGGCTGGTAGGCACCGCCGACGAAGGACTCCGGGCGCTCCGCACGCAGCTTCACGCCGTGGTGAGTCACCATCAGCTTTGCGACGTCCGCATCGGCATCCGTAAAGTCCTCCGGCAGCTCAGCTGGGTGCTCTGGACTCTTAGTCACCGACGTGACCTCATCGCGGGCAACCTTATCCAGCGCCGCGACGCGCGCATCGTAGTCGACGAAGCGGCGGTTGTCGGGATCAACCAGGGAGTCCTCTGTGAACTCCGTCCCCTGGTAGGTATCGGGGATGCCGGGGCCGACAAGCTGGAGGAGCTTGCGCGACAGAGACGTGGTCAGGGCAGCTGGCGCAATGGAGCGGACGAACTCTGTGATGGAGTCGGTCAGGGGGCCGTCGAGAAGCGCGTCGATCCAGCTGCGGATGCCGAGTTCGAACTCCTCGACCGGCTCCGTCCAGGAGGTGTGCACATCTGCCTCGCGGATGGCCTTGATGGTGTAGTCGTGGAGGCGTTCACGCAGTTCATCGGTAATTACGCCGTCGGTCGGCCAGACTCCGATGATGTTCTGCAGCAGGAAGTAGCCGGTGGCATCGTCCGGGGCGGGGGTGATGGCCATCCAGTTGCGGACATTTTCAGCCCAGTCGCCGGAGACATCGGAGAGCTGGAGAATGCGGGCGCGGACATCTTCGCCGCGCTTGGTGTCGTGAGTAGACAGCGTGGTCATCGTTCGTGGCCAGAGGCGAGCACGTTCCGACTGCAACAGGTGGAATTCCGCTGCCGACATGCCGTAGCGACCGAGATCACCGCCGACTTCGTTTAGGCTGATCAGGCGGCAGGCGCGGTAGAAGGTGGTGTCTTCGACACCCTTTGCCATGACCGCACCACAGACCTGCGCGAACCGCGTGGCGGCCTCACCACCGGCTACCAAACCTGTCGAAATGAGGTCGAGAGCAAAGACGCGCGAGGGGAAACGCGCTGCCATTTCACCAATGACCGTGGAAGCCACTCGCGACAGGGAGACATAGTCCGAACGGTAGACAGGCATTGCAGCGACCAGCTTGCAGATGGTGTCGATAAGCACTTCATCGCTGACGCTGGTGCCGCTGATAGACCAGTTGTCCCGGCGCAGAGCCCGCGCTAGACGACGGACCTCCGCAGCCAGCTCGTGAGCAGCGACATCGTGCTTGAGAGCCTGCGCAGTTGCCTGCACGGCAGTCTTGTCCCAGGTTGAGCCGGACTGCTGCAGAGCCAACATGCTCATGGCGTCTCGGGAGTCGCGGTTGACGAAGACATTGTCGAACTCACGCAGGGCGTCGTAACCCGTGGTGCCGTCAACCTGGAGCCTTGGATCCAGTGGCTCTTCGGCACCCAGAATCTTCTCGATAACCAGCCACTTGTCATCGCCGAGTAGACGGCGCAGCTCACTGAGGTATCCGAATGGGTTGCTGAGACCATCCGGGTGGTCAATGCGGACACCGTCAATGATGTCCGCAGCCAGCAGCTCGCGGATGATGCGGTGTGTGTGCTCGAATACCACCGGATTTTCCTGGCGGATGCCGGCCAGACCGTTGACGCTGAAGAATCGACGGTAGCCAATGACCCCGTCCTTCCAGTACATCAGGCGATAGGCCTGGCGATCATGTACTTCCTGCGGGGTGCCGTCCTCGGTTCCAGGGCGCACCGGGAATTCATTGTCGTAGTAGCGCAGAAGTGGGTCATCGCCAGAGGTGTCGAGCTCCAGCTTGTCGATATCTTCCAGGGAGCCCAGAATCGGCAACCCCATCTTGCCGTTGGCACCGTTGTCCTCGTGCCAGTCGATGTCGAAGTATGGCTCGAACTGAGAATCCTTGCCATAGGTCAGAACGTCCCACCACCAGGCATTGAGCTTGGGTTCCTCAACACCGAGGTGGTTCGGTACCAGGTCGATAATGATGCCCAGACCGGCCTTGTGCGCCACCTGCGCGAGCTTCTGCAGCTCTTCCATGCCGCCGAGCTCCGGGTTCACAGTCGTCGGATCGATGACATCGTAGCCATGGTTCGACTCCGGTACGGAAGTGAGGATAGGCGACAGATACAGGTGTGAAATTCCGAGGTCTGCCAAGTAGCCGACCTGTTCAGCCGCGTCAGCGAACGTGAAAGCGCGCCCGTTTGGATCGGCCTTGGGGCCACGGAGTTGGAGACGGTAGGTGGACGTAATTGGTCGGCGACTCATGTTCCCCTTTATACCGCCCACCAGGAAAAGCTGCTGCCTGACCGCTGTGGCAGCAGCTAGCCCCAGAGCCTGCGCCCGCCTTCCGAATGCGAATTTCTTCCCGTGAACGTGGCCTAGAAGGGCGGCATTCCGTCATCGCCGGGCAGGGAAGTGGAACCAAACAGCGGAACCGACTCACTGGAGTTGTTTCCGTCGCTGGCGCTAGGCGTCCCTTCCACAGTGCCTCCTGCTTCGGACGCGCCATCCTCTTCCGGATTCAGCCCGAGTGCAGTGAAGAGCTCCTTCTCGCTCCAAATCTGGATTTCCTGGCCTTCGGCCTGCAGCTGTCGAGCCCTCTTCTCCTTCGACGTCACCGAATCCCACGGACCGGCGACCAATATGGTCGTTTTCTTCGTAACACCCTTATTGATATTCGCACCTGCAAAGGCAATCTTGTCCCACAGAAAACCCTTGTCATACGGTGCAAAATCGCCCGTCAGTGTCACACGCTGCTGGTACAGAAGGCCGCTTGGATCCGCGTCCGGATTCGGGTCTGGAATGGTGTCCGGTGTCTTGGCTGCATCCCATTTCGCATTGCGACGCGGCCGACGTGACGGCGTGGAACTGCCGGACTGCGCACCAGCACTAGCACCAGTGCCCGCGTTGGTTCCGGCTCCAGTGCTGGCGACACCAGACGGGTCATAGCGCACCATCCGCACTCGTCCACTGCCAATCTGGCCCAAGCTCAGCGAGACCTTCTTGCTCAAATCAGCCACCGATGTCGCGCGCTGGTGCTCCATCAACCACAGCGCTACCTCAGCACATGCGACCGCATCCGCCGTCGCATCATGATGATTCTCCAGTGACGCTCCCGCGGCCTCCGCCAACGTCGGCAGCTTCAAGTTGGGCAGCCCCAACTGCATCTGCCGAGCCCACATATAAGTACACGCAAAATTCAACTTCGGTGCTGGAATGCTTTCCGCCCGGCACGCCCGCGACAGGGCTGTGAAATCAAACCGCGCATTGTGAGCAACTACGTCCAAATCCCCGACGACGTCAACAAACTTCGCCAGCTGCTCCGGAAATGACGGCTCACCGGCCACATCTGCTGCCGTGATGCCATGAATCGCGACATTGGCTTCATCAAAATACTCCAACCCCTTTGGCGGACGGCACATCCAGGAATAACGCTCCGTCACCTTCCCGCCACGCACGACCGCAACGCCAAGCTGAATAATCGAGCCGGTGTCTTCGTTCGCTGTCTCTACATCGAACGCCGCAAACGGTGCGATGTCCGACACCGCAACCTCATCCCCCGAAGGAAGCGGCGCAAAAGGCACAGAGTGCTTTACGACGTCGCCCGCGCCCTCAACCACACTCACGCCTTCGGTGACCGCCGCGCGCTGTGCCATCCACGGCATCAACGTGGAAGTAAAAGCATCAGCTGAACTGTAGAACTCCGGATTCTTGGCCATCTCCGCCATGAGGTCTGCCAGCAACTGCGCTGCTGCCTGGCGATGAGACATCACACGAGCCTTTGGCAAAGCTACTCCGAGGTCTACCGTGCCGGGGAAGAAGCGGTTGGCCGGAGTGTAGACACCGTTTTTACTTGCCGATGCGACCTCGGCAACGTCGGCAAGCGGGAGGGGCTTCGCGGGGGCGGTGCTAGCCGTGTTGATGGTGTGGGTAAGACGGAGCCCATCTGCGGTAATAGTCACCGTGTCGCCGGTGAGCTCGAAGACGACGGCGGGCTCGGAGGATGGCGTGGTCGTAGTCATGCACTAGATGGTAGCGCCGATGGCGGATTGAGCCCTATAGAGGCTGCGGTACCTGCGGTTCTAGCCGAGTACATGTGGCTTCCGACAATGTGGAAATGTCCACAGAAATAGGAATATTTATGGAGCGTTCGGACAGTGGGGGTGTCTGTACCCCTGAAAACCACATGTTTTGGGAGGTTAAATGTCCGGATGCATTTTGAGCGGGCGCTCCTTATACTTTTCGACGAACGGCGGTAACTGGTCGTTCGAGCTTTCGAGCTCAAGCGAAGGGCAAAGCGGAAACAACGTATGCCAGTGAAGCGATGAAATAAGGAGTAAATATTTTGAGCACGCATCCTGTGCACCCTGGTTCTATCTTGAACGATAATTTCCTCGAGCCGCGACACCTCTCTATCTACCGACTGGCTCTTGCCATCGGCGTGCCAAGCTCAACTCTGGAGCGCTTTCGCACCGGCCGCACTGCGGTCACCACTGACCTCGCAAATCGACTGTCCGACTACTTTGACACCGAGCCTGAGTACTGGTTGAACTCTCAGGCGGAGTTTAATATGCGCGCATCTGCGTAAGAAGACTTCACGCCAGCTCGGCTCCCGCGGTGCTGTGTTGACCCAATGCGAGTTACTGACTGCGTTTATGGCTGGCGGCGGTGGGGCGATGCGAGTTACTGACTGCGTTTATGTCAAAAATGGCCCGAAAAATGGCCTGAAAGCGTCATAAACTCACACAGTTTCAAATTTGCAGCCCTCAATTTTTGCTACGTACCCCTGTTTTGAGTTGAACTCAGAGCCGAAAATCTCCTGTCAGTGGAAGAAAAGTCTTCCGCCGACAGGGGATTTTTGTGTAGGACCCAACGCGGACGCGGCTAGTGTCGCTCGATCAGCACAATGGTCGAACGGGCCGGCACGCGGAGCTCGCCTTCCGGCTCAACGATGCGCTCGCGAGTCGGTCGACCCGTGATCTCTGCGGTGTCGATGATGACTTCCCAGCTGTGTGCGTATTCGGTGCCCGGAATTTGGAACATGATGTCCTCGTGGTGGGCGTTGAAGCACAGCAGGAAGGAGTCATCTTCAATCCGGTGACCTCGGCGATCAGGTTCAGTGATGGCATCGCCGTTGAGCCAGACCATCAACGACTTGCCGAAGTCGAAGTTCCAGTCATCGGTAGTCATGACACGACCCTCATAGGTCAGCCAGGCAATGTCACGATCATCGGTTTCCGCACCGAGCGGGCCACCGCGCAGGAAGCGGCGGCGCCGGAAGACTGGGTGTTCCGCACGCAGTTCAGTCAGGAACTGGGTGTATTCGACCAGTTCAGAGTTGGTACGAGTCTGATTCCAGTCCACCCATGACAAACGGTTGTCCTGACAGTAGACGTTGTTGTTGCCCTTCTGGCCGCGTCCCATTTCGTCGCCATGGCTAATCATCGGAGTGCCTTGGGACAGTAGGAGAGTGGTCAGGAAGTTACGATGCTGACGGGAGCGCAGAGAAAGAACGCGCTCGTCGTCGGTCGGGCCTTCCACACCGCAGTTCCACGAACGGTTGTGGGACTCGCCATCGCGGTTGTCCTCGCCGTTGGCCATATTGTGCTTCTCGTTGTAGCTGACCAAGTCGTTGAGAGTGAAACCGTCGTGCGCGGTAACGAAATTAATCGACGCAGTGGGGCGGCGGTCATTGTTTGCATACAGGTCCGAGGAACCGGTGATACGCGAAGCGAACTCGCCGAGCGTGGATGGCTCGCCGCGCCAGAAGTCGCGGATAGTGTCGCGGTACTTACCGTTCCATTCAGTCCACTGTGGCGGGAAGTTACCGACCTGGTAACCGCCCTCACCGACATCCCACGGCTCTGCGATGAGCTTGACCTGGCTGACAATCGGGTCCTGCTGCACCAAGTCAAAAAAGGCAGACAGGCGATCCACATCGTGGAATTCTCGAGCCAGGGTGGAGGCCAAATCGAAGCGGAAGCCGTCGACATGCATCTCGGAGACCCAGTAGCGCAGCGAATCCATAATCAGCTGCAGGGAGTGTGGGTGGCGCACGTTCAGGGAGTTACCGGTGCCGGTGTAGTCCATGTAGTGCTGTCGGTCACCCTCGACCAAACGGTAGTAGGCCTCGTTGTCGATGCCTCGGAAGCAGATGGTTGGGCCCATGTGGTTGCCCTCAGCGGTGTGGTTGTAGACCACGTCGAGGATAACCTCAATCCCCGCATCGTGAAATGCGCGCACCATGCCCTTGAACTCGCTGACTGCGCCGCCTGGCTTTTGGGAAGCCGAGTAGTCCTGGTGTGGCGCCAGGAAGCCGAAGGTGTTGTAGCCCCAGTAGTTGCGCAGCCCCTTTTCGCGCAGGTGGTCGTCCTGGAGGAACTGGTGGACAGGCATCAGTTCGATAGCCGTGGCACCAAGGTCCTTGAGGTAGTCAATAATCGCCGGATGAGCGAGACCGGCATAGGTACCGCGTAGCTCCTCCGGAATATCCGGGTGAGTCATGGTCATGCCCTTGACGTGGGCCTCGTAAATCACGGTCTCGTTGTACGGCGTGCGAGGTGCGCGGTCAGCGCCCCAGTCGAAGAATGGGTTGATGACCACGGAGGTCATGGTGTGTCCCAGGCTGTCCTCGGTGTTGCGCTTCGAGTGGTCATGAATGTCATAGTTGAACAGTGATGGGTGACCGTCGAATTCGCCGTCGAAAGCCTTGGCGTATGGGTCGACCAGCAGCTTGTTGGGGTCACAACGCTTACCGTTTGCCGGATCGAATGGGCCGTGTACACGGTAGGCGTAGCGCTGGCCCGGCATGATGGACGGGATGTAGCAGTGCCAGATATGCGCATCGACTTCTTCCAGCGCAATGCGTGTTTCTTCGCCTTCGGCGCTGATCAGACAAAGCTCCACCTTTTCCGCGACATCGGAAAAGAGCGCAAAGTTGGTGCCAGCGCCGTCGTAGGTAGATCCGAGCGGGTAAGGCTCACCCGGCCATACTTGATAATCGCCGACTGTATTTGCTTGGTTCATGTGACTACCTTAACCGTTTTGTAAAAAACATGAGCCATTTTCAGTCCAGTGTGAGCGCGCAAACCGACCCATTCGTCGAGCGCACTTCGCAAAAACGACCCCCAGACAAAAAGTCGAGTTGAACGGTTAAGTGCGTAAACTTCGCGCGAAAATAAGTATTTAACCCTGCAAGTGGGCAATTTGACACTCTAAACGCACCTTGGTGGGCACCGAATCCCCAATATTCGCGGTCACCAACGCGCGAAGATTCCCAAAGGCCTTTACTTTTGGAATTATGAGTCCACGAACCATTGGTGTAACGGAAGTAGCGTTCCGAGACGCTCATCAGAGCCTCATGGCAACGCGAATGGCTATGGAAGACATGGTCGATGTCTGTGAAGAAATGGACAAGGCCGGTTTTTGGAGTGTGGAGTGCTGGGGTGGCGCAACCTTTGATGCCTGCATCCGCTTCCTTAATGAAGACCCCTGGGAGCGACTGCGGACATTCCGCAAACTGATGCCGAACAGCCGCCTGCAGATGCTGCTGCGCGGTCAGAATCTCCTCGGCTACCGCCACTACGAGGACATGGTGGTTGACAAGTTTGTCGAAAAGTCCGCTGAAAACGGCATGGACGTATTCCGTGTTTTCGACGCCCTCAACGATCCACGCAATCTCGAGCACGCCATGCGCGCGGTCAAGAACGTCGGCAAGCACGCGCAGGGCACGATCTGCTACACGACGTCTCCGCTTCACGACGTCGACGGGTACGTCAAACTCGCTGGTCGTCTACTGGATATGGGGGCGGACTCCATTGCGTTGAAGGACATGGCAGCGCTGCTGAAACCCCAGCCGGCTTACGACATCATCCGCGGCATCAAGGAAACTTACGGCGAGGACACCCAGATTAACGTCCACTGCCACTCGACCACCGGTGTCACCATGGTGACTTTGATGAAGGCCATCGAAGCTGGTGCGGATGTCGTGGACACGGCAATTTCGTCGATGTCGCTGGGGCCGGGGCACAATCCGACCGAGTCGCTGGTGGAAATGTTGGAGGGAACCGACTACACCACCGACCTGAACATGGATAACCTGATCACCATTCGTGACCACTTCCGCAAGGTGCGTCCGAAGTACGCAGAGTTCGAGTCGAAAACCCTGGTCAATACCGACATTTTCATGTCGCAGATTCCTGGCGGCATGTTGTCGAACATGGAAAACCAGCTCAAGGCCCAGGGCGCGGGCGACCGCGTCGAAGAGGTCATGCGTGAAGTGCCGATTGTCCGAAAGGACGCCGGCTACCCGCCGCTGGTGACTCCGAGCTCGCAGATCGTCGGCACGCAAGCTGTGTTTAACGTGCTGATGGGACGCTACAAGGTCATGACGGCTGAGTTCGCCGACCTCATGCTCGGCTATTACGGGCAGTGCCCGGGTGAGCGCAACCCAGAGCTGATTAAGCAGGCAGCGGAGCAGACCAAGAAGGAAGAAATCACGGTTCGTCCGGCTGATCTCCTCGAGCCAGAGTGGGACGACCTGGTCGAGCAGGCCAAGGAGCTCGACGGTTACAACGGCACCGCCGAGGATGTCCTGACCAACGCGCTGTTCCCATCTGTCGCACCGGGATTCTTCACCGCGCGCGGCGAAGGGCCGAAGAACGTCGGCAAGACCGCCGAGCAGCTCAAGCGCGAGGCAGAGCAGGCCTCTGGTGCTGCCAATGCCATTCGCGAGCCAATTCGCTACAAGGTCACCGTCGGCGGTCGCTCGCAGACCGTCCAGGTGGAACCCGCCTAGGAACATCGGGAGAAGAGATAGCAATGTCGCAAAGTTCAGCAAACCAGCCGACTTCGGCGGATGCCGTCGCGCCGGGCGTCGATGCCTCGATGGCGGAGCGCCTGGATTATTTGGATGCTCAGCGTCGCCGTGTTGAGGCCGGTGGCGGTGAAGCTCGGCAGGCCAAGCAGCACGAACGTGGGAAGATGACGGCCCGCGAGCGTATCGACAACTTCGTCGACGAGGGCACTTTCCGTGAAACCGGCATGTTCATGACTCACCGCACCACCGACTTCGGCATGGATACCGCCGATGCGCCTGCCGACGGTGTGGTCACCGGCACTGCCGCGGTTCTCGGCCGGGCAGTGCACGTGGCCTCCCAGGACTTCACAGTCATGGGCGGCTCCGCTGGTGAAACGCAGTCCCGCAAGGTTGCAGCCACTATGCGTGCCGCTGCCGACAACGGCACTCCGTTCGTGTTTATCAACGACTCCGGTGGTGCTCGCATTCAAGAGGGGATCGACTCTCTGTCGGGCTATGGCCAGGTCTTTTACAACAATGTCTGGCTGTCCGGTCTGGTGCCGCAGATTTCCATCATTGCAGGTCCATGTGCTGGTGGCGCTGCCTACTCGCCAGCGCTGACCGACTTCATCATTCAGACTCGCAAGGCACAGATGTTCATCACCGGTCCGGGCGTTATTAAGTCTGTGACCGGCGAGGAAGTCACCTCCGAGCAGCTCGGTGGCGCTGATGCGCACATGGCTAAGGCCGGTAATATCGACTTCGTTGCCGACGATGACGAGCAGGCCATCCTGATTGCGCAGAAGCTCTTAAGCTTCCTGCCACAGAACAACACCGAAGAGCCGCCGGTTGTTGATCCGGTATTCGATGCCGAGCCGGATCCAGAGCTCCGCGACATCGTCCCCGTGGACGGCAAAAAGGGCTACGACGTCCGCGAGGTCATCATCCGTATCGCCGACAATGGCGACTTCCTCGAGTGCCAGGCGGGTTTTGCCACCAACCTGGTTGTCGGCTTTGGTCGAGTTCTGGGCCGTACCGTGGGCTTTGTCGCAAACCAGCCGAATGTGATGTCCGGTGTGCTGGACATCAATTCCTCGGACAAGGGCGCAAAGTTCATCCGCTTCTGCAACGCCTTTAATATCCCGCTGGTCACCCTGGTTGACGTTCCTGGCTTTATGCCGGGCGTCACCCAGGAACACGGCGGCATCATCCGCCACGGCGCAAAGATGCTCTACGCATACTCCGCAGCGTCTGTGCCCAAGGTGACCGTCGTCATGCGTAAGGCCTACGGCGGTGCGTACCTGGCGATGTGCTCGAAGGACCTCGGCGCGGACTACGTATTCGCATGGCCGACCGCAGAAATTGCGGTGATGGGCGCAGAAGGCGCGGTCAACGTGGTCTTCCGAAAGGAAATTGCGGCCGCGGGCGACGAGGAAGAGCAGGCACGCGTGCGCGACGAGCGTATCGCCGATTACAAGACACGCTTCTCGACGCCGTATGTCGCTGCCTCGCGAGGACTGGTCGACGACGTGATTGACCCGGCGGAAACTCGCCTGCGTGTGGCTGACGCACTGTCGGTTCTGCGTAACAAGCGTGAGGTTCGCCCGGCCAAGAAGCACGGATTGGGGCCACAGTAATGTCGGACAGCATCGGTGAGATTAAGGAGCTGCGAGCGCTCGTCGCTGAACTGACCGACCGGTTGGATGCGACCTCGACAAGCTTGCAGAAGGCCACGGCACGCCTGAATCAGGCAGAAAGCGAGTTGGCTGAACTGCGCAAACGCGTGGACGCAGATATCCCCGAGGACACTGTCATCGCCATTTCGGCAGCGGTGTCTGCGTACCTAGGCAATCGCGGCAAGGTGAAGGCAATTCGTTACAACCGCCACAAGACGTGGGCTGCGCAGGGCCGCCAGATCCAGCAGCAGCGCAACCTGCGTTAGTTGGAAATTTTCGATAACCGACTTATTTGAGCCTGATTCATTGACTTTTGCTACGTGAGGATTGTTGAGCCATGAAATTGAAAGTGACTGTCGGCGGCATTGCCTACGATGTCGACGTTGAAGTAGTTGAGGAGCCCAAGCGTCTTTCGCCCATCGTTTTGGGTGGGTCGTCTAGCGCTTCCGTTGAGCCAGCCACCGCTAGTGTCTCGGGTGTCTCCGCCAATTCGGTGGTGGCGCCACTGGCAGGTTCGGTCAGCAAGATTTTGGTCGAGGAAGGCCAGACGATTGAGGCCGGGGAGGTGCTGCTCATTCTCGAGGCAATGAAGATGGAAACCGAGATTACGGCCCCAGCTGCAGGCACCGTCGGCTCTATTCACGTCGAAGTCGGTGACGCAGTGCAGGGCGGCCAGGGACTCGTCTCGATTGATTAGTCGCATTAGCCGGGGTGTAAAGATTTTGGGGTGAAATCTTTCTAGCCCCGGTTGCTGGAAATACTTAAGGTTGCCTTAATATTTTCCTTATGAATGCCGTTCTTCTCGCCGTTTTGGTGATGCTAATCCTGGCGGTCTGCCGGGTACACGTTGTGCTAGCGCTGTTTATTGGCGCCTTGGTCGGTGGTCTTTCCGCCGGTATGGGGCTCGATGCCACAATGGTTGCCTTCCAGGAAGGCCTCTCTGGTGGTGCGAAGATTGCCCTGAGTTACGCCATGCTGGGTGCCTTTGCCATGGCAGTGGCATCCTCTGGGCTGCCCAAATTGCTGGCCGATTGGCTGATTGCCAAGATTGGCGCCGAGGATGAAGGCGCTAAATCTAAGGCAGAAGCATGGACCAAGTGGGGTATGGTGGCCGGTATTTTGGCCATGGCGATTATGTCGCAGAACCTCATCCCAGTTCACATCGCGTTTATCCCGCTGATCATTCCGCCGCTATTGCCGGTATTTAACCGTCTCAACATCGACCGCCGAATGATAACCAGTGTGATGACCTTCGGTTTGATCACCACGTACATGTGGGTTCCGGTCGGATTCGGTTCTATCTTCTTGAACGACATTCTGCTGGGCAACATCGAAAACGCCGGCCTTGATGTTTCCAATATCAACATCATGATGACGATGGGCATCCCGGCTCTCGGTATGCTGACTGGTCTGGCCATTGCGGTGTTCTTCTCCTACCGCAAGCCACGGCATTACGAAGACCTGCCGATTGCCGAGTCCTCGCATATGGAATCGCAGTCTGATGAACCTGTGTCGAAGTACCGAGTCATCGTTGCTCTCGTCGCCATTGTGGTGACCTTCGTCGTCCAGATTGTGATGAACTCCATGGACACCGATGCCGATCCACTGCTGATTGGTGCCCTCACTGGTTTGGCAATCTTCATGCTTACCGGTGCGGTGCGCTGGCGTGAGGCGGACGACGTATTCACTGCCGGTATGAAGATGATGGCCCTGATTGGTTTCATCATGATTTCCGCACAGGGCTTCGCCTCGGTGATGTCGGAGTCCGGCCAGGTCGAGCCGCTGGTGACCGCCACTGCAGACCTGTTTGCGGGCAACAAGCCTGCCGCTGCATTCGCCATGCTGGTCGTCGGTCTGGTGGTCACGATGGGTATTGGTTCATCCTTCTCGACGCTGCCGATTATCTCCATCATCTACGTGCCGTTGTGTTTGTCGCTGGGCTTCTCGCCGATGGCTACCGTCGCCATCATTGGTACTGCAGGTGCTCTGGGTGACGCTGGTTCGCCGGCATCGGACTCGACGCTCGGCCCGACGATGGGTCTCAATGCCGATGGGCAGCACGACCACATTCGCGATTCGGTTATCCCGACCTTCCTGCACTTCAACCTGCCGCTGTTGGCAGCTGGTTGGGTAGCAGCTCTGGTGCTTTAATGCCAGGGTTTGGCTATGACCGCGAATGCTTCAGTGGGGCTTACTGACCTGCGGTTCCCTTAATCCCGGCAACCCCCGCAATTCCGGCGATAAAGAGCTCGGTTCCCAGTGCAATGCGCTGGCGACCGAGCTCTTTTGCCTGTTCAGCGGCATCTTCAGAGGAAGCCTCGGCCGCAGCGCCCGTACTAGCGTTGTTCTCGCCATTAGTGTCACCCTTGTCAGATACAGACTTGGCGCCGTTCAGATTAAGCGCGATGGCTGTCTGCTGGTCGACTGTCGCGCCGAGAATGAAATACACGAGGACGGACGCGGTATCAGTCGCTGATGGGGTGCTGATGGAGGTTTCGGGTGCGTTCTCCAGGACGTCGGCAAGCAATTGCTCGGGGCGAATCGTGGCGGTGCCCGTAGCCAGCGCGGCCGAGACGACCTCGGCGCCATCCCGATGAGCGGTGAGGCAGGAGTAGAGCAGCTCGGCGATGACTTCGGTGTCGGCGCGCCAATCGCCTGTGGCGGAAAACTCTGTGCAGGGAGTCAAGATGCGGTCAGCGACGGCGCCGAGCAGTGCCTGCTTGGAAGGGTAGTGCCAGTACATTGCGCCAGCGGCGGTACCCAAGTGGCGAGTCAGACGGCGGATTGTGAGATCGCCGAGTCCGTACTCGTTGAGAATGGTAAGAGCTGCGTCGACAATGATGTCCTTGGTCAATTGCACACTGCCTACCGTAGACGAAAGAAGAATCATCTGGAAGATGTCTCAAGACTGAAATGCGGAGCGTAAAACCGCGACACGACGGGAATTGAACCCTGTTCGACATTCTGTAGATGCGGTATTAAGTTTGATAACTGAACAACTTCTCAAACAGTGTTCAAGTTTTATCCCCAGCCTCAAGGAGTGTCGCCCCCATGACTCAACAGCAGCAGGACATTTTGGAACTCGCCCGCGAAAAGGTGCTCGCCCGCGGAGAGGGGCTGAACTACGAGGAGACCCTGGCGGTTCTCAACCTCGACGACGACAGCATCGAGAATCTGCTGGCGCTGGCTCATGAGGTGCGCTTGAAGTGGTGCGGCGAAGAGGTCGAGGTTGAAGGCATTATCTCGTTGAAGACTGGCGGCTGCCCAGAGGATTGCCACTTCTGTTCGCAGTCGGGTCTGTTCGAGTCTCCGGTACGTTCGGCATGGCTGGATATCCCGGCTCTGGTGGACGCCGCCAAGCAGACTGCAAAGTCTGGTGCGACTGAGTTCTGCATCGTTGCTGCAGTAAAGGGGCCGGATGAGCGACTGCTCAGCCAGATGGAACAGGCCGTCGCCGCCATTCAGGCAGAGGTTGACATTAATGTGGCCGCATCGATGGGCATTCTGACGCAGGAACAGGTGGATCGCCTGGCCAAGGCTGGTATTCACCGCTACAACCACAACCTTGAGACCGCCAAGAGCTACTTCCCGCAGGTCGTGACCACCCACACTTGGGAAGAGCGCCATGACACCCTGCGTATGGTCGGCGAAGCTGGCATGGAAGTCTGCTGTGGCGGCATCCTGGGTATGGGCGAGACCCTTGAGCAGCGCGCTGAGTTTGCTCAGGACCTGGCGGCGCTCAACCCGACCGAGGTGCCGATGAACTTCCTCGACCCGCGCCCGGGCACTCCGTTCGCCGGTCGCGAGCCGATGCCAGCCAAGGATGCACTGCGTGCCATCGGTGCCTTCCGTTTGGCATTGCCGAAGACTATCTTGCGTTTTGCTGGTGGTCGTGAGCTCACCCTGGGAGACCTGGGTGCAGAAAAGGGGCTGCTCGGCGGTATCAACGCTGTCATTGTCGGTAATTACCTGACCACGCTGGGCCGTCCGGCGGAGCAGGACCTGGACATGCTTGGCAAGGTACGACTTCCAATTAAGGCCCTCAATGCAACTGTCTAAGCCTCGGACATCTAGCCCGCGCGCGACGTGGAGTAGGAAAGTCGACTCCACAGAGCTGCTCCAGGCCATGGTGCTGGGAGACGAGCCCAAATTCGATCCTTTTACCGGCGCCGACCTCCAAGCTGGTGAAGTGCGCGAACGCTCTTATGGTGCAAAAGCTGGATTGGAGGCACCTCGGTTCTGCCAGCTCTGTGGACGTCGGATGGTGGTGCAGGTGCGTCCGGACGGCTGGACTGCAAAGTGCTCGCGCCACGGCGAAGTAGACTCCGTTATGTTGGAGCAGCGATAAAAGGTGCTGGTTGTGCAAATGCGCCTTTCAGGCGCGCTAGTACTGGATGCGCGCCGTGAGGTAAGTTTGTCAACTATGACTATGAAAAATACCCGAGTCCCACACGTTGAAAAGCAGAGCGTGGCAATGACCTCGGGTATTGTTCTCTTCTCCGTTGTAACGGGATCGGTAACGGGAGTGGCCTGGGCATTCCTGCGGCCCAAGCAGCAAGTGCAAATGCTCCCCAATAACCAACTAGCGATTATTCAGGAAACCGTTGACGCTGGTTTTATTGGGCTGCTCTGGTTTGTTGCTGTCACTGCCATCAGCGGCCTGGTGCTGGGAATTACTACCTTCCGAAACCGTGCCATCACGACCCCTGTACAGATGCTCACGGCAATTGGATGGGCAGGTTTCTCCGCGTTGATGAGTGCAGCAGTGACGTACCTCGTCGGTCAGTCGATTGCGGCATTGCTCCAGCCGAATCTGGCGGGAATGCAGCCGGGCGATAAGTTCTCGGTGATTCCGGACTTCAAAACCTATGTAGCACTGCTGGTCGCGCCACTGGTTGCTATGCTCGCACTGTGGTCCCGGGTGTTGTTCCAAACGGACTTCACGGGAGGCAACGAGAGCGCTGCGGACAATGCTACGGACGCAGATTCGGTCACTAAGTGAGACAGTGAGGTTCTGCGCGGGGGCCGTCGTAAAGCACTACTTCCTACTGAACAGGGGTAGTTATTGGGAAATAGGCTTATACAAGCCTTACAATTTTGGGAAATAGGTTCGTCCTCGATGCCGGTATTCGCCCCGATTTAGGGGCATTTTCGATATTGTGTGGCGAGCTTAGGTCTCTTGCACTTGCCCGTTTGAGTCCGCTGCGAATGCGTCCGGGGATCGTTGCCGGTAACGGTGACGGCGTTTTCTCCGGTCGTAGCCACAGCCCATTGAAGTAAGGACGTAGTTTTCCGTGAATACCAGCCTTGCGGCCAATGCTTCCAGCCTGCCGCGCCTTGAATCGGATCTGTACGAATCGGTAGTCGATAAAGATGGCCGCTACGGTGGCGTAATTGCAGATGAGCGCTGGGCTCAGGAGATTAAGCGCCTCGCCCGCGAACGCAATGCCGTAATTCTTGCGCACAACTACCAGCTGCCGGAGATTCAGGATATTGCCGATTACACCGGCGATTCCCTCGGGCTTTCCCGCATCGCTGCGGAAACCGATGCCGATGTCATCGTTTTCTGTGGTGTCCACTTCATGGCGGAAACCGCCAAAATTCTGAGCCCTGAGAAGACTGTCCTTATTCCGGACGAGCGCGCCGGCTGCTCCCTGGCGGACTCCATCACTGCAGACGAACTGGCCGAGTGGAAGGCTGAGAATCCCGGCGCACTGGTGGTCAGCTACGTCAACACCACGGCAGACGTAAAGGCTCTGACCGACATCTGCTGTACTTCCTCCAACGCCGTCGACGTGGTCAAGTCCATCCCGGAAGACCAGGAGATCCTGTTCAACCCGGATCAGTTCCTCGGCGCACACGTCCGCCGTGAGACCGGCCGCGACAATATCAAGGTATGGGCTGGTGAGTGCCACGTCCACGCCAACATCAACGGTGAGGAACTCGCGCACCGCGCGGAAGAGAACGCCGATTCGCAGCTGTTCATCCACCCGGAGTGCGGTTGCGCGAACTCTGCGATTTACCTCGCGGGTGAAGGCACCATTGAGCCGGAGCGCGTGCAGATGCTCTCCACCGGCGAGATGCTGACCGAGGCGCAGAAGCTGAAGGAGAACAAGCCCAACGGCAAGGTGCTCGTGGCCACTGAGGTGGGCATGCTGCACCAGCTGCGCAAGGCCGCACCGGATGTCGACTTTGAGCCGGTCAACGACCGCGCTTCCTGCTCGTACATGAAGCTCATCACTCCGGCGGCTCTGCTGCGCTGCCTCGTTGAGGGCACCGATGAGGTCGACGTCGCTCCTGAGGTCGCCGACAAGGCGCGCGCCTCGGTCGAGCGCATGATCGCCATCGGTAATCCAGGCGGGGGCGAGTAACACGTTTGGTCTGCGCTCATCATTCGACAGTTGGACACTGACGTGTGACTTCCTCGTCATCGGCGGGGGAGTCGCAGGGCTCAGTGCTGCGCGTAGGGCCCTTGAGCTCGGCCTCGACGTGCTGGTTATCGACAGCGTCGAGTGGCGCGTCGGTGCCCGCAAACAGCTGCGTTTCGCCGATGCCGCCACGAATCTCGCACAGGGCGGGCTCGCGGTCGTCGGGCTTGACGACGACCCCAGCGGCCATGTGGCCAATGGGTTCGAGGACACCACTGATTCCCATATCGCGGACACCCTCGATGCCGGTGCCGGCCACTGCGATGAAGCGGCCGTGGCTTCTATCATCCGTGCCGGCGCTGCGGCGACCGAGTGGCTGATTGGGCTAGGCGCCACATTTGACCCGGCGCCGGATAACCCGGCCGTATATTCCCGCACCAAAGAGGGCGGACACCACGCGCGGCGCATCATTCATGCCGGTGGTGACGCCACTGGTGCTGAAATTGAGCGCGCCCTAGAAGCCTCAGTTACCGGCGTGCGAGTACTGCAGAACGCTACAGCGCGCCAGCTCATCGTTGGCAAAGACGGCCGCGTGCTGGGGGCGCTGGTAGCGGATCCCCGTGGTGGCGGCGCTATTCGCGCAGGTGCAACTCTGCTGGCTACCGGTGGCGTGGGGCATATTTACCGCGCGACTACGGCGCCTTCGGGCGCCCGCGGTGAGGCTATCGGCATGGCCTCCGATGCTGGCGCGGAGATTCGGGACATGGAGTTTATCCAGTTCCACCCGACAGTGCTCTATGACGAGCGATCGGCATCAGACGGCACCGGCCGACGCCATCTCATCAGCGAGGCTGTCCGTGGTGAAGGAGCCATCCTCGTCGATTCCCGGGGAAACAGTGTGACCGCCGGCGTTGACCCACGCGGAGACCTGGCTCCGCGCGATATCGTCTCGCGTGCCATCGCGACTCGCATGCGTCAGCTCGGCGAGGACCATGTCTTCCTCGACGCACGTCACATCGACAACTTCGCCGTCCGCTTTCCGACGATCACAGCGGGCCTGACCGCAGCGGAGATTGATCCGACCAAGGACCTCATTCCCGTGGCCCCGGCGGTCCACTACACCTGTGGTGGCATTGCCGTCGACCCATTCGGTGCAACTAGAGCGCCGGGTCTCTTTGCGGCCGGTGAATGCTCCGCGACGGGGCTGCACGGTGCCAACAGGTTGGCTTCCAATTCGTTGCTGGAGGGACTGGTCGTCGGCAAGCGAGTGGCCGAAAAAGTCGCTGAAACACACGCTGTGCCGGTCGGGGACGAGGAATTCGCAGCGGCGGTTGAAGGCCTGCCGCAGCCACGGCCGGAACTGGAACCGCGCCAGCTTTTCCGGTTGCAGACTGCGATGCAGGAAGGCGCTGGTGTAACGCGCAATGAGCAGAGTTTGCGGCAGGCATTGGCGGTTATCGATCGGCTCCCGCAATCGGTTCAGGTCGTGGCCGCAAGGAAAGTCGTCGAAGCGGCATTGGCACGACCATATACTTTGGGGTGCCACACTTGGTTTGAAAAGGACGGGGATTAGCTAGCCATGACTCTTGAGAAGGACACTCTGCGCGGGGTGCTGAACGAAAACATCACCCGCGGACTCATTCGGACGGCACTGCAGGAAGATATGAGCTTCGGGCCGGATGTGACTTCGCTGTCGACAGTCTCGGCAGCTGCGCAGGCACGCGCCCGCCTGGTGGCCCGGCAAGAGGGCGTTATCGCGGCTATCGATGCGGTGGAGTGGACGCTGCAGGAGGTCATCTCGGGTGAGTTCACCGTCGAAAAGCACGTTGAAGATGGCACCCTGGTGCGTCCTGGCACAGTGCTGGCAACGATTTCTGCGCCGACTCGGGGGTTGCTGACTGCTGAGCGGACAATGCTGAATATCCTCACGCACGCCAGTGGTGTAGCTACTGCGACGCGCCAGTGGGCTGACGCAATCGTTGGCACCGGTGCGCGGGTGCGCGATTCCCGAAAGACACTGCCGGGTCTGCGCAACCTGGAAAAGTATGCGGTGACCTGCGGTGGTGGAATTAAACACCGCTATGCATTGGGCGATGAGGCACTGATTAAGGACAACCACGTGGTGGCCGTCGGTTCCGTGTCCGGTGCGTTGAAGAGGGTGCGGGCTCAGTATCCGGAGCTGCCGTGCGAGGTGGAAGTCGATACCCTCGCACAGCTCGATGAAATCCTGCCGATGAAACCGGACATCGTCATGCTGGACAACTTCGAAGTTTGGGAGACCCAGATTGCGGTACAGCGCCGCTCGCAGATTTCTCCGGCAACCCAGCTGGAGTCCTCTGGCGGACTGACCATCGATGTGGCTCGTGAGTACGCGTCCTGTGGTGTCGATTACCTGGCTGTGGGCGCGCTAACCCACTCGGCCAAGGTGTTCGATGTCGGACTCGACTTCGACGAGCAGTAGCTGAATCAGCCCCGGTTTCGCCTCGTAGCTTCGCCTACAGGCGACGGGCGATCTCTGCCCCAATCTCGCTTAGTGCTGACCCCCAGCGCTCCCGCGATTGCTCATCACAGGTTTTCTGTGCGCGGTAAAGCGCCTTCTCCGCAGCACCGGCATCGCCCAAATGCAGGTGGCACTGTGCAATTTGTGCAAGCAGAGGCACGGCCTGGATATTGAGCTTGTCGGACTGGAAAAGTCCCGCCGCCAACTCCAGGTGATCAATGGCGCGCCCCTGATGTCCTCGACGAATCTCTGCCTGGCCGTTCAAGGTGTGCCACATCGCCCAGCGCAAGTGGCGCGGTGGGGTGTCCGCGGTCGGCTCGAAGCCGTCTTTCTCCAGGTTATCCAGCAGATCCAACCAATCCGCGGCCTTGTCCATCAGCTTTGGTGCAGAGCCACGGATGGGGCGCCCCAGACTGTCGGTTTGCGGGGCATCAGCCTTGTCGCCGAGCTCCTCGAACCCCTGCATCAGAGTTAGGGCTGCTTCCCAGAGGTTGTTTTCCTCAGCCAATGCCGTGGCGGCGTCGAAAAGCTGCTGCGGGCTAGAAGTCGCGGAATCACCAGAAGTAGTCATGACCTAACACTCTACTTTGTGCCACCGCCAGCACCGAAGTGGGCGGGGCGCTAGTATTCGTCGTCAAGCGACTGAATAATGATGACGTCAAGGGCATCGAGAACAGGATGGCCTTCCCACACGTCGCGGGGCAGAAGCTCTTCGACGCGCCGAGCATAGGCGGCGGCACCGTCGGAATCACCCGCGTCGAGACGGTAGCGAACCCCCGCCAGCAGCGCGCGGGCGGCTTCCTCGCCATCGCCGGACTGCAGGTAGCCCTTCGCGGCGGCTTCCACATGGTTGATGGCCAAAGTGTCGCGGCCAGCGGAGTAGAAGACGTAGGCGGCATCGTCGTGCCAGTCGGCGAGTGACCAGTCGTCGGAGATGAGCTTCTGAGAACGCAGCAGAAGGTCCTCAGCCTCGCTGAGCGTGTGGTCAATGGCGGCGGAAGCGTCCTCAGAGACGATCTCGGCGGTGAATTCGGAGCCCTCTTCGGAAATGACCAGGTCAATGACATGAATGATAGAACGCGCAGCCTGACGGTAGGCCTTGGCAGCGCCCTTGGTATCGCCGTTGCGTTCAAGGTGCTCGCCGTGCTCGATGAGCAGCTTTGCCGCCCGGCGGGGATTATTGCCGAGCCCCGCGGCTGTGGAGGCAATAGAAAACGCCGCGTCGGTGCGTTCTTCATCGGCGGTAAATGCTGACCAGTGCGCAACTGGTTCGGCAAAGCGCAGCGCCTCGTCAACCTCGTCGGCATCGAGGAGACTGCGGGCCAAAACGAGCTGGATATCCATGGTGATGGGGTTGACCGGCATGCCCTCGGCGCTGGCGAGCGCGCGGCGGGCAAATTCGGCGGATTCCGCGAAATCGCCGTGGGCGTTGAGAAGCGCACAGAGCAGACGCACGCTGCGAAGCACCGCGACCGTGAGTCCTGCATCGAGACCAGCCTGCACGATTGGGCGTAGCTGGCGGATTGCCTCCGCTTCCTCACCAGCTTCCAGAGAGAGAAAAGCCAGAAATTGGCGCGCTTCAATCGTCGTGGTGACGGGTTCCGACTGAGGAGCCGCTGCGACGCTGGCAGCGATGCGGGCGGCCCTGCGCAGTTCACCACGGCTGTGCGCGAGCTGCGCCTCCAACAGCTTCCGATCGTCGAAACTGCTTCGCTTTGGTGCCCAGCGTGCGGACCATTCAGAGAGCTGACCGGCGATTTCCGCCCGGCGCGCCAGCGATGCTGCGGCGCCGGCAACAGCCGCGCTGACCAGGTAGTAATAGGCCTCGCCGGGCTGTGGAGTGGTGGCGACGATGTCCTTAGTAAGACTGATCAGCTCAGGGATTTCGGAGTCCTCGGGGCGACGGCCGGTGATGGCATCACCGGGGTTGGCGTCGATGAAGGCCTCAGCCTCGGCGAATGCTCCGTAGGAGCGTGCGTGCAAGATCGCGGGGCGAATGTTGGCCTCAGTTGCCCAACGCAGCCACTCGGCGCGTGCAGCAGTGGCTTCTTCTACTAATTCGAGTTGGTCGGCAACTGCATGCCTGAGTGCGTGGAATTCGCCAATGACATCGGGGGAGTTTGTAGGTGCGTCGGCCAACCAGTGCGTGTGGGCGAACTTGGTGACCGCGCGCCAACTGGTGACGTGGTCGAGCGTGGCGCCGGCCTTGCGGGAAATAACCAGCAGCTCCGGGAGGGAGTCCGGCAATGCCTTTAGCGGATTGGGCAGGGGAGGAAAGTCCAAGGGGTCGGACGAGTTCTCCGTCGCTGATGCGTTTTCCGAATTCACTGACACGTGGTCGGCAGCGATGCCGGCTTCCCAATCGCCAACTTGAATTTCAGACTCAGAGTTTTCTTCTTCCCACCAGACCATTGGACTATCTTCGCCCGTGGCATCGGGAAGATGCAAAACTGCTTTGCTTTTCAGACCTGTACAGCCGGATGCGCTGTTAATCCGGGGTTGAAAAGCTACGCATTAGTCCACGAACTTCATCGCGCACCGGGTGATCCGGGCCGACTAGGTCGCCGATGCGAGTCGCGAACCGGCGGGCGCGTTCCTCATTGTTGTCACTAGCAGCAGCACGCACTGCGATAGTCAGCGTGCGGGCGGCATCGGCAGGGGCGTGGGCTTCTAAGAAAAGCTCGGCAGCTTCGTCGGCGTACTTGTACACGCCGTCGTTGTCCCATACCGACCAGCACAGCAGCGCCTGCGACTCGTGCCACTTGGCCGATTCCCAGGACCCAACCACGTAGCCACGCGAGCGTTCCATCAGGTGGTCGGTCAGCTCGCTTGTGGCGCCCACGTTACTGAGCGATAGTGCGGCATCCATCAGAGTTTCCGCAGGTGAAATCGGTGACGAGTATCCGGCACGAATATCGGCCAGCGCGTCGAAGAGCACTGCCGCATGTTCAGTATTTCCCTCTTGGACTGCCGATTCCGCCGCAATAGCACAGGAAAAATCAGTACGCGCGGAATCCTGGGTAGGCTCAGACCACTTTGCAACCGACTCCGCTTCCTGGCCGGCGTGGCGGAAATCTCCGAGCTCGTACAGTGCCGTTGCCTTCAGCAGCGCGATTTCCATGGTGATTTCACAGTCGGGGTAGTCTGCCGACACGTCCTGGGCGCGCTGAGTCAGCTTCAGCATCTCCTCGGCATCGGGCTTGTTGTGTGCCACCTCGAAGTTGATGTCTGCCATCTCACGAACCGCGAGAATATAGTCAGTGTCCAGTCTGTGCTGGTCCGCGACTGCCACGTTGTTCGACAGCATTCGGAACGCGGTATCGCTATTACCGGTCTCTATCGAGTACCGTGCCAAATTCTGCCTCAGCTCAAGGCCCGCGATTACGGAGCGGTTACCGATTGCATTGAGCTGTGAGGCGCAAAGTCGCGCTGCGTCGACGACCTTCCCGGCTCGGTGCAGCAGTGATGCCTCCGTCAGAGTCTTCGCCAGCGCAATCGACTCAAACTTATCCTCATTCGGCAGTGCCCGAATCATCTCGTGCAGCTCCCGTGCCAAGTCCTCGCGGTTGACCTTTCGCAAGGCGCTCGCAATCCGAATCAGCGCGTCAGTCAGTGCCGCCCGCTTCTTCCACTGGCGGGGGCTAAACGGCTCATCCGCTTCTTCGCTTGCCGACGATTCCTGCGGCCGCAGCCCATCCGCATCCGTGGTCACCGCGCTGTGGCTGCCGGTTGGGGCATCCAAATCGTCGGCAAGCACGAGTGCCCGGTACGAGGTGATTTCCCTGCTCATGCGTGCGATGAGGGGGATTTCGGTCTCTGCGGCAGCAGAGGTTTGACCATCGGCGATAAAGGTGGTGTAGCGGCGGGCTTCGTCTGCCGCCAGCCGTGCCCGGGCGCGCCAGTACTCCGGCACGTTGTCGTTATCGGATGCCCATACCATCCAGTTCAGGGCGGCATCGTGCGCAGCTGTCATCATGCCGAGCGATTCGGTGACCTCGCGGACAATGCGGTAAAACGCGCCGACGTGTTCGATAACGCCGTGGGCTTCCGGGGCAGAAAAGAGTTGTGGGTTGTAGAAATGATGCGCGAAAACTGATTCCAGTTGGCGCGTGGCCAGGGAATTGTCGGCTGCGGTCGCGTCTGCGTAGGCTGCGACGAGCTCCGGCAAATCCGGGCTGTTTCCTACCTGGTTCAACAGCTGACCTTTCTACGACTGGTTACTACTTTCCTTAACACTGTAATGGGTCACTGTGGCGGAGCTAACTTGCGCCACAGTATGAGGGGTTAAATGGGGCAATCGGTATGAACCTAACGTGAGAAATATATGCTTAGTTCATACTCAAGGGTGCCTTTAAGGGCGAATAGTAGCGAAAACCGTGGATAAAGTCTTTGGCTTTGACCCAGATTTTTAATACTTTGTTGTCATTTCTTTGTCACTCTGAAGTGCTCACGTATGAATCCATCGTGCGAATAGGCGGTTACTAATTAATTATGTTGTCCACTATTGATCTTCGCGGTCAGACTCCCACCACCGCCACTCTGCGTCGAGTGTTGCCGCGCGGTGCGGCAGACGTTGATTCCATGATTCCCACGGTCAAGCCCGTTGTCGATGACGTGGCAGCCCGTGGTGTGGAAGCGGCCATGGAGTACTCCGAGAAGTTCGACCGGATTCGTCCGGCATCCATGCGCGTTCCAGCGGAGGTTATCGATGCCGCGGAAGCCGCGCTGGAAGACGACGTCCGCTCTGCTCTGCAGGAGTCCATCGGGCGCGTGCGCGCGTTCCACGCTGCTCAGAAGCCGAATGACAAGACTGTTGAAATTCTTCCCGGCGGCATTGTCCGCGAGAAGTGGATTCCGGTTTCGCGCGTCGGTCTTTACGTCCCCGGGGGCAACGCCGTCTACCCGTCGTCTGTATTGATGAACGTCATCCCAGCTCAGGAAGCTGGTGTGAAGTCCCTCGTCGTCGCCTCTCCGCCACAGGCCGACAACGACGGCTGGCCGCACCCGACCATCCTGGCTGCCTGCAAGCTGCTTGGTGTGACCGAGGTGTGGGCCGTCGGTGGTGCACAGGCCGTCGCACTGCTCGCATACGGCGATGAAAATGAGAGCCTCGAGCCGGTCGACATGGTCACCGGTCCGGGCAACATCTTCGTTACCGCCGCTAAACGTCTGTGCCGCTCGGTCGTCGGTATCGACGCCGAAGCTGGCCCGACCGAAATCGCCATTCTTGCAGATAACGCCGCTGATCCTGTCTCCGTCGCCTACGACCTGATTTCCCAGGCAGAGCACGACATCATGGCCGCCAGCGTACTTATTACCGACGACGCCGATTTCGCCGCCGCTGTCGACCGCGAGGTCGAAAACCGCTACGAGGTCACCATGAACGCCGACCGCGTTCGTGAGGCGCTCACCGGCAAGCAGTCTGGCATCGTGCTTGTCGACGACATGAATATCGGCATCCAGGTTGCAGACGCCTACGCCGCTGAGCACCTGGAGATCCACACCGAAAACGCGCAGGCCGTTGCCGAACGCATTACCAACGCTGGCGCAATCTTCATCGGTCGCTTCTCGCCGGTGCCGCTGGGCGATTACTCGGCCGGCTCCAACCACGTGTTGCCGACCTCCGGTACCGCCCGCCACGCCTCTGGTCTGTCAACGCACACCTTCCTCAAGTCGGTCCACATGATTGACTACAACGAGGCCGCGTTGAAGGAAGTTGCCGACAGCGTAGTAGTCCTGGCGAACGAAGAACGACTGCCAGCGCACGGCGAGGCCATCCGCGCCCGCTTTGAGACGCTTCTCGGCTCTGAGAGCAATGGCGCAGAAAAGGGGAACGACAACTAATGAGCAACCAGCCTGAGAACCAGTCACAGCCGTCGGTAGCCAAGTTGGCGCTGGCAGATCTGCCACTGCGCGACGAACTGCGCGGCGAGGAAGCCTACGGTGCTCCGCAGCTCGACGTCGATGTTCGCCTGAACACCAACGAAAACCCGTACCCGCCATCCGATGACCTCATCGCCGACCTAGTGGCGCAAGTGGAGAAGGTCGCCTCTGACCTCAACCGCTACCCGGACCGTGACGCAGTAGCACTGCGCAGCGCACTCGCCGACTATGTCACCCGCCAGACCGGCGTGGACATCACCGTTGACCAGGTATGGGCTGCCAACGGCTCCAACGAGATTCTCCAGCAGCTGCTGCAGGCATTCGGCGGGCCAGGGCGCAGCGCAATGGGGTTTGTGCCCAGTTACTCGATGCACCCAATCCTCTCGTCCGGCACGCAGACGGAGTTTATCGGCATCGACCGCGACCCGGAGACCTTCGACATCGACATGGATAGTGCGCTCGCGGCAATTGCCGAGCACCGTCCTGACGTCATCTTCATCACGACGCCGAACAACCCGACTGGCAACCTGACTACGCTCGCTGACTTGCGCCGCATTATTGAAGCCGCGCCGGGCATCGTCATTGTCGATGAGGCCTACGCCGAGTTCACTGAGGAGCCGTCGGCGACAACGCTGCTGGCTGAGTTCCCGTCGAAGCTGGTTGTCTCCCGCACGATGAGCAAGGCTTTCGACTTCGCAGGAGGCCGCCTCGGCTACTTCGTTGCTAACCCGGCATTTATTGATGCTGTGATGCTCGTACGTCTGCCATACCACCTGTCGACGTTGACGCAGGCCGCAGCCACAGTTGCACTTCGCCACTCGGATGCGACGCTGTCGACCGTCGCAAAGCTTGCCGACGAGCGTGACCGCGTCGTAGCCGCCCTGAACAGCTATGGCTACGACGTGATTGACTCGTACTCGAACTTCGTCTTCTTCGGGCGTTTCGCCGACGCCTCGTCGGCATGGCAGAGCTTCTTGAACGAGGGCGTACTCATTCGCGACGTTGGCGTGCCCGGTCGTCTCCGTGCCACTATTGGTCTGCCCAGCGAAAATGATGCGCTGCTGGCGGCGGCCAAGAAATTGGCAGCGACCGCGCTGGCTTAAGCGAAATGCTGCCGGTACATCCCACTACAAGGAGAGATTTGACTTATGCACTTCAGTGATAAGGACCATCTGGAGGCAGAGCGCACTGAGCGCGTTGGCCGGATCGAGCGCGCCACCCGTGAATCGAGCATCGTCTGCTCGGTGAATCTCGATGGCACCGGCAAGACCGATATTTCGACAGGTCTGCCGTTCTTTGACCACATGTTGACCGCTTTCGGCTCCCACGGCAGCTTCGACCTGACTGTGCATGCCAACGGTGACACCGAGGTCGATGCGCACCACACGGTGGAGGACACCGGCATCGTTATGGGGCAGGCGTTTGCCCAGGCACTGGGGGATAAGTCCGGTATTCGCCGCTTTGGTGACAGCTTCATTCCAATGGATGAAACTCTGACGCACGCAGTGGTTGACGTGTCGGGTCGTCCGTATTTTGTTGGTACTGGCGAGCCAGAGCAGATGTTGACTGCCGTTATTGGTGGCCACTACGCAACGGTTATCAATGAGCACTTCTTTGAGTCCTTCGCCCTAAATGCTCGCATTGCGCTGCATGTTCGCTGTCTCTACGGGCGCGATCCGCACCACATCACCGAGGCTGAGTACAAGGCTGTGGCCCGTGCCCTGCGTGCTGCCGTCGAGGACGACCCGCGCGTCCACGGTGTGCCGTCGACTAAGGGCACCCTATAGCTTTCGCAGGCTACGCGCGCCCGAGTTGCGCCTGTAGCTGTTCCACCTGCGCATTTAATTCCTCTACCTGCTGCTTCAAATCCTTGATGTCCTGGCGGTAGAGGTCAATGCGCTCATCAACCTGCTCCTTTGTGTAGCGAGGTTTGATGTATTTGGAACAGTTACTATCAGCCGAAATGACATCGACTACCATCGCGCGCTCATATGGGCTGCGGATTTCTCGGCCGTTGACCTGCCGTAGCGTATCCATCAGCTTTGGGTCGTCGGCTTTTTCAATCACTTGTGCTGTGCCGAAGAGCTTGAGCCGCTTGCGCGTAGCGTAGTCGATGAAAAACATACAGACTCGACTATCGCGGTCAACATTTCCGGTATTGACGAACTGATTATTGCCATGAAATTCGAGCCAACCCAGCTTCATGGGGTTCAGTACATGGACAAATCCCTCGGGTCCACCGCGGTGTTGGACATAGGGCCAGCCAGCGCCGGTAACAGTGGACAAGAAAAAGTGCGATGACGTTTTAATGAGCTTTTGGTGGGCCGGCTCGATTTCAAAGTGGTCTTGAGATCGGGGAATCTCAGTTTGAAGTGATTCCTGGCGGCGCCGGACGTAGCTGTCAAAGGCAATGTCCTGGTACTGGAGATCCTGGTACTCGGGCTTATTGTCCATCGGGCTCATATCCGCAGACTTTAGCCCCGAGGGGAAGCGCTAGTGCTGACTTTTCAAATAGTTCCCAATTTTGGAGGTGCAGTTTTGTGTGTGGGGGGAGCCTATGTTTTTGTCAAGCCTAAATCGGAATTCTTAGGTGAAACTCTTTTGGGGGGTATGCACGATTATTGGGCCCATCAACTGGTGTTGGTGGATCTGATTGCTGCTCGGCTTAAACTGCTACTGATTGTTTGGTAAGTGTCTCTCGGTAGAATTCCTTGTTTTTGAGCATGGCGTAGATGACGTTGCATCTGCGTCTGGTTGGGCACATGAGTGGGGCGCATTGTGGCGTTTGCCTTCTGCTCTTTTGCGCCCGTAGTAGGTTCGGGATGTTTCGTGGCTTCGAATGGCAGTAAACGCTTCAGTAGAACAGCGCATTTTTCAGTCGCTTGTTTCCTGTTCTGGATGGGAACTCGCCTCGTATTGATGAGCCTGATCTTCGTGTCACAGGAGCAATTCCTGCAAAGGCGGCCAGGTGGCCAGAGGATGCGAAGTCGGATCCATCACCGATGGAAAGCAGGATTCTCGTGCTGCGGTCTTGATGCCGATTCCCGGCGTATTCGATCCAAGACCTCGGAGGCAGGGATATCCTCCAGCACGCCGTCGACCTGGCCGACGATAGTTTCGCGTTGGGTCTTTAGTGCTTTAATGTTGGCTGCCAGCTGCGGGATAACAAGTTCGGCTGCCTCGGTTCCGGGAACAGTAACAGTTCGTGCCGCTAGTGCCACGAAAATGCTGTCCACCAGCACGTCCGGGTTGTGCCGGCTTCTCTTGGATAACCACGCCAGAACCCGGGTACAACCAGTCTTTTTCAGTCCTGTCGGACCTGTGTAATGGATGAGTAAGTCCAGTGTCGGGGTGTGGGTACGCGTGCTGCCAGCGAAAACACGCTTCAGACTGGGGTAGATTTGGGTGAGTAGACTGCGTAAGCGGTTGACGGTTCTGGTGCAGTCACGAGAAATGTCATCGTCAAAGCCGGACAGCATCCTAAGGGCTGCGAGTACTTCACTGTTTCGGTCAACCGCCCGTAGGGTGTGCGGCATTGTTCATGCAGTGTCGGCTGATGATGAAGGCGTCGCGACTGTCGGTTGTCGCCTGTCCAGGGTAGAGATTTGCAGCTTTTCTCATGGCCAAGCCTGGTAAGTAGCCGACCTGGCAACCGTGTTGATGGGCAACTGCAATGGGGAGCGCTCCGATGGTGTTGGGTTAGTCAACAACAACTAAGACTGTGCCGTGAGTCTGAAAGTCTTCGAAGAGTGCTGCTAACTCTGATTCGAGTTGGGGAAGAGTCTTGTCGAAAACCTTTATGCCGTCCTTGTCTAAGGCGCAGGCGTGGTGTTGAGACTTGCCTACGTCTAGGCCCCAGGAGAATGTCGATGGGAATATCCTGCGACATGGATGGCTCCTAGGAAAACGTGGTGGATTTGCCAGTCGCTGGTGTCATGACATTCGTGGCGCACACCCACGTCTACATTGAAGCCTGGAGATTCCGGCTGCGTCCCTATTAGCTGTCATCGAATGTTCTGGTGCCGGGCGGTATCCCGGTTTATTGAAACTACAGGGCGATTAAGCCGTACCCGGCCCAGCGACTGTTCCCATTATCGGGGATGACTTCAAGGTAACGGGCAATAGTGGGGCGGTTTAATGCGTGTTCATTGCGAGTCGAAATAGCACCGACAACGAGCTCATAATGGCAGCCGTGGTAGTTATTAAGGGCAGGCCAATTCTTTTCCTTAGCTGGAGTTTTGGAGGGACTAATGGTAACAACGTCTGTAGACGTGCTTCTAGCGCAGGTGTCTACCGCATCGACGCTAAGCACTTATTTTTTGTTCATTGTCGCTGGTCTGCTGGTGGGCGGAACATGGTCACTCTATAAGTCCGGATCAAGGGTTGGAACGATTGTTCTCGGGCTTTTATCTGTGATCGCTCTCGCCGGCGCGATTTTGTGGTTGTTAGGAGTGATGGAGTAAATGGCGTCCCGGGTGATGGACCGCAGGCAGTTAGACGAACTGGACAGCATGTGGAAAGCGCCCGGACTAGTACCTACGCTAGTCGCCGTGATGGCCGCCTTCGGTGGCTGGTCTCTCCTCATGCCTGTTATTCCGCAGGCAATTCTTGACGATGGCGGTGGAACCTCGCTCGCCGGTGCCTACACCGGTGTCTTCATGGCTGCCACAGTTCTGACGCAGACTCAGACGCCACGAGTGTGTCGCCGTCTTGGCTACGGCATGACCATGCTGATTTCAGGTCTGTTCTTGGGCTTGCCGACGATTCTGCACATCTTCGGCACTGACGCTGCATTGGTTCTCATGATTGCGGTTTTGCGTGGTATGGGCTTCGGCGCGTTGACTGTCGCCGAGTCCGCATTGATCGCAGAGCTTGTGCCCCTGAAATTCCTGGGTAAGGCCTCTGGTGTACTTGGTGTGGCCGTTGGTCTGTCCGAGCTTATTTTCCTGCCACTTGGTCTCATCATTGCGGATAAGACTGGCTCCTACACTCCGGTTTATATTCTGGGTGCCGTCATTTCGCTCGTTGGCTCGGTGATGGCCCTATTCATTCCGAAGATTAAGCCAGCGCCGAAGGAGGGCAAGGGCGGCAACGAGGATGTCGGTGACCCCGTTCCTGGCTCTGCAGCAACGCAGCCGAGCCCAGTTGAGCACGTTGCCACTTGGAAGCTGGTGGCCATTCCCGCGCTTGCAATCTGCACGATTGCTATGGGCTTCGGTGGTATTTCCGCTTTCCTTGCACCGGCAGCTCGTGAGGTTGATGCTGTTTCTGGTGCAATTGTCGCTGGTCTGGCTCTATCGGTTCTCGGTGGCGCGCAGATGGTGTTCCGTTACTTCGCAGGAATCTACGCCGACCGTAAGTCTGAGGCTGGAATTCTGCTGATTCCGGCATTGATCAGTGGTTTTATTGGCCTGCTGATGATGTCCGGCGTGGTTCTCTTTGATCTGTCGGCCTGGCTGCTGTTGGTCGCTGCCATTTTCTACGGCGCGGGCTTCGGCATTGTGCAAAATGAGGCTCTGCTGCTGATGTTTGCCCGCCTGCCGCGTGACCGTACTGCTGAGGCCAGTGCCTTCTGGAACATGTCCTTTGACTCGGGCACAGGTATCGGCTCGTTCGTTCTGGGAGCCGTAGCTGCGGCTGCGCTCCGTCCGTACCCGGCTGTCTTTGCCTTTGCAGCAGCTCTGCTGGCAGTTGGCCTCATTGGTGCGGTGCTCGACCGAATCATCGGAAAGCACCGCGTGGCGGAGTACCAGAACACCCGCGCTACGCTGCGTCGTCTGGGAGATGCCGTGAAGCGTCATACGCCGGAGGCAGCCGTGCGTGTTGCCCGCCCGGCAAAGAACGCAGTGACGCGCTTGACGGTTCGGGACCGCAAGAAGAAGTAACTACATAAAAAGAGACGTTAGAAAAAGAGTGGCTGCGCTAGTCCTAGCGCAGCCACTCTTTTTTGGTTAATAAATGCAACCCCCGGTGTGTGATCAGCCGTGCCTGTTTACGCGACGGCGACGTCCATCTCGGTGAAGAGAGACCGCAGGCGGGTTTCGATATCGTCGATAAGCGACTGGAGCTCGTCGTCTGCGAGATTGTCCGGATCCGCGACATCCCATTCCACGTAGCGGTCGCCTGGGACTGCCGGCGTCTCCTCGATGCCCATGAGCACTACGACATCGGCGCGGTGGGAAACACGGGGAGTAATCGTCTTTTGAGTGAGGCGCGAGGTGTCCACCCCGCGATCATGAAGAGCTTCGACGACGCGCGGATTCAGGCCATCCTCTGGAGTCAGGCCGATGGTGCGGATAAAGACTTCGTCACCGGCCAGGTGGTAAGCCAGAGCAGTGGCAATCTGGCTGCGGCCGGAGCCGCGGCTGTCGGCAAAGAGAATTTCCTGGCGCGGGGCGAAGTCCTTGCATCCGCTCGCGGCCTTGATGCGCTCGGTGGCCTCGCGTTCGGCGAGGACGGGGAGGAAGTTAGTCACCTTCGCAGAGCTGGACAGCTCTGCAATGACATCGTCGAGGATGGAATCGATAGTCGCAGCATCGCAGGCTGCATCGTAGAGCCGGTGAAGGTCCTCGCGGACAATGGCAAATGATTTACTAAGAACGGATGCGGTAGTCATAGCGTCTGAGTCTCTCTGTGAAAAATAATCAGGAGTATTAGGGATAAATCAATAACTTAGTTAACCTGTTGTTAATCTTGAGTTTACCAAAGTATTCGGTGGGCGTATACCAGCGCTTTTGCCTGTCCAGGCAGTTTTCTTGGGGTAAATGGGAAACATCGATTCCCAGCGCCTTAAAATGTCCAACTATGGAACAAGTCTCACCTTCGACGAAGACCCCAACTGTTGCCATCCTTGATTACGGCTCCGGTAATTTGCGTTCAGCTGAGCGCGCTGTGGCCACCACGGGTGCCGAGGTTATTGTGACCGCCGATCCGAAGACCGTGATGGAGGCCGATGGTCTCCTCGTTCCCGGCGTCGGTGCCTATGCCGCATGCATGGAGGGTTTGCATCGAGTGCAAGGGCCGCGCCTGATTGGCTCTCGACTCGCAGGTGGTCGGCCGGTGATGGGAATCTGCGTTGGTATGCAGGTGCTCTTTGACCGCGGCGTCGAGTACGCCGACGGCATCCATGCAGCGGAGACCGACGCATCCGCAGCTGTCACCGGCACCCCGGGTTGTGGTGAATGGCCCGGTACTGTCGAGCGCCTCGAGGCGTCGATTCTGCCGCACATGGGCTGGAACACGGTTGAGGTGCCGGAAGGCTCAAAGATGTTTAAGGGGCTGGAAGATCAGCGTTTTTACTTCGTCCACTCCTACGGTGTGCGCACGTGGGACCTTGATACGGATTCTCGCATCGCTCCGCCGCTGGTGACGTGGTCTGCCCACGAATCCGATCGGTTTATCGCAGCCGTAGAAAACGGTCCGCTGTGGGCTACACAGTTCCACCCTGAGAAGTCTGGCGAAGCAGGGTTGAAGCTGCTGCAGAATTGGGTGGACACGCTGTAGTTGCCCAATCGGTAGTATCTTCCCTAACCGCACTACCTGGCAGGTGACGGAATTTCGCCACTTAGACCACCTATACTGAGATAACTAGCAACAAGCGTCGTGGCGACTATGGCCACAACGCCCAAAAGTCGAAGAGAGTAGAGCCCCCATGAGTTTGACCCTGCTGCCCGCTGTAGACGTAGCCGATGGCCAGGCTGTGCGCCTTGTTCAGGGTGCTGCTGGAACCGAGACTTCCTACGGTGCACCGCTGGAAGCTGCCATGAATTGGCAGAACGCAGGCGCTGAGTGGATCCACTTGGTCGACCTCGACGCCGCGTTCGGTCGCGGTTCGAACTACGACCTGCTTGCCGACGTTGTGGGCAAGCTCGACGTGAAGGTGGAGCTCTCCGGCGGTATCCGTGACAACGCTTCGCTCGAAGCTGCGCTGGCAACTGGCTGCGCCCGCGTCAATATTGGCACCGCCGCACTGGAGAACCCGGAGTGGTGCCGCGAGGTTATCGCCAACTACGGCGACCGTGTGGCCATTGGTCTGGACGTCCTCAACGAAGAGGGTCAGTGGCGCCTGCGCGGCCGCGGCTGGGTCTCCGACGGTGGTGACCTCTGGGAGGTGCTGGAGCGCCTGGATGCTCAGGGTGCATCCCGTTTCGTGGTGACTGACGTCTCCAAGGACGGCACCCTGCAGGGGCCGAATGTGGAACTGCTGCGCGAGGTCGCTGCTGCTACCGATGCTCCAATCGTCGCTTCCGGCGGTGTCAGCAGCCTGGACGACATTGCAGCTATTGCCACGCTGGTCGATGAGGGTGTTGACTCCGCAATTGTGGGTAAGGCGCTCTACGCAGGGCGTTTCACTCTGGAAGAGGCCCTGGCAGTAGCTCGCGGCTAAAGAGAACACTTTCGTGGCCGGGCCGGGGAGACGTCGTCAAGCGAAAGCGTTAACGAGCAAACGGCACCCCGGCTGAGACGGCGGATGAAGGACTTAGAAAGTATGGATGCCCTGGAACCGCGGGCGATGCTCGCTATTGCTGAAGCGGCGCTCGATGAGGTTGAAGGCCTGTTCACGCAGCAGGTGGGCGCGGACCCGGTTGTCATGAAGCCGCGCGGGGATTTCGCGACGGAGACCGACCTGGAAATTGAGCGTCGTCTGCGCCAGCTCCTCACGCAGTATTCTGGCCTGCCCGTCTACGGCGAGGAATTCGGTGGCAAAGTCCCCGAGGAACATACCGCCTGGGTCATCGATCCGATTGACGGCACCACGAACTATTCCAACGGCTTTCCGCTGTGTGCCATGCTGCTCACACTCATGCATGAGGGGGAGCCGGTGGTCGGCATTACCTCCATGCCTCTGCTGCGCCGTCGTATCACCTCAGCTAAAGGTAGCGGCACATTTGTCAACGGCCGTCGCGTCAACATCGATGCCGAGGCCGGTCGCCCGGTTTCGATTGCCTTCGGCTCCGTCATTGCGAGTACCGACGGCACACTCCCACGTAAGTGGCGCCAACTGTTGCTGTCAAAGGTGGGCGAGCGCTATCCGACGATCCGAATTACTGGCTCTGTCGGAGTGGACTTGGGCTCCACCGCGATGGGGGCATTCGGCGGCACGGTGACTTTCTCACCGCATGTATGGGATAACGCAGCCGGCGTACTGCAGATTTCCGAAGCTGGTGGCGTGGTCACAGACTTGGCAGGCAATCCCTGGCGGCATGATTCCGTAGGCGTGCTAGCGGGAACTCGAGATGTCCATGCCACGCTGCGGTCGATTATTGACCAACTGGGTCGTCCGGAGACTTTCCGGAGCTAAAACTTGGGCGACGCCCCGAGCTGGGTGGTTGCGCAAACCGTCGAGCCACAACTTTGAGCTAACACGAGGAGAACTTAAAAACTATGTCTCTGGCAGTACGCGTGATTCCTTGCCTGGATGTCAACAATGGGCGGGTCGTCAAGGGGGTTAACTTTGAGAATCTCCGCGATGCCGGCGATCCGGTCGAGCTGGCCCGCCGCTATGGCGAGGAGGGCGCTGATGAGTTGACATTCCTGGACGTCACGGCTTCCAAGGATGGCCGTGGCACCATGCTCGACGTGGTGCGCCGCACCGCGAGTGAGGTCTTCATTCCGCTGACGGTCGGCGGCGGCGTGCGCAGCGTCGAGGATGTCGATCAGCTGCTTCGCGCCGGAGCCGACAAAGTCAGTGTCAACACCGCTGCGATTGCACGTCCGGAACTGCTCAGCGAGCTGTCGCGTCGTTTCGGCGCACAGTGCGTCGTCCTGTCGGTGGATGCCCGCCGTGTTCCCGAGGGAGGCACGCCTCAACCGTCGGGCTTCGAGGTCACTACGCATGGTGGTTCACGCTCGGCCGGGATCGACGCCGTCGAGTGGGCGCGCCGCGGCGAGGAGCTTGGCGTCGGCGAGATTTTGCTGAACTCCATGGATGGCGACGGCACCAAGGATGGTTTCGACCTGGAGTTGCTGGAGAAGGTCCGCGCTGCCGTCGACGTTCCGGTGATTGCCTCTGGTGGTGCGGGTAAGGCGGAGCATTTCCCGCCAGCCGTGCGCGCCGGTGCCAACGCGGTTTTGGCTGCTTCCATTTTCCACTTCGGCGAGGTTAGCATTGTTGAGGTCAAGGAAGAGATGGCCCGTGAAGGAATCGAGGTACGTCAGTGACGGACCTAGCCCCAGGAGCTGCAGCTCACGGTGCAGGAGATGATCCGCGGGAGTACACGCTCCCAGCAGATATCGCGAACATCGCCAAGTTCAATGCTGACGGCTTGATTCCCGCTATTGTGCAGGAAGAGTCTACAGGCCGTGTACTCATGATGGCGTGGATGGATTCCCACGCCCTGGCGTACACCATCGCCACCAAGCGCGGCACCTACTGGTCGCGTTCGCGGTCGGAGTACTGGATCAAGGGACTGACTAGCGGCCACTTCCAGACGGTGACATCGCTGGCGTTGGACTGTGATGGCGATACCGTGCTGATGCAGGTAGTGCAGGACGGCGCCGCATGTCACACTGGCTCGCACAGCTGCTTTGACGTGCATCCCGTGTTCGAGGACTAGGCGGTCAACCTTGGCTGCCGAGGTGGGGTTTCGTCGTCAAGCGCGCCCAACTCCGGTGAAGTCCGGGGTTAAGTGATGTGCAATCCGGGGTGCGTGGCACAATAGCGGCTATGACTCGTATCACCATGACCACGCGTGAGCGTTTCCGCGAACTGGCTGCACATCATCGGGTCGTACCCGTGGTTCGCAAGGTTTTGGCGGACGGCGAAACGGCGCTGTCGGCCTACCGCAAGCTCGCAGCCGATCGTCCCGGCACCTTCTTGCTGGAGTCCTCCGATGTGGGGCAGTCGTGGTCGCGCTGGTCGTTTATCGGTTGCGGCAGTCGCGCCGCGCTGACGGTGGATGATGCGGGGGAGGCAACTTGGATTGGCAACGCGCCGTCGGGCGCGCCAGAGGGCGGAAATCCGCTGGATGCGCTGCGTCGCACGCTGGAGCTGCTGCACACGGAACTCCCGCTTGCCGACGATGCTTCGGTACCCAAGCTCACCTCTGGTCTCGTCGGCTACTTCGGGCATGACATTGTCCGCTACATTGAGCCGCAGCTGCCGGATACCACTGACAATGATTTGCAGATTCCGGAGCTCATGCAGCTGCTGGTGGAAGATTTGGCTGCTTTTGACCACCACGAGGGTGTGCTGTGGCTGATTTCCAATGCCGTCAACTGGGACGGCTCGGATGAGCGGATTGATCAGGCGTATGACACCGCCTGTGATCGTGTCAATGCGATGGTGGAGCGGCTTTCGGAGCCCTCTGATCTGCGTCCGGCGGAAGTTAGCTTCCCAGAGCCGGTGATTCGTCGCCAGCGCGCCGCCGAGGACCACATGGATCGTATTGAGCGTTGCAAGGACCACATCCGCGCCGGTGATGCGTTCCAGATTGTGCTCTCGCAGCGGTTCGAGATGGACACGCAGGCCTCCGCCTTTGATATCTACCGCATCCTGCGGGTTTCCAATCCGTCGCCCTACATGTTCCTGGTCAACGTTCCAACCAAGGACTTCTCCGGTACTGCTTTCCAAATTGTCGGTTCCTCCCCAGAGTCGCTCGTGGCAGTCCAGGGCAGTGAGGTCATCACCAACCCCATCGCGGGCACGCGTCCGCGTGGTGCTACGGTGGAGCAGGACAATGCGCTGGAAGCTGATTTGCTGGCAGACGAGAAAGAAAATAGTGAGCATTTGATGCTCGTCGACCTTGGCCGCAATGACCTCGGACGTGTCTGCCGCCCGGGCAGTGTTGTTGTGCACGACTTCCGTCATATTGAGCGCTACAGTCACGTTATGCATCTGGTCTCTACGGTCACCGGCGAGCTTTCCAGCGACGCCACGGCTGTCGACGCATTCGCGGCCACTTTCCCAGCGGGAACGCTCTCAGGTGCGCCGAAGCCTTCCGCGCTGAGCATTATCGACAAGTTCGAGGACACGCGCCGGGGTGTTTACGGCGGCACCGTTGGATACTTTGACTTCCGGGGAAATACCGATCAGGCAATTGCCATCCGCACAGGCGTGAAGAAGGGCGATACCGTCTACGTCCAGGCCGGTGGCGGAATTGTCAGTGATTCTGACCCGGTGGCAGAGGATGAAGAGACCCGCAACAAGGCCGCGGCTGTGCTGCGAGCTGTCGCGGCAGCTGAGACACTAGTCCCAGCGGAAAGGAGCTAGGTTTTCGATGAAGTCGACAACGATGCTCTCCGGTGGCCTCATTGGTGTGGCCGCGGCGGGAATGTGGTTGTGCAGCCGAAGTGCGTGGCTGACAGTCGATACTGTCGACGACAAGTCCGGTCCTGCGACCACAGATTTGGTGGGCGCAGTATGGGCTCCGGAGTTGACCTCGATTGCGCTGGCAATGGTGGCCGCGCTTTTTGCCACCACCATTTTGGGCGCACTCGGCCGCCGTATTGTCGGTGGGCTTGCGGCGCTGCTCGCAATTGCGGCGTCGTGGACCCCGATGACTTTGCTTGCCAGCGGAGAAGACGGTGTGGACTCCCAGCGGGCACTGGATTTGTTGACATCGGGAAGCGCCTCACAGCGCGCCAGTGATGCGGTGACTGTGGCAGACTGGGCGCAGGTCGATAACATTCAGGTACACGCGATGGGGCCAGCTCTGGCCTTGCTGTGCTGCGCACTGGCGCTGGTAGGGGCGGTATTGCTGGTACGTCGACCGGGTGCTGTGAAGAAACAGAAGTCCAGCGCGTATGAGACCCCGGAGGTACGCCGTCAGCGTATCGCCGAGGATCTGGAGGAAGACCCGCAGTCGGGTCGAGTTCTGTGGGATGCTTTGGATGCCGGTGTAGATCCTACGGATCTGGATAAGGAGTAAGGCCGTGGCTAACGTTCTGGACAAGATTATTGAGGGCGTGCGGGAAGATCTCGCTGCTCGGGAAGCCAAGATTTCCTACCGTGAAATCAAGGAGCTCTCGCTGAAGGCACCGTCGCCGATTGATACCGTGACGGCACTGGCAAAGCCTGGGGTGCAGGTGATTGCAGAGGTCAAGCGTGCCTCTCCGTCAAAAGGAGAGCTGGCTGACATCCCCTCGCCGGAAGTTTTGGCGGCAGAGTACGAGCAGGGTGGCGCGGCTGTCATTTCCTGTCTGACTGAGGAGCGCCGCTTCCGCGGTTCGCTCGCTGACCTCGATGCCGTGCGCCGCGCGGTGAACATTCCGGTGCTCCGCAAGGACTTCATCGTCACTCCGTACCAGGTCCATGAGGCTCGCGCGCATGGTGCCGATTTGGTGCTGTTGATGTGCTCCGCTTTGGATCAGCCGACACTGGAGTCGCTGCTGGATCGCACCGAGTCGCTCGGTATGAACGCTCTAGTTGAGGCGCACACCGCTGAAGAGGTTGAGCGCGCCGAGGCTGCTGGTGCCAAGATCCTCGGCATCAACGCCCGCAATCTGAAGACTCTCGACGTGGACCTCTCCGTGTACGAACGCCTTGCACCGATGCTGCCGGATCATGTTGTGAAGGTGGCAGAGTCCGGTGTCAAGGGGCCGGAGGAACTGCGCTACTACGCCTCCCACGGCGCCGACGCGGTGCTGGTGGGAGAGGGGCTGGTCACCGCGGGCAAGCCGGGTGAGGCTTGCCGACGTCTCGTTGCCGCCGGTGTTCACCCGACACTCCGCAGCGAGTAGCGATAGTCCGCGGTTGCGATAATCAGCTGCATCGCACCGCGAATTCCGCCTCATTTGGTTGCGTGTCACACCTGTTGTGCTGGCGCACCACAGTTTCTTAGGCCTTATCTCCCCGCAACGGGTGGGGATAGTCCACAATAGATAACTGTGAGTGACCAAGATTTCAAGAATCATGATGCCCGAGGTGACCGCTTGCCTACGATGGGTGAGGTTATCGCGGAGACAACGAACCACGAGTCAGATGCCATTGGGCACTGGGGTAAGTGGGGCGGCCAGTTTGTGCCAGAGGCGCTGATGGCCGTCATCGGTGAGGTCACCGATGGCTACGCGAAGGCCCGCGTTGATCAGGATTTTCTCGATGAGCTCGACCGGCTACAGCGTACGTATGTCGGCCGTCCCTCGCCGCTGTACTACGCGGAGAAGTTCTCCGCTGACATCGGCGCTGACGTCTGGCTCAAGCGCGAGGATCTGAACCATACTGGCAGCCACAAGATTAATAACGTCTTGGGCCAAGTCCTGCTTGCCAAGCGCATGGGTAAGAAGAACATCATTGCCGAGACCGGTGCCGGACAGCACGGTGTTGCAACCGCCACCGCTTGTGCGCTGCTCGGCCTTAACTGCCGTATTTACATGGGTAAGGTCGACGCGATTCGCCAGCGTCTCAATATCGCCCGCATGCGCCTGCTTGGCGCTGAGGTTATCGAGGTCGAGATTGGTTCGAAGACTCTCAAGGACGCAATCAATGAGGCCATGCGTTTTTGGGTTTCACACGCCGATGACACCTACTACTGCTTCGGCACTGCAGCCGGTCCGCACCCGTTCCCAACAATGGTGCGCGACTTCCAGCGCATCATCAGCGCCGAGGCACGCCAGCAGATTCTCGCGGAGACCGGCTCGCTTCCCGACGCTGTCGTGGCCTGCGTTGGCGGCGGTTCTAATGCAATCGGCGCGTTCCACCACTTCATCGATGATGAATCGGTTCGCCTGATTGGCGCTGAAGCTGGCGGCGATGGTGTTGAGACCGGTCGCCACGCAGCCCCTATTTCGGCCGCCGGTAATCCGGGTGTGTTCCAGGGCTCCTTCGCCGCCCTGATGCAGAACGAGGACGGCCAGATTACAGAGTCGCATTCGATCTCTGCGGGTCTGGATTACCCGGGCGTGGGCCCGGAGCACTCTTATCTGGCTGATATTGATCGCGCGTCCTACCTGCCGGTGACCGATACCCAGGCGATGCAGGCATTCCAGGACCTGACTCGGATGGAGGGCATCCTGCCCGCTATCGAGTCCGCACACGCGGTGGCTGCCGCCCGACTCATCAGCGGTGACCTGAATGAAGAGCTGGGCCGTAAGCCGCTGATTATTGTCAATGTTTCCGGTCGCGGTGACAAGGATGTCGACACCGCTGCTAAGTGGTTTGATCTGATGGAGGAGTCCTAAATGAGTCTGAGTGACGTCTTTGACAAAGTCCGTGAGGAAAACCGCGCAGCATTTATCGGCTACTACCCAGCGGGTTTCCCGACTACCGATAAGTCGATTGAGAACATCAAGGCGATTGTCGACGCTGGCGCCGACATCATCGAGGTTGGTCTGCCTTTCTCCGACCCGATGATGGATGGCCCAACCATTCAGGATGCCGCCAACGTGGCTCTGGATGCGGGCTTCCGCACCCGTGAGATTATGCGTGTGGTCCGCGAAGTCACCGAGCACGGCGGTACCTGTGTGGTCATGAGCTACTGGAATCCGATTCTCCAGTATGGTCCGGAGCGTTTCGCTGAGGACTTGGCCGCCGCTGGTGGTCGTGGCACCATCATCCCGGATCTCATCCCCGAGGAGGCCGGCCAATGGCAGCGTGCAGCTGAGACCAATGGTCTGTCCAACATCATGTTGGTTGCTCCGTCATCGACCAACGAGCGTCTGCAGCTAACTGCCACCGCGTCGACCGGCTTCGTCTACGCCACTAGCCACATGGGAGTCACAGGTGCCCAGGCCAGTGTCGACTCGGCCGCCGGCAAGTTGGTTGCCCGCACGCGTGAGGTTACCGATACACCGGTGTGCGTCGGTTTGGGCGTCTCCAATGGGGAACAGGCCGCGGAGATTGCCGAGTTTGCAGATGGCGTAATCGTTGGCTCGGCACTGATCAAGGCCGCGATGAAGAGCACCGATGACCTGGTAACGCTCGCCCGTGAACTTGCCGCGGGCGTACGAGGAGAGAGCTAGCGCATCTATGAGTTCCACCCTTGTTCTCGCTGAGACTGCAACGACGTATCTGGCCAACATTCCCTCTCCGCCGCAGGGGGTGTGGCAGTTAGGGCTGCTACCACTGCGCGGTTACGCGATTTCCATCTTGGTTGGCGTACTTGTCGGCATTTACTGGATGCAGCGCCGCTACGTGGCCAGGGGTGGAGACCCGGAGTTGGTCCTCGACATTGCCATTGCGGTTATTCCTGCGGGCATTATCGGCGGCCGTCTCTACCACGTCGCCACCGACTGGGAGAAGTACTTTGGCCCCGGCGCCAATCCCGCCGATGCACTGAAGATCACCAATGGTGGTCTCGGTATCTGGGGAGCGGTGGCGCTGGGGGTGCTGGCCGCGTGGGCGGTCGCTAAGTGGCGGAAGGTGCCGTTTGCGCCAGTTCTTGACGCGGCCGCACCCGCAATCATCCTTGGTCAGGCCATTGGGCGTCTGGGCAATTGGTTCAACCAGGAACTCTACGGCGGCCCAACGTCGCTTCCGTGGGGTCTGGAAATTTACCAACGAGTTGATGAGTTTGGCCGAGTTGCCCCTGTCACCGGAACGTCGACAGGCGAAGTGCTGGCCGTGGTGCATCCGACGTTCCTCTACGAGATGGTGTGGAACGTCCTCGCCTGTCTGGTCATTGTCTGGGCGGACCGAAAGCTCAAGATGGGCGGCGGCCGCGTCTTTGCACTCTATGTCGCAGCCTACACTTTGGGACGTTTCTTCATTGAACTCATGCGCGTCGATGACGCAACGCTGATATTCGGTGTGCGTATTAATAACATCACGTCGCTCGTGGTCTTCTTCTGCGCTGTGATTGCTTTGTGGATTCTGCGAGCGAAGAGCCGCGAAACCGCAGCTGAAGTCAGGGGAGAGTGCGAGGCTGCTGAAGCTCACAGTGTTTCCAACTGACGCATAGCCCGTTAAGGGACTAGGCTGGAGGCCGTGCTTAGACGAACGAAGATTGTATGTACCCTCGGTCCAGCAGTTGCTTCGCTGGAGGGGATTACCGGGCTGGTCAACGCCGGCATGGATGTTGCCCGTCTGAATTTCTCTCACGGTGAGCATGAGGACCACGCTCAGAACTACCACTGGGTGCGTGAAGCATCCGATGCTACGGGACGTGCGGTTGGTATTCTCGCCGATTTGCAGGGGCCAAAGATTCGCCTCGGTCGCTTTAAGGAAGGCTCGACGTATTGGGCTGACGGCGAGATTGTGCGCATCACCGTCGACGATGTCGAAGGCACGCACGACCGCGTCTCCACCACGTACAAGAACCTCGCTGATGATGCCCGTCCGGGCGATCGCCTGCTTGTCGACGACGGTAAGGTGGGCCTGGAGTGCATCGAGGTAGATGGCAATGATGTGGTGTGTCGTGTCATCGAGGGCGGTCCGGTCTCTAACAACAAGGGTGTTTCCCTGCCGGGGATGAACATCTCGGTGCCGGCTCTGTCGGAGAAGGATATCGCTGACCTGCGCTTCGCTCTGAAGCTGGGGGTGGACTTCATTGCGCTGTCCTTCGTCCGTTCGCCTTCCGACGTCGAACTGGTCCATGCGGTCATGGATGAGGTTGGCCGTCGTGTCCCGATTATCGCCAAGCTGGAGAAGCCAGAGGCAGTCGAGTCTCTTGAGGCGATTATCCTGGCCTTCGATGCCGTGATGGTTGCTCGTGGCGACCTCGGTGTTGAGGTGCCGCTGGAAGATGTTCCGCTGGTTCAGAAGCGCGCTATTCAGATTGCCCGCGAGAACGCCAAGCCGGTCATCGTGGCCACCCAGATGCTCGACTCCATGATTTCGAATTCGCGCCCGACTCGTGCGGAGGCCTCCGACGTGGCCAACGCTGTGCTCGATGGTGCAGATGCCGTGATGCTTTCGGGTGAGACCTCAATTGGTAAGTACCCGCAGGCCACGGTGAAGACCATGGCTCGCATCGTTACCGCCGCTGAGCGCGAGGGGGAAGTTCCTGCGCTGACTCACATGCCGCGCACTAAGCGTGGTGTTATTTCCTACGCAGCTCGCGATATTGGTGAGCGCTTGAATGCCCGCGCTATGGTTGCTTTCACCACCTCGGGTGATACCGCTCGCCGTGTGGCACGCTTGCACTCTCGCCTGCCGCTGCTGGTATTCACTCCGAATCAGCAGGTTCGTTCGCAGCTTGCGCTGACGTGGGGCGCGGAGACCTTCTTGGTGCGCGAGGTTAACAGCACGGATGAGATCATGCAGGTCATCGATGAGCAGCTCTTGACCATGGAAAACTACAACGCTGGTGACACGCTGGTCGTTGTTGCTGGTACCCCTCCAGGAAATGAGGGCAATACCAACATGATTCACGTCCACGTTATTGGCGAGGACGCACGCTAGCTCTTTGGCACATTTGAAAAGCCGGTAAGCCCTTGTGGGGCTTACCGGCTTTTTGCTAGAGCCTTTCAACCTGGGCTGTCTTTTTGTCCCTGTGCGCGGTGGCAAGTGGCCGACAAACAACCTTTACTTTGCCAGGTAGGACAGCACGGCGGCAGCGGCGGCAGAAGTCGCGGAGGTAGCCGTTGGCTTGAAGTCCGGCAGGAAGGTCGGCATGTGGTTCGATGGTACGTCTTCGACCACGCGGTCGGCAGCAACGGCGGCTTCCCACGTATCCCGAGGTGTGGCGCCAACTGTCCAGTAGACATACGGGCAGTTCAGGCCACGGGGAAGGTCTGAGAAGTCCTCCGACGCCGTCCACGGCACGGCATCGGTGGAGTCTTCGCCGAGAACAGCGTCCAAGACCGGGCGAATCGTGGCAAACGCCTCCGAATCATTGTCAGTGACTTCGCCGTGATCCGAGTAGTCAATCACAGGTTCAACCTCAGTACCGGAAGCCAGGCACTCGCCACGAACAACGCGCTCAATGCCCGCAATGAGCTTGGCGCGTACCTCGTTGGAGTAGTAGCGAATGTTCAGCACAATCTTGGCCTGACCTGGGATTGTGTTATTCGAATTGCCAGACTGCAGCGTGCCGACGGACAAAACACCAAACTCGTGGGGAGGAATCTCGCGCCCCACAATTCCTTGCAAGCGCAGAACGATCGCGGCGGCCAAGTACGTCGGGTCAATGGCGTTGTGTGGCATAGATCCATGCGCGGAGCGACCGGTCAGCGTGATGCTGATGGTGTCACAGCCAGCAAGTGCCGGGCCGGGCATGGTCATTACCTGACCTGCGGGGCCGGGAACAATGTGCTGGCCGAAGCACACATCTGGGGTGGGGATGAGGTCTGCCAGGTCGTCGTCAATCATGGCCTGTGCACCGCAGGCCAGTTCCTCGGCGGGCTGGAACAAGGCAATGAAAGTACCCGACCACTCAGACTTAGTCGCTGCCATCAGGCTAGCCAGGCCAAGACCAGCCGTCATGTGCATATCATGGCCGCAGGCGTGCATGACGGCGGTGGCGGAACCATCGCGGGCGGTACCGGTGGCTGAGGAAGCGAAGTCCACACCTGTTTCCTCGAAAACTGGAAGCGCATCGATATCAGCGCGGAACAGCACAGTGGGGCCGGGGCCATTTTCCATGACACCAACGAGGCCGTGGCCGCCGATTCCCTCATGCACTGTGTAAGTGCCCATGTCGCGAAGAGCACCGGCCAGATAAGCGGCAGTTTTCTCCTCTGCTTGAGACAGCTCCGGGTGCTGGTGCAGGTAGCGGTAGATTTCCCACTGTTTGTCCAACGGCACTCGATGGGTGGCGATGAGGTCGCGAATGCGGCTCAGTCGTGCTTCATTGTTGCTCACCTGGATTAAGACTCCTTACTTCTTTCTCTATTTTCTGCCCAGAGGCCTACAGTCGCGTTCCGTCCTCGACAAGCGGGTTGTACTTCAGGGAATTCGGCAGGCACTGGCACTCGGTCGCAATGTGAATGCTGTCCGAGATCTTCCCGGTCTCCCGTAGACGGTACATCTCTGGTACGACGCGGTCGCGCAGATCCCATGGGGAGATGGTGTTCAGATAAATCTTGGTGCCACCTTCAAAGCCGGCCAAGTTCGAGGTGCGCCACTTAATCATCACCCGCCATGGCATGCGGGCATCCAAATCGACAGGACGGTGATGCCATTCCTCATTGCATGGAATGGTGGGGCCGGCAGCGGCATGACAGGCGTGAATCAGATCCGACATGGCGTCGATTTCAGCGCGGGTTTGCAGCCACGGTTCGCAGATGTCCGACTTCGAGAAAATCTCCAGCGTGGGGTAGCGGTGTCCGAATCCGGCAAAAGCCACTGCATGCTCATTTTCCGCGATGATCAGATTGTGGCGGGCAGCATAGTCCACTGCGAATTCGTTGTAGATATTCGGGTTCTTGCGCACCGCTTGCACTTCGCGCTTGAGCTGCTCGCCGTGCTCATCGATGGCCACAAGCTGCTTGTGCAAGTGATCGAAGCTCGCGCCTGCCGGCTTCAGCCAGTTTTGGAAAGCGGCCACATAACGCACGTAGCGGTTACGTCGGTACAGGTCAGCAATCGACTCGACGGTAAACGCAATGAGTGCGCGGTGCTCGGCAACGCTCAACGTGCCAGAAGAAGCCAGCTGGTTATCGTGAGTAGCGCCGTCCACAAAGTGACGACGGGCAACGATTACATCGTGGCCGCCGGCGAAATAGCTCGGGGCTCGGCGCAGCAACTCCTCGTCGGAAAGCGAGCTGATTTCCTCTTCGCTGCGTCCAGCGGCGCGGTAGCGCGTGCGAATGATGTTGAGCACATGCTCGCGGCCCATCGGGTCGTCGAGGTAGGCTTCCATACGCTGCTGAGTCTCGCGGTCGGGCTCGAATCCGTAGTTGTCCGCCCAGTAGTCATACGAGACGATTTCGAACAGGTTGGGCACGCGGCGGAATTCCGCAGTGGTGTCGAAGAGCTGGTCAGGCAGTACTCCGGTCACTGTGGTGTAACCGCCGAATACTGAGTCATCGAGGACAACGCGGGCCTTCTCTGGTGGGGTTTGCAGCAGATTGTTCCAGCCGAAGGAATCGCGGGAACCAAAATCCTCCTCGCTCAGTGGCTGCGGATCCGTGTGCTTAATTCCCAGCGGCCGATTGCCACGACCGGGGACTGTCCACACCTGGGTACCGGAAAAAGGATTGACTTGCTTCACCGTGCCGTCGGCAAGCGTGATGAGAGGATTGCTGAAAGCCTGCATAGGTTCAACACTACGTCTTTGCTGGCGGTCGGCGCGTCAACGTAGGGGGATAGGAGCTTGACGACGGTTAGTTATTGTCTGGCCGTCTCGCGTGGCTTAGCCTGTGAAGTTATGTCGAAGATTGTTTTTCACTGCCTGGTGAAGCCGACCGAATCGGAGGCGCTGGCCGAGGCATTTCGTACTAAGTTGAGTGAGTTTGACCGCGCCGGGCGGGTTAGTGATGTGGCTGTGTCGGTGGCGTCGGCGGACACTGACGCGCAGTTGGTGGAGCAGTGGGAGCGCGAGAACCCGAAGGAGCCGCTTGGAGAGAGGAAGGTATTCCGTTATCTCTTGAGCTTCGATCAGCACGGTGGTTCTCTCAATGAACTCGCTATGGACCTCTCGGAGCTACTGACTCCGCGTGCAGAATTGCCCCCGGATCCGGTGCTGCGTGAGTTCGACGAATTACTCGAATCTGTTGCGACGTATCCCTGGAATGTTGCCGTATTTAGGTAATTTCCTACCTAATCGGTGAAAAGTGTAACTGGTCACAGTGGCGGTGCTTGGCTCAGAGAGCGGGTGTAGTGCGAAACACTACGAGTTTTCCCAGCAATATGCCGTTGTATAATTATGTCCGCTTCAATATCAACAGTTGCCCAGTCCTTGTGCACACAACCTGTGCCACCGAGATACGGCAACCGAGAAGCGGTTTACAACCGCGGACTGGTTGTTCTTCGTGGGCGCCATAATGGTTACGCAGAGAGGTTTATTTTGAATATCGAGCAGAAGGTTTCGGGACTCTATGACCAGATTCTTACCCGAAACGCCGGTGAGCCGGAGTTCCACCAGGCAGTGGCAGAAGTTCTGGAGTCCCTGAAGGTCGTCCTGGAAAAGGATCCACACTACGGTGACTACGGCTTGGTTCAGCGTCTGTGTGAGCCGGAGCGCCAGATCATTTTCCGCGTGCCGTGGGTCGATGACCAGGGCCAGGTTCAGGTCAACCGTGGCTTCCGCGTTCAGTTCAACTCTGTGCTGGGCCCGTACAAGGGCGGTCTGCGCTTCCACCCGAGTGTGAACCTCGGCATCATCAAGTTCCTGGGCTTCGAGCAGATTTTCAAGAACTCCCTGACCGGCCTGCCAATCGGCGGCGGTAAGGGCGGCTCCGACTTTGATCCGAAGGGCAAGTCTGAGCTGGAGATCATGCGCTTTTGCCAGTCGTTCATGACTGAGCTGCACCGCCACATCGGCGAGTACCGTGATGTCCCGGCCGGTGACATCGGCGTCGGCGGCCGCGAGATCGGCTACCTGTTCGGTCAGTACCGCCGTATGGCCAACCAGCACGAGTCCGGTGTCCTCACCGGTAAGGGCCTGACCTGGGGCGGCTCCCTGGTCCGCACCGAGGCCACCGGCTACGGCTGCGTCTACTTCACTGAAGAGATGATGAAGGCCAACGGTGCTGACATCAACGGTGCCAAGGTCATCGTTTCCGGTTCCGGTAACGTCGCTATCTACGCCATTAAGAAGGCTCAGGAGCTCGGCGCTACCGTCATCGGTTTCTCTGACTCCTCCGGTTACGTCTCCACTCCGAACGGTGTCGACGTCGAGCTGCTGAAGGAAATCAAGGAAGTCCGTCGTGCTCGTGTCTCCGAGTACGTGGCCGAGGCTGAGGGCGCTGAGTTCCACGAGGGTGGCAACATCTGGGAGCTCAAGGCCGATGTTGCACTGCCGTGTGCAACTCAGAACGAGCTGAGTGGCGAGTCCGCCAAGCTGCTGGTCGAAAACGGCTGCCGCTTCGTTGCCGAGGGCGCAAACATGCCGTCCACCCCGGAGGCCATCGAGGTCTTTAAGTCCAACGGTGTCCACTTCGCACCGGGCAAGGCTGCCAACGCTGGCGGTGTTGCTACCTCCGCTCTGGAGATGCAGCAGAACGCGACCCGCGATTCCTGGTCCTTCTCCTACACCGATGAGCGCCTGAAGCGCATCATGACCAACATCTTTAAAAACTGCGAGACCACCGCAGCTGAGTACGATCACGAGGGTAACTACGTGCTCGGTGCCAATATCGCAGGTTTTAAGAAGGTCGCTAACGCAATGCTGGCTCAGGGCGTCATCTAGTTCGCATCGAGTCCGCTAACGTCTCCGCTTTACGACGGGTTCCCGGAGACCCCGCCCGTGGAGTAGCCAAAAAGCCCACGCTGTAAACTCCCTCCCATGGAGTTATCAGTGTGGGCTTTTGTCTTTATCGTGGCAACGATTTTCATCGGGGCACTGATGCAGCGAGTAGCTGGCATGGGACTCGGTCTGCTGGGAGGGCCAGTCCTCTCACTGATTGCAGGCCCAGTAGCAGGTATTTTGATTATCAACGTGCTCGCCACCGTCAATGCGGTCATGCAGACTATCTCGGTGCGAGAAAACGTCGACTGGAAGAAGTTCTGGCTAATTGGTCCGGTGATGGCTTTTGGGGCGCTGCCAGGCGCCTGGGTGGTTCACAACACGCCCAGCGGGCCACTCCAGGTTCTGGTCGGTGGGCTAGTGCTGCTTGCGCTGCTGGTGACATCCTTTATGGGCTCTTCCGGTTTCGGAGTGCGTAGCGGGGT
>NZ_KV797737.1:0-2193 GCF_001809455.1 Corynebacterium sp. HMSC074C11
GCCCACTTTTGTTTTACCCACAAGTAAACAACATTCAATCGATAGATGTCGTAGCTTATGTCTCGGTGATAGCCATTGATTTTGCTTGGTTGTGGGTATTTGGAAGGGGCCCGGTGCGCAGTAGACCGGTCGCGGAGGCTCCTCGAATTCTGGCACTTAGCTTGTTGGTGTGTGCGATTCATCTATTGCACTTCTGTGACTATCACCGCCACTTATCCCTACATACTGATACCTCGGTCCAATTGAGGCTTTATTACCAAGCTGTCCAAATAGAGAGACATACGCTTACTTAGTAGTCAGCTCTGATTTTCGACTCGTACCTACGAGATGCTGTGGCGGCTTCCTCGATCGCGCCAAAAGAAAATCCCGTATAGGTGAGGTATTGCCTGCGCCCATACGGGAGTGTGTCGTATTTAGTTAGGTTAGCCCTGTCTGGGATTAAGCTATGCGGTCGCGCTAATCAAAGTACCGAGGTTAGCTATTACTGCTCGGCTTAGCTGACGGGACGTCTCCGTAGCCGTCGTGGTCCTTATCTTCCGAGTTAATACCTCCGCGGAAGGTGTCGTGAGCACTCGGAGTAACGGCGTGCGGTGCACGGTCGGCGGTGTTGAACAAAAGATTCAAGATGATAGCAGCGACGGAACCTACGCAGATACCTGAAGCCATAAACGTTTGCGCCCATGCCGGTAGTCCGGAGAATAGTTCGGGCGATACAGCAGGAAGTAATGCCAATGCCAACGGAATACCCACGACAATCACGTTGGATTCAGTGAACTTAACCTTGGATAGAGTGCGGACGCCCGATGCTGCGACCATACCGAACAAGGCAATACCGGCACCTCCCAAAACTGGAGCTGGGATAGCGGCAACGAGAGCGGCCGTCTTTGGAATCAAACCCAGAATCAGCAGCATTCCACCTGCAGCTGCGGTAACCCATCGGGAACGTACGCCCGTGATGGATAGGACGCCAATGTTCTGGGCAAACGCCGTGTATTGGAAGGTATTGAAAATACCGCCAATTACGGTCGCAGCACCGTCGGCACGCAGTGTGTCGGCAATACGGTGATTATCAATCTCGGATTCGGTAATCTCGCCGATTGCAAGTACGTCGCCAGTCGCTTCGACCATAGTCACAAGCGAAACAATGCACATGGCAAATACAGCGGAGAGGACGAATTCAGGCATGCCAAAGTAGAATGGATGCGTCAACCCGAAGACTGGTGAGTCCTTAGTTCCAGACCAATCCACCATTCCCAATGGAATGCATAGCAGCAATCCGGAGATCATGCCCACTAGAACGGCAATGCGGGCGAGCCATTCTGGTGCCCATCGCTCAATACTGAGAATTAAGGCCAACACAAACGCAGCTACTGCCAAGTTTTGAGGTGCGCCGAAATCTGGAGTGTCCTTGACTTCAGCACCGCCACCAACCCAGTCGGCTGCGACTGGCATAAGCGTCGTGCCGATAATCAATAGCACCGTGCCAGTGACCAACGGCGGAAATAGGCGTAGAAGCGACGCAAAAAGCGGTGCAAAGAGCATCATGAAAATGCCCGATGCAATCACCGAACCGTAGATTGCGGGTACGCCGTATTGCGATCCGATAGTAACCATCGGAATCGCGGCAGAGAAGGTACAGCCCTGAATCAGTGGTAGTCGCACACCAAATCGCCAAATACCCACCGACTGTACGATGGTGGCGATGCCTGCAACAAACAGGTCCGCAGCAATTAGGTGCGGAATATCGGATGGGGACATACGCCCGGCATCCACAAGTGCCCAGCCCACGAAAAGCGGGACTGCCACCGCGCCTGCATACGCGGCGAGCACATGTTGAAAGCCGAGTACAAGCAGTTTCACATGGCCCGGATACTCATCGACCGGATGAACCGTCTGAGTATCGGTCTTCGTTGATGTAGTCACAGTTCGACTTTAGTTCCCTAGTCCAGGTTTTCCTCACTGGAGCTTTCTATTGGGGTGGTTTCGCTCCATCTCGCTTTACGACGAGGCGATCGGGCCACGCCACTTTGCTGAGATAACTCGTGAGTGTGCGTGGGGGGCCGCTGAACGAATGCATTGCGGAACAGCTTTAAGTGAGACTCTAGGGTTATGGTTTTCTATTAGCTCGGAAATACACTAGAAAGGCGTTGTGACCTGCAGGTTCGCTTTATGTGTGAAGTGTGTGTAATGTAT
>NZ_KV797738.1:0-118078 GCF_001809455.1 Corynebacterium sp. HMSC074C11
GGAAGATCAACGCACTCTAAAAACGGAAGAGCCCATAAACACCGAGAACCGCTTCGGTAAGACAGCCTTGGCTGAGCACGCGTACTGGGGCGATATCGAACGGATGAAGGTCTTGCTCGACTGCGGTGCGGACATCGAAGCCGGCAAGCATTGGCCTCTTTTTCAAGCAGCGATGAATCATCAGCCTGAAGCCATTGCGTTTTTGTTGGAGCGCGGCGCTGATCTTCATCGTGCGAACCGTCTCTCGCATGGCCGCACAGCCTTCAAAGAGGCGGTCGCTACCGCCGATACGGATGCAGTCGGGCGAGTGCTAGACAGCATCGAGGTGCTCCTGGACGCCGGTCCGGTAATTGATGACGAAGTGCGCGAAGAGTTCACCAAATTCGGTCGCCGCTACAACCGCATGTCAGACAAGGCGCGCGACGAGTACCAGTCGGTCATGAATCGCCTCTACGAGCGTATCGGTGCTGACCGCCCGCAGGAAATCACGCCTCACGACGGCCACAGCGACATCATTGTCCCCGCAGACAAGTCGACCAACGGCCAGTTCCGATACCTCTGGAACTACCTGGTGCCGAATGGTGGTGAAGCCGCGACTGTGCAGGGCGAAGTTATCCGCATCGTGGGCCGGCTCGGGTACGAAGCGCTGGAGATGGGCTACGTCAACTGGGACGAAGACTATGCCAAGATGATCGACTTCTGGCTGGAGACGGTTGGGGCCGCCGAGGATGCCATGGCCGTCGTAAAGCAGCGCAAAGCTGGTGAGGCGGACATTGATGCGCTGACGGAGGCGACAATCGAGTGGGTTACAGAGCACCCGCAGCCGATTGCGTTGGGCGAGGTCCCGTACCGGCGCTAACTCCCAAGAAGCTAACCCCGGTTTGGTGTTAAAAATCTGTTAATGGTTAGCCACTGCATCAATCGGTAGTGTCAGCCGATATCTTTGATGGGTGGAATCCGTATACCTAACAGCAATACTGTTTTCGATTATCGGCGGACTCGGTGCGTCGTTGCTTCGGCTGCCGCCGCTGATTGGTTTCCTTGGGGCCGGTTTTGCCGTTCATGCAATGGGGCTTGAGGAAATCCCGTTCATTGATTCGCTGGCCGAGCTTGGTGTTACCACCTTGCTGTTCACAATCGGTCTGAAGCTAAATCCGAAGGATATCGTGGCGCCACGAGTGGTCTTTTCGGGGCTTGGCCACGCGTTTTTAAACACGGTAGTTTTTGCCGTGCTGTTCGGTGTCGCCAGTTTCTTGCCGCTGCGTGAGCTCACGGGACTGTCGGTGACCGCGCTAATTTACATCGGCATCGCGACTTCATTTTCGTCGACGGTGTTTGTGATGAGCCACTTGGAGGAGCAGAACCGCGGTGCTTCGGCCATCGGACGTATCGCGATTGGTGTACTCATTCTGCAGGACATCATTGCGGTCGGCGTGCTGGTGGCATCGTCGGGTAAGACCCCGGAGCTGTGGGCGCTGGCGCTGCCACTATTGTTCTTCATTCGCCCGCTGGCGGCGCGGCTTCCCAACCGCATGTTCCGCACTGAGCTGCTGGTTCTCACCGGTATTGGTATTGCAGTGGCTTCTTACTCGGCTTTCGAACTGGCAGGGCTCTCTGGCTCGCTGGGGTCCCTGGTCGCCGGTATTCTGCTGTCTTCGCACCCAATTTCTGACCGTCTGTCGGAAGCACTGATTAGTATTCGTGAGCTACTGCTGGTCGCGTTCTTTATCGAGATTGGTCTCGGTGGTCTGCCAAGCGCGGGCGGCTACGTCATCGCTGCGATTATGGTGCTGTTCCTGGTGTTCAAGGCCACTATCTTCATCTGGATTCTCAAGCGCATGGGACTGTCGCTGCGCACGAGTGCGCTGGCGGGGCTGACGTTGAGTAACTACTCGGAGTTCGGCCTAATTGTGATGGCGGCGGCGACGCAACAGGACATTCTGCCGGAAGAATGGACCTCGATTATGGCAGTCGCCGTGGCGGGTAGCTTCATTGCCAGCTCGCTGATGGCCCCGCACGAAGACAAGATTGTCAGCTTCCTGCAGAAGTTCGTCCCAGAAACCCCAGAGGACCGCCTGGTGCCAGAAGAGGCAAAGGTCATTATTGATAACGCCGATGCTCTCATCATGGGTATGGGGCGAGTCGGCGTTGGTGTCTACGGCAGGTTGGTCAACGAGTACGGCATGAACGTCTTCGGTGTTGATTTCGACGAGGATCGCATCGAAGAGCTGCGCGAGCAGGGCTACCAGGTCATCCCAGGCGATGTGACAGACCCAGAGCTCTGGCACCACATCGAGTTGGAGAAGAAACCAGCGCTGTACGTGTTGGCGCTGTCTGAGCACGCTGAGACCTACGCGATGATTCAGAACATCCGTAAGCAGGACACCGAAGCCGTGGTTGCTACCACCACTAAGGTGCAGAGGTTTAAGGATCAGCTTCTCAACGTTGGTGCCGACATGGCCGTCTACCTCTACGACGGTGCTGGCGAGGAGCTCGCCGACCGTGCAGTGGAGACGCTTAAGCAGCGGTCTTAGTCGCATCCGTTAAATACGGCAAACAACAAGCCAGCCGATTCGTTCGGCGATAAGCTGATTTCATGTCAGTCACCCAAAACCAGATGCCCGCGAGTCCTATTCGATCCAGTCGCAGTGCGATGTTTCGGATGACCGCGGGCCTTGCTGTTGTCATGCTCGGAACTCTCGTCGGCTGCTCATCTTCAGATTCCGAAGATGCCGCCGCATCACAAAGCAACAATGATCAGAGTGAGGTACAGTCGCAATCGACGTCGGCAAGCGAGGGCGATAATCCGAAGATGCCGTCGCCGACGAAGGGGACAAGCGTCGACAGCATCGGATTTGATGAAAGCGCCTACCAGAAAATTGACGTTCAGCGGTTTAGCCAGAACGGAATCAAGGCGTTCTACGTCACGCTAGACGGGAAAAAGAGCGAGTGTTTCTACTCAGACGGCGCGGTGACGTGCATCGGTAAGGCTGATTCGTCGATTCCCGACGTGGAGGTTCCGCCGTTCCCACCACAGTCGCCGGGCGCAATCATGCTGAATACTTCAGGTGCCGCGTACACGCTCGTCGAAGGGGTACCGCCGGCTCAGGAAGAGCTTGACGACGGCCAATGGACGAGCTTCGGCACCGCTGCGTGTGCGAAGACGGATGCGAACAAGCTGGTGTGCCAGTCGGATAACGCGGCCTTTGCCATCGAAGGCAAGGACAAGAATATTCGCACCTCCGGCAAGGTTTTCGATTCCGTCGAGGAACTCATGGCCCAGGGGAGTGAGCCGGCGAGGGGCTACAGTCAGGGCACGGATGCACTTGTTCAGGGGCCGATGATGTGCGGTGCCATGGAGGGCCATCGTCTGGCGGAAGTGGTCAAGGGCGAGATGACCTGCGCTGAGGCCATGGATGTGTTGGATCGGTACGACGCAATCAAGGACACTGAGGGCGGTGGCAACACCCTGACCGCTCAAGTAGGGGACTGGACCTGTAGCTCTCCGACGGCGGCGAGGTCTGAGGAGTTGGGAGCGGTAACGGTGTGTGAGGACCCGGAGCATGGCTTGGAAGTCCGTGACCCCGTGATGGGCTAGCAGGGTTACCGCGGCTAACAGCATTTTCAAATAAGCCTAAGCTGGAACTATGACTGATTTATATCTCGTGCGGCACGGTGAAACTGAGTGGTCGCGCACTGGGCAGCACACATCGGTAACTGATCTTCCGCTGACTGACAACGGTCGGGAAGAAGCCAAGGCCCTCAACGGCTGGCTGGATCCGAAGGACTTTGGGCTAGTGCTGGCATCACCCCGTCAGCGCGCCCAGGAGACCGCTCGATTGGCGGGGTTCCACGACTTCGAGGTCGAAGAGGATCTCGCGGAATGGTTCTATGGCGACTACGAGGGGATTACCTCGAAGGAAGTGCAAAAGACCGTTCCCGATTGGCAGATTTGGACTCACGGTGTGCCCAATGGCGAAACCGCGGAGGAAGTCCGTGAGCGAGTTGAGCGAGTGGTGAAAAGGGTGCGTGAATCGGGCGAAGACAAGGCGATTCTGTTCGCCCACGGTCACTCGCTGCGTGCGCTCACCACAGCCTGGTTGGAACTGCCCATTGCACTTGGCCAGTCCTTCCCATTGAATACCGCATCCCTGTCCGTGCTCGGTCGCTACCATGACCGACCTGCGGTTCTGCGCTGGAACCTCTCGCGGGGATTGTAGCGGCGTTGTACAGGTGTCTCGGTGAATTCGCCGATGCCATTCAAGCCGCCAACGCCGTCAAGCTCTGTAAGAGGTGCCTGTGAATCACAATTCCGATGCTTTCGCCCGCGTAGTCGACCGTGCCCGCGGCGTGCTCTATGGCCAGGTCATCGGCGATAACCTCGGCGCGCTAGTGGAGTTTTGTAGTGCCGAGGAGATTGCACAGCGCTACCCACACGGTGTCTGTGAACTTGCCGATGGCGGCACCCACAACATCGCCGCCGGCCAGCCCACTGATGACTCCGAAATGGCGCTGGCGCTGGCACGCTCACTGGTGCGCTGCGAAGGCTACGATGCCGCCGATGTCCGCGAGTCCTATGTGCGCTGGGCAAACTCCGACGCTTTCGACATCGGAGAGGCCACCACGGCAGCGTTGCTCCGGCGCGCGCCGAACCCGAACTCCCAGGCTAACGGCGCGCTCATGCGTATCTCACCGCTGGCTATCGTGTACTGGCGCAACCCCGCACGTGCTGGCGAACTCGCCCGCAAGGACGCCGCCATCACGCACCCGCACCCAGTGTGCATAGAGGCCAATTCACGTTACGCATCCGCGCTTGCCGACGTCATCAGCGGCGGCCTCCACCAGCCGCGCCGCGGCATTGGCGTGAGTGCGCTGATGGAGTGGCTGGCTTCCCAGCGCGCGCAGTGGGAAACCGAGTGGCAGGCCAGCGGTGCCGTGGTGGATAGCGGGGAGCCGGATTTCTCGGTGCATCAGGGATGGCTGCGCTTTGCGCTGTGGGCACTGCATGAAGAACTGCGCCGGGTAGAAGACAAAACCACGACCTTTGAGGACTCTCTGGTCCGAGTCATTGGCCGTGGCGGCGACACCGACACTAACGCGGCCATTGTTGGTGCTTTTCTCGGTGGCGTCTTTGGGGCCTCCGGCATTCCGCAGCGGTGGCGGGATGTCATTGATTCCTGCTCGCCGAAGCGAAACCGGCCCGCGCAGTATCACCCAAACGATGTTGCGGAGTTGGCGGAGAAACTGGTGGGCATGGAGAGCTAATATTCGGCGACGCACTCACTAATGAGTGGACGTATCGTCAGATTTCTTTCCACTTGACGCCGTTTCTTCTCGTCGTCCACGCCGAGTCTCCTTGGTTTACTTTTTATCCAGTTAACTCTCTTTCCCGAAGATTTTCTTCATTTAGATAGTTGGCGTGGGCATTAGGGGACTCGGTGAGTCCAGCCCTCCGTGCCGTATTTGGTGTCAATAAGATGCTGCGCCGCAGCGAAGTCCTCATCGGAAAGCGATGCCTCGGCGGCACCGTAGCGGTTGATGAATGTCTGCTTCATCGTGTCAATGACTTCCGCGCGGCTGGCACCGGTCTGGCGACGGAGCGGATCGACGCGCTTCTTCGCGCTGCGCAGGCCCTTATCGGCAATCTTGGCCTTGCCAATGCGCAGGACTTCCATCATTTTGTCAGCGTCGATGTCATAACTCATGGTGACGTGGTGAAGCACTGTTGAGCCACGGCGCTTCTGTGCGGCACCACCAATCTTGCCGCCATCGGAGGTGATGTCATTGATGGGGACATACCACGCATTGACCCCGAGCTGCGCAAGTGCAGCGATGACCCAGCGGTCGAGGAATTCATAGGATTCGACGTAGCTAAGACCAGCGACCAGCTTCTCTGGTACATAGATCGAGTAGGTGACGCAGTTGCCGCCCTCCATGAACATCGCGCCACCGCCGGAGAGACGACGCACCACTTGCACATCGTGCTTCTCTACACCCTCGGGCTCGAGTTCGTTGACATAAGACTGATATGAACCGATCACAGTGGCACGATCATCCCAATCCCAGAAACGCAGAGTCGGTCCGCGCTGCCCGGAATTGACTTGATCAAGAAGGACCTCGTCGAGCGCAACATTCATCACCGTCGGCAGGACACCCGGCTGCAAAACCTCCCACTCCAAATCAGTGAAGTCGACGGCCTGTGTCAGTGCACGTCGAACGACTTGCGCAATGATGTGGGTATCAAAACCGTGCAGTCGCACCTCGCGGCCAGACTGATCCTCAAAATCCTTCAGCGCCGCATCGAGGCGAGCCTGTAGGCGTTCCGTATTGTCCCCGGCAGGCGCACCGAGGAGAGCGTCATTAATAATGTCGTAGGCTTCATCGGGTTCGAGGAAAAAATCGCCCGAAATGCTTATCGACGAAATCGTGTCACCTGTGGTCTCGCAGTCGGCAACAACCAATTTGCCGCCGGGAACCTTCATTTCTGAGTGAAATTTCTGTGCGGGGGTCATGGGTTTCGATGGTACTCGTGCCGGGCGTTACGATGCCCCCCGTGTTTACCTCATCGACTTTGGATCACCGTGCCCGCAAAATTGTTGCGTGGGTAGCAGGCCTGAATCTTCTCGGATTCTTCATTGAATTAATTGTTGCCTCAATTATTGGCTCCGCAGCGCTGTTCGCCGACGCTGCAGACTTTCTTGAAGATTTCCTCATGAACCTGCTGGTTCTCACCGCATTGGGTTGGTCGCTGGCGAGCCGTCGTAAAGCAAGCTTCGGCCTTGCCGGGCTAATCCTGATTCCGGCGATTGCGGCGTTCGGCACTGCCATCTGGAAGATGATCAGCGGTGAGCCGCCAGAGCCGCTAACGCTGTCGGTGACTGCGATTATTGCGATGGTCATCAACCTGGTCTGCGCGATTTTGCTGATGAACCTGCGCAAAGCCGACAGTGCGCTCATGCGCGGCGCGTGGTTGGCGGCGCGTAACGACGTCCTGGCGAACCTGCTCATTCTCGCCGCTGGAGTGGTCACCATTTTCTGGTTCAGCGCATGGCCGGACATCGTCGTAGGACTTGTCATCGGCGTCATTAATCTCACGGCCGCAAAGGAGGTCTACGAGCAGGCGCGTGCCGAAGACCCCGAGCTGGAGATGGATGACGATGACGACGACTAGTGCAGACTAGTCGTGTGTGGCGGGGTGCGGTAGGGCAATAGTAGGGGGGCAGCTGGGGCCTACTTCCACATATCCTTCTGCCACTGCGGCTTATGAGCGTAGGTGAACTCGTAGTATTCCTTGTTCTTCAGCTCACTGGCTGCAGCCTGATCAATCACAACCGTGGCCCGTGGGTGCAGCTGCAATACGGACGCGGGCATAGAAGCGCTCAGCGGGCCCTCGATGGAGGCGGCAATGGCATGCGCCTTTGCAAAACCTGTGGCCAGCAGCAGGAGGTGCCCCGCACGTGAAATGGTGCCAAGACCCTGGGTGACCACGTGGTACGGCACGTCTTCGGTGGAGTCGAAGAAGCGGGCGTTATCCAGCACGGTCTGCGGGTGCAGCGTCTTAATGCGAGTCAGGGAACCGAAAGAGCTGGCGGGCTCGTTAAAACCGACATGCCCATTTGTGCCGATGCCCAGTAACTGAATGTCAATGCCGCCGGCCTCGATAATCTTGCGTTCGTAGTCCTCGCAGGCAGCGCCAATGTCGTCTGCGAGACCATCGGGAATATGGACCCGCGCCGGGTCGACATCCACGTGATCGGAAAACTCGTTGTGAATCACGTGGTAGTAGCTCTGCTCATGCTCGATGGGCAGGCCCACGTATTCGTCGAGTGCGAAGAAGCTGCAGTCCTTGAAAGTGACTTCACCAGCCCGATGGCGACGAATCAGCTCCCGATACGTCGCAAGCGGGGTCGATCCTGTTGCTACACCGAGGTTTGCACCCTTGTTGGCGTAGTGCGCGAGGTAATCCGAAGCGATGCTCGCGACTTCAGCCTCAGAATCGACGATGATGATTTCCATGGTGGAACACTCCAGAAAACGAGGGCTCGTGGCAGAAAATGAAAAGGGGCGGGGCAGAATTCTAGTGACTCCACAACGCTAGGCGCTACAGCCCTATTCAGACGAGGTTAATCTGCCATTGGTTAATTCCTGTAATTACACTCTGTTTTTCTTGTTTATCAACTTCTTCCGGGCAACGAAAAACACTCAGGGCAACGCCACAGTTGGCGTTACTCTGAGTGTGTTGGGGGCGTATTGTTTCTGGCCCTGGGCTACTTCACCCAGAAATTGCCGTCTTCGTCCTTGTAGATGATGTCACCAGCTTGAGCGACTTGGGTATCGTTGACCTGAAGCTCAACCAAATCCAGTGTTTCGACAATTGGTTCAACGTACACGCCACCGTCAAACCAAACCTGGAAAGCATCGGCCGAAGTCGAAGATCCTGAGAAACGGTGCTGTTCGTATTTGTGCACCGGAGCAAATGGGCAGTTAACCGCCTGTGCAATTGTCGGGGAAGCCACGACGGAGCCAAGTACGGCAGCGGCGCCGATGATAACAGCGGCGAGAGAGCGAGAGAACTTCATAGTTAATTCCTTCCCGAGTCGGGGTTATGACGCAGTTATGGGGATGCCGAAGTGCGCACTGTCGGCTGCTGTTGCTGTGGGCTAGACTGAGCCTTCTTTTTCAATGACAAGCATGCGCGCCTCGCCCTGCGGGTGCGCGACATGCTCGTCGCCGGCTTCTGCAAAACAGATAGTGCCAGGCGTTAATGTGCGTACGCATTCCTGTCCCGCATCGCGGTAGTGCATGTCGACGGCTCCGTCGACAACCACAAAGACCTCTTCGCCATCATTGATGTGCCACTTGTATGGCTGATCGCTCCAGTGGAGCCGGACGCTTGTGGCGCCAGTCATAGTGACAACATTCAGTGCACCCCACGGGCGATCAGCGGTGAAGTCTGCGGCTTCGATGAATTTCATGAGCCAATTCTAAGCGGATTTCGTCCCGAGTGGAAAGGCCTGGATGAACGGCTGCCGTCCGGTGTCTAGCGCTACCTACCGCCACTCGGCACTTGCCGGGTCAATACCTTCCTTACGGGCCTGAGCTTCAATCAACTCCAGCAGGTAGCCAGCATTGCCGCGGTAATACCGGTCAAACCGGGAATCAGCGACGTACATGCGAGCCAGCAGAATCTGCTTTTCTCGACCGGCCTCGTAGAAGCGGGTAATAGAGGCCAAGTGACGGTCAACTAGCTCGGCCGCCTCTTCGGAACCTGGCTCCACGTGTCGCTCAGCAGCGTCGGCAAGCGCATCGGCAAAATCCTTAGCCTCTGCCTCAAGAGCGGCCCAGTCGCTGTCGTCCATCTTTTCCTGAGCCTGCTGGGATTGCTCCCACTCGGTGGTGTCGCCCCAGCGTTCCTCAGCTTCGGCTTCTAGATTCTGCCAATCGCGGCCCAAGAGCTCTGCCTTCGTCTTTGCTTCCATTGTGTGTCCTTCCTCAATCAGTTTGTCCAGAGACTGCACCATGTGGTGCAGGTCAGCGATCTTCTCTGTGAGAACAGTTCGCTGAGCGAGCAAACGATCTTTCCGACTTCTCGGGGAGGAATCGCCGTGAATGAACTCCTCGATAGTCTTCAACGGCACACCAGCGGCGCGATAGACCAGGATCTCCAGCGCGGTGTCGATGTCCTCATCGGTGTAGAGGCGGTAGTCGGACCACGTGCGATACTGCGGGCTGAGCAGCCCGATGGCATCCCAATGTCGCAGCGTGCGCGTGGTAACGCCCAGGAGCTCGGCTGCCTCGCCGATGGTGTACTCGTTGTCGTTGTTGCTCACGGGAATCATCTTTCTGTTTGACGTCGCGTCAAGGTCAAGACCCGACGCCGAAATCCGTCGAAGAAGTTAGTTGCGGCAGCCGTAGGTGTGCCGTTCCCGCGACTGTCAATCTGCGGGGCCCGACCGCAAGAGCCGAAGCCTGTTGATTGCCGCCACAACCTCCTGGAAACGAGGCTCCGCCAGATGACCAGAATTGGTAGACGCAGCTGCCGCGTCGAAGAGCGAATGACAAAAGTTGTAGTACTCACGCTGAATTAGCTCGGTGAGGTCAGTACGTCCATCGAGCTGCTTTACAACGGCGCCCAGAATCCGGGCAATGGCTTCTGTTTGGGAGGAATCCATCAATTGGCCGACAGCGCGCAGGTCAAGATTGTCCTTGCCCACCTGAATCAGTTCGAGGCAACGAGCACGCGGTGGCTTAGGCGGTTTCGCGCCGCTACCGCGCCCGCCGCGACTGCCACGACCACCGCGCCCACCGCGACTGCCATGCCCATGACCACCACGACCACCATGTCCACCACGGCTCTCACCGGCAGGGAAGTCAGCCTGCAGAAAACGCTCACCGATCTGCGCAAAAGCTGGCGAAGGTGCAGCCGGAGTGGCAGATTCTCGGAGCTCACGGGCGCGCTCGGTGACGTCGTAAGGCGTGTACGCATCCATAGCAATCACGGTGTCCGCGACATCGATGAACGCACCAGAACCACCAGCGACGATGACCGTGGAGATCCCGTGGTCCTCCCAGAGCTCGCGGACCCGTGCGACCAGTGGAGTAATCGGCTCCCGGTCATCGGGGATGAGTCGGCGCATGCGCTCATCACGAATCATGAAGTTAGTTGCGGAGGTGTCCTCATCGATGAGCAACACGCGCGCACCGGAACCCAGCGCCTCCATCAGACCCGCAGCTTGGGAGGTCGACCCCGACGCGTTCGCCGTGGAAAACCGGGTCGTGTCATCACCGGAGGGAAGACCGTTGATAAACGGCGAGATATCCACACCAGTGATGGCCCGGCCGTCCTCGGCACGCAGCGCAACCGCAGTCTCGTCAGCGACCACAAACTCGCGGCCGTCGCCAGCGACATGGTCATACACGCCAGTGACCAGGGAGGACAGTAGCGTGGACTTGCCGTGGTAGCCACCGCCGACAATCAACGTCACGCCCCGCGGAATGCCCATGCCGTGCACCATTTTACCCGACGGCAACTGAAAACTGTGCTGCAACGATTCCGGCGAGGTAAACGCAGTCGCGCCGGGCTTCGGCAGCTGGCTATTGCCCGCCTGACGGGGCAACACCGACCCGTCTGTCACAAACCCAATCAGGTCCGCGTCCGCTACCGCACGGCGCAAAAAGAGCTGGTCATACTCCAATTCCGCGGCTGCCTCGAGCGCATCGATGGGTGCGTTTACAATGGCGTCGTCAAGCGCGTCCAACAAATCCTCACAGATCAAGCGCGCCGCCTCACGCCCGAGAATGCGCCGGCCGCGGGCGGGCAGCTGGATTTCCAGGCAGATCTGGAGGGCATCATCATGCTTATCGACGTCGTGCGCATCCCCACGGAGCTCAGCGACAGCTGTTCGGCGCAAGACCTGCTGCCCCGGAGAATCGATAAACAGCCCGCGGCCATACTTCTTAAAAGCTCGCACGAGGCTGCGGTTCAACAAATCGAGCTCTGCCGTGCTGAACCTGCCGGGTTGTGAGCGGGAGGCTCCGCGATAGTCCAGCACTGACAGCGGAATGTGGACGCGTGCCCGTGATGCTGGAGCGTAAGGGTCGGATTGGACCTTGTCGACAAACAGCGTCGCGTCCAGATCCGGCAGGTCGTGGGAGCCACGAAGAGATTTGTATGCGCCGTAGCTCTTGCCATCGAGGTTGGAGAGACGTCGATAAAGGTCAGCGGGCATATTGCTACTTTCGTTGAGGGAATTCGGTGTTCTTCCCGCGAGTGTAGCGACTGAGCGCCGGATGAGAATTGCCGTCGGGCGACACAGCGGGGCTGCCGCATACGGTAGCGCCGTTGCTACAGGCAGGTAGCGTGAGAGCCATGACTGATAGCTCGGAAGCTGACAAACCCACGGACGCAGGGAACACCCCAGAGTCGGTGCAAAAACACGCCCGCGCGAATGCCAAGCGTTACGTTTGGGCGAACGGACTACAGAATATCGGCGATCAAATCGTCGCGGCGAAGACGCTGTTGCCATGGCTGCTGCATTCGGCTGGCGCGCCGGGCTTCTTCATCGCCATGCTTGTGCCGGTGCGCGAGTCCGGTTCGATGCTTCCGCAGGCCGCCCTCACACCTTGGGTGAAATCTCGCCCGCGCCGCACAACCGTCTGGATCGCTGGTGCTTTGGGGCAAGCCATCGCAGCAGCGCTGATTGGTCTGGCTGCGTTGTTCCTAGAAGGCACCGCGCTCGGCGTCGCTGTCATCGTCGCGCTTGCAGGCTTTGCAACGGCCCGAGCCCTGTGCTCGATGGCCTCAAAGGATGTCCAGGGCCGCACGATTCCGAAGGGGCAGCGCGGGCAGATTAGTGGCCGAGCTGCGATGTTGGGCGGTGTCGCCGCAATTATTGTTGGTGCAGTGTTGTGGATTCTCCGCGACAACGTCACCAAACCAATCGTGGCGGGGCTCATCTTTGTTGCGGCACTGTCGTGGGTAGCAGCAGTTTTGATTTTCCGTGGGATTGTTGAGCCCACCAACGAGGGGGACAAGGAAGAACCGAATAAAACCTGGTGGCAGGACACCTGGCGGCTCTTTAAAGAGGATAAGAACTTCCGCGACTTTGTGATCGTCCGTAGTTTGTTGCTGGTCACAGCATTATCCACGTCGTTCATCGTAACCCTAAGTGCACAGGTGGGAGCTGATCTGGAAGCCTCTGACGGTAGCGGCGGGGGAGTAAGCGCCAATGTCGGTATCTTCATGCTCGCCGCAGGCTTCGCCTCTTTGGTTGGTGGAAAAGTCGCCGGAATCTGGTCGGATAAATCCTCGAAGAAGGTGTTGACCTACTCTTCGCTGGTCGGTTCTATTGTTCTCTTTTTGTTGGTCGCAAGTGCTCACTGGCTTTCCGCCGGTGCGAACGCTTGGATTTTCCCGCTCGGCTTCTTCGCGATGTCCGTCGTCCACGCCGGTGTTCGCGTGGCTCGTTCGACCTATGTTGTGGACATGGCAGAAGGAGACAAGCGCACCGAGTATGTCGGAGCAGCCAACACCATCATGGGCGTTGTCCTGCTCATCGTCGGTGCGCTTTCGGGTGTTATCGCCAGCTTCGGCCCTGCGGCAGCTTTAATCTTCCTGGCACTAATGGGACTGGTTGGTGTCGCTATGTCCAGCAGGCTGAAGGAAGTCTCGGCGCCGCACAAGGTGACGCCTTAGCAGGGCAGTTCTTTAACAAGGCGGAAGCGCTAGCTCACACTAACCGCTACAGCCTCATCGTTCTTGCGCCTGACAATGTCAATAACCAGCGCAGTACCGATCACCGCAGCCCGCGTTTCCTCGTTCAAGTTCGGCTCCAAATGCAGAGCGTACGTGTCCTTGCCGGTAATAGCGCCTTTGAGACCACGGTACTTCCGGTCAATCTTCGCAATCGGGCGTCCCTTGCTGGTCAGTGCGTAATTTTTACCGCGGAAGCCGCCGTCAACATCGACGTCGGAAAGCCCTTTGACGGACAAAGTTAGCCGTGATTTTAGGCTGAATCGTTTGGTCTTGGCTGTGGCGATCTTAGCGCCGTTGGGTGTGAGAACCTTGTATGTGTCGCCGAAAACGTTCGCGGGGTCGGTGATGGTGAGGAGCTTGTCGCCCTCTTTGCCATCCTCGTCCATATCGAAGATGTCGTACTTGACACCGATGCCCAACATGCGTCGACCCAGTGATCCTGCTTGGGTAATTTGGGCAATCTGGGTGCCGTTGTCATCGAAAATAGAGTATTCACTGCGCATAACGTTGCGTGTTTCTTGAACTAGCAGTGTGTCGGTCGTAAGCAGTCGAGGTTTCTGTGTGTTCACGAATTAGCTCCAAACTCGATGACAGTTATTTAGAACTCTACGACCATCTTGCCGGTATTGCCTCCGCTAAACAGTTCGAGGAATGCAGCTGGCATGTTCTCGATACCGTGGCGAGTGGTGACATCGTAGGCGACCTTACCGCTGACGACCTGCGGAGCCATTCGCTCCTGGAATTCATCTGCCAGGTGCAGGTACTTGCCCAAGACGAAGCCGCGCAGAGTAATGCACTTGCCAATCGCCAGAGCCAAGTTACGTGGTCCGGTCGGAGTTCCAGTGTTGTTGTACTGGGAGATTGCGCCACACATAGCAACGCGGCCAAAGGTGCGCATCGCGCCGATGGCTGCCTCGAGATGGTCGCCACCGACGTTGTCGAAGTAGAAGTCAATGCCCTCTGGAGCGGCCTTTGCCAGCTGTTCTGCAACCGGGCCGTCGTTGTAGTTGAAGGCGGCATCAAAGCCGAGTTCGAGTAGACGCTCAACCTTCTCGTCCGAGCCGGCGGAGCCAATGACACGGGCTGCGCCCATCTGCTTGGCGAACTGACCAGCAGCCGAGCCGACCGCACCAGCAGCGCCAGAGATAAAGACGACGTCGCCTTCCTTCATCTCTCCGACAGCAGTCAGGCCAACGTAAGCAGTAAGTCCAGTAAGACCAAGGATGCCCAGGTGGGCAGCAGCCGGTGCAACGTTGAGGTCAACCGGTGTTGCCTCGGAATCGGCAATAACAGCATTGGTCTGCCAGCCATAAGAGTGGCGGACAGCGTCGCCAACCTGGAACTTATCCGACTTGGACGCAAGGACAGTGCCCACAGCGCCGCCAGTCATTGGCTGGTCAAGCTGAAAAGGAGGAACGTACGACTTGGTGTCGTTCATCCGGCCACGCATGTAGGGATCGACGGTAGCGACCGAGTTGGCTACCAAAATGTCGCCGTCGTTAAGCTCTGGCAAATCGACGGTCTCGAGGCGGAAATTCTCGTCAGTCGGCAGGCCGGTCGGTCGGGAAGCTAGAACCCACTGCTGAGTGGTGGTGGGCAGTTCGGTTGTGGACGATGCATCAGTGGAAGTCACTGTTTTTCTCCTGTTGCGTATTCCTGGATCTATTGTCGGATTGTTGTTGCGTGGCCTCTATATCGTGATAAATATCCGAGCCACGTAGGCTGCCACTGTACCGTCGCTTGAGTGCTCCGGGCTATGTCCAAACATGTTTTTATAACTTAAAGCGATTGGAAAAACGCAGGTTACGCCGCTTGTACCCAGGAATCGAGGCGCTCAATTAGAATGTCCAAGTCGTCCAACAGAGGCATGTCGGGCAGTCGTTCGGCGATTACGTTGCGGACATTCGTGTACCACCACAATTGCTGGCTCGGAGTTGAACGAAAGCGTCGCCACAGGGAGTGGCCTTCGCGGTCTAAATCCTCCAGAGTTTGGCTGAGATTGTGGAACCTATCCGCGGCGGCCACGATGATTGACTCCGCGCTGCCACGAGAAAGTTGCTCCAGGTAGGCATCGGCACGCTCCTGCCAGGAGGGCAAGGAAGAATTCTTGGTGACGCCCTCGACGATCGTGGCCACGCGAGGTCCGAACTCATCTTCCATCTCGGCACGTGAGTAGTTTTCCGGCACGTCTTCCAAAATGTCGTGGAAGAGGGCTGCCAACAGCACGTCTTCGTCGTTAGTCACGCTCGCCGCAATCAACATCACCGCCATTGGATGGCTGATATAGGGAACGCCAGATCCCTTTCGGTAGTGCCCATCGTGCGCGCGGGAAGCAGTTGCGATGCCGCGTATGAGCCTGCCACTGGGGCGTGTCGAAGCAAAGGTGTCAGCGTTTTCCATGGGTATCCCGACCTTTCGTTGATGCATGAAAAATAGCAGCGTCTAAGCTTGAACATCATGAACGTCGCAGAAGTAGATCCGCTCATCGAGTCGATGTACCGGTGGTCCGATGTCAGTGGTGTCCTGCTCATGGGCATCATCGGTGGCACCATCGCCCGGCAACGAGGCTACGACATCATCGGGTTCTTCTTTATCGCGCTGTTCTCCGCACTGGGTGGCGGCATGATTCGCGATGTTCTGATTAACCAGGGCACCGTCGCCGCAATGAGTCAGCCGGAGTACCTAATCCTGGCATTCACCGGTGCACTTATCGCGCGATTTTTCTATTTCAAAGGTAAGACCTGGGAATACGTTCAGGTTCACGGTGACGCTGTGGTTTCGGGTCTTTGGGCCGCTACGGGAACGGTCAAAGGTGTCACGTATGGCTTGCCCATTCTGCCGTGCATCATGATGGGCGTTTTCACAGCCACTGGCGGTTCCATGATTCGTGACATTGTTACCGGGCGGGTACCCGCTGTTTTCGGCGGCAATCAGCCCACGGTCATCCCCGCCGTGGCTTGCGCAATTATTGTCATCGGAGGCCACCATCTGGGTTTTATGGCCGTGTCCATGGTCGTCGGTCCCGTCGTCAGCATTCTGCTGTCGCTGCTGGGGTACTGGGGCAATTGGCGCGTATCGGCACGCTCTGAGTGGGCACCATTGAACGACACCGCGTCGCAGATTGCGGTCCTCGCGCGTCGCGCAGAGGGCAAGAGCCGTGAGGTCGGTCGACGCTTCGAGCCCGCGCGCCTGCGCAGTTGGCGCCACCGCCAGATGGAAAAGGCGCTGCAGCGTCGCATTCAGGCTGAGGTCGATAGGGGAGTATCGCGTTCCGACGCAGAGGCCAACGCGGAGGAATTCCTGGAGGAGTTCAATGCGGACTTCCCAGCGGATCTGGAAGTTCCGTCGGCACAACAGGAGACAGAGCAAGACGAAAGCGATGAATCCAATTTCGGTGTGGACCTATCCGGCGATTCCTATGACGATTACGGGGAAGATACTGCGCTGCGGCAGCGGGAATACCGGGAGATGTTGGATCAAATTCTTGCTGACGATGAGGCGACCGATTTGCTCGTCGCAAAGCTAATGAAGAAATACGACCAGCGGGATTAGAGGAGCGGTAGAGACATGGCATCGACGAGTACTGCGAGCAGGCATTTTGGGCACATTATTAAGGAACACACCCTTGAGGTTCCCTGGGATCCTTTTACCGGGGCTGCGGATGCTGCGACATTTGAGCTCTTCGCAAGGGAGATCTATACGCCAGGAAATGAGGACGCGCCGGCAATTGTCTATTTGCACGGAGGTCCAGGCTTCCCGGCACCGCGTCCGGTGGGAACTAGCGGAGTAATTGGTGAGGCGCTGAAGGAATTCCGCGTGATTCTTTTGGATCAACGTGGCACGGGGCGCTCGCATCGAATTGATGCGGCCAATATTGCGGATATTCCGGGCGCGCGGCTTGCGCAATTGCGTCAGGAATACATTGTCGAAGATGCGGAAGCATTGCGAAAGCATTTGGGCATTGCGAGATGGTCACTGTATGGGCAGTCCTTTGGTGGTTTTTGCATTACTTCATATCTCAGCCGCTATCCGGAATCCGTGGAGCACGCTTACCTCACGGGTGGTTTGCCCGTTCTGGATCGTGGCGCTGACGACCTTTATCGCACGACATATGCGAAGCTGCGCACCCGCCACGAGCGCTTTTATCGCGAATACCCGTGGGTGGAGAATCGCATTCGAGAAATCTGCGCGCACCTGGAGCAATCTGCAGAAACTCTCCCCACCGGTGAGCGTCTGAGTTCTCGCCGATTCCGAACCATCGGAATTGAATTGGGCCGCGGAGATGGATTCCACAATCTGGCGTATTTGTTGGAAGAGCCATTCCACATTCGCAATGGTGAAAAGCAATTGCGCATTGATTTCCTAGCCGATGTCGGATCCCGCGTGAGTTTCGCCGAGGGGCCGCTATACGCCGCGATTCACGAATCCATTTATGGCGGTGTCGGGGAGCAGCCCACAACTAATTGGGCAGCGCACCGCATTCGCGAGGAGATTCCAGGTTTCGAAGAAAATGCCAATCCCGCAGGTGACGAGCTGTTTTACCTCACCGGCGAGCACATTTTCCCCTGGCAATTCGACGAAGACCCTGCGCTCATTCCGTTCAAGGAAAAGGCCGAAGAATTGGCGCAGCACACCTGGGAAAACTCGCCGTATGATTCCGCGCGCTTGCTTGCCGACGCTCCGACCTCGGCAGCCGCGGTTTATCTTGACGACATTTTCGTACCGTTCGATTACTCGATGGGGACAGCCAACTGCTACCGAGATCTGCGACCACATGTGACCAATGCATTCCAGCATGACGGTATTCGCCACGATGGCGCGGCAATCTTTGCGCGGCTCCGCGAGCTCGTCGAGGATCACTAGGCGAGTATCCGAGCGCTGAGTCTTAGCGCGGTGAGCTCGACCGAGCCTAGACCTGTGCGCGCGCAAGTCGAGCAAAGGCGCCGTCGGCGCGCAAGAGGTTGTCATAAGTGCCGCGCTCGATGAGTTGGCCGTTTTCGATGACCAGGATGTCATCGGCCTCGGTCAGAGTCTGAAGCCGGTGTGCAATGAAGATGCAGGTCGCGCCACATGCGCGGGCATTGTCGACGATACGAGCCTGCGTCAGTGGATCCTGGTGGCTGGTGGCTTCGTCGAAAATGGCAATCTTTCCGGCGAGGTTGGCACCGGGGCCGTTGGGCACGGAACCGTCGGCAAGTACCGCGCGTAAGTAGGTGCGAGCCAGCGCCAGACGTTGACGCTGACCACCGCTAAGCCGCTGCGCGCGGCGGCCAATGGGCCTATCCAGCGGTAGCTCAGCAGGGTTGATGGCAGCGAGTTCGAGTGCCCAGTGCATCAGCGATTCGGGAACCTCGCAGCCATCAGGTGCGCCGAGACACAAGTTCTCAGCGACAGTGGCCTCCATGAGAAAAGGATTCTGATCTGCGACAACAACAGCTCGGCAGACATTGGTTGAGCCGAGGTCACGGGCATTGTGACCATTGATGATGACCTCTCCCGCATCCGGATCGACATGCCGTTGGATTAGCCGGGAAAGCGTGGACTTGCCCGAACCGGTGGGGCCGACCACACCGATGAACTGGCCTGTGGCAATGCGCAGATTGATCTTGGTCAGAGCACGGTTATCGGCGCCAGGGTAGTGATAGCTGACATCGCTCAGTTCGAGGGCAGGGACAGGGTCGACGGAGTTGGCCCGGGCGCCCTGCGCATGTCGCGGTTCAAACTGATTCGGCATCTCCAGCTGCTCCGGCTGCCGCGGTTCTTCCACAGTCGGTGGCTGCGCGGCCAGCTCCCTAATCCGAGTGACTGCATTGAGCCCTGCTGGCAGAGAAGATGCCAGGCGCTCGATCGAATCCATCGATGCAGCTGTTCCCGCCACCAGGGACGTCGCCACCAAAACTGCGGGCAGCATGCGGTAATCGGCTGAAAGCGCCGGGATACCAGCACAAAAGACAGCGATGCTGCCGCCCCAAATCCGAAGCCCAGTCGCACCAGAGCGCAGTCCAGCCCGCTTGCCGCCTGCACGCATCTTCTGGGTGAGCTGCTCGTCGAGCTCGCGCAGTCCCCGCAGCCGCTGCTCGGCTGCGCCGTAGATGAGGATTTCCTCCCGAAGTCGCAGTGTATCGGCGATATACTGCGCAATCTCCGTGCGTGTGGAGTTCGTTGCGGAGGCCTCCGTCGTCGCCTTCTTAGAGCCTGCGAGCGCAATCACAAAGCCAACCGCAAAGGTCAGTGCCAGAGCAATCGTAGGCAGTGCTCCGGCCGTTAATGCCGCCGTCACGACCGCCAGCAGAGGAATTAATACGGCCGTCACCGCGGGCGCAATTGTGTGCGCAAAGAAGACTTCCACGCGGCCAACATCACGAATCGCAATCGTGTGGATTCTGGCAGTACCCAGCCCATCGGTTATCGCGGGCGCCTGCGGGATAAGGCGCTCGACGATCCACAGTCGCAGCTCGCCGAGCAGCTGAAATGCCGCCAAATGTCCGAGGTACTGCTCGACATACCGCAGAATCGCTTTCAGCAGCGCCAGCCCCGCAATCACGCCAATGACCGCCCAGGTCCACGTCATGCCCTTGCTTTGCGACGAGCCGGTTGCGTCCCACTTCAACAGCGCAATTGTGGCAATTGCCCAGGCAGGCACGGCCAGCATTAATGCACCCAGTATGTGCCCAACCACGCGTGCGAGGATAGATGCGCTGAGCGCCCCGCGAGCCTGTGCGGAAAAGCGCAGCAACCAGATGATGTTGTTCATGTCAGCTCTCCTCGGTCAGCGCCCGTGCGTAATACTCATTGCTTGTGCTCAATTCGTCGGGTTTGCCCGCAGCCACAATCCGGCCTTCAGCGACGACAATGACCAGGTCAACGTCCGATAGTGCCTCCATTCGGTGAGCGACCATGATGCTCGTGCGACCTTCAGCGAGGCGGGTCAAGGACTCCTTGATGAGACCTTCCGTCCGGCGATCGATGTCCGCTGTCGGCTCGTCGAGAAGCACAATCGGAGCAGTACCGAGCAGACCACGCGCAATGGCCAGGCGGCGTCGTTGCCCGCCCGAGAGCCAATTGCCCTGATCGCCGACTTCCGAATCGAGACCACCAGGGCGCTGTTCGATTTCGGTGAGTAAGTGCACGTCGCGAAGTGCTTTTCGCATATCGACGGCCGTTGCGTCCGGGCATGCGATGCGAAGATTGTCCGCGACGGTGGTGCCGAAAATGGCTGGTTGCTGGGAGATGAGTAGCGAATTGGCGAGCAACTCCGGGGTTGAAAGAGCGTGGCCGTCGAGGGAGACTTCCCCGGAATGTGGCTGCAGGCCTGCGAGTACACGCAGGAGTGTGCTTTTTCCGGAACCGCTGGGGCCAACGATGCCGACTCTGCTGCCGGCTGGAATTGTCAGGTTGATATCGGAGAGAATGCGCTTTTCGCCGATGTCAACGCTGACATCGCGGAGGGAAATCTCCGGTGCGTGCTGTGCGTGCGGTGCCTGCGGCGCGGAGGCATCGGTGGAATGCGCTGTTGCGGCTGTGGACGCTTCAGCTGGAGGTTCACCGAACATCTCCACAATTCCATTTCGATGGGTGCGTCCACCGAGTCCGATGTAGAAGGTCCGACCGACACGATTAACGGGCTCGTAGAGCAGAACGGATAGAAAAACACCTGCGAGAGCAGTGCCTACGCTGATTGCGCCGGCCTGTAAACGCAGCAGGACAAGGCCGATTGCTGTAGTCGACATTGCAATTCCAAAAACAGCATCGTTGACAATAATCATCAGCTGATTGCGGGCGAGCAGGGCGGTAAGCTCAGCCATCGCGGTGCGAGTTTGGCTGGCAAAACGCGTCATGACCCGGTCAATTGCTCCAAGAACTTTGAATGTGCCCAGCCCTTCGAGCATTTCCAAATACGCATGTGTGGCCTTCGCTTGCTTTCGGCGATACGTCGCATTGGATTTCCGCAGGATTTTTCCAGCCCCAATAATGATCAACGGCGTGGAAATGAAAAATAGTGCCAGCCACAAGGCGGTTTTCGTATCCACCCACAAAGCCCAGACCACCAAAATAATCAGTGGAGCACTAAACGAGGCCAACGTGGGAGCGAGAAATGTCGCTCGGTAATTCGCGGTCTGTTCGACGCTTGCGGTCGCTGCATCGAAGAGTAGGCCCTCGCCAGTGTTAGAGGCGCTTCGGTGTGCGTGACCGGATTTCCCGCCACCGTGCCCTTTTCCATCTGCGTGCTTCGTGACCTGTTCAGGAGCAGAAAACTCCGGCTTCAGCACACTGCCAACCACATGCGAGCGCCACAGCTTTTCCTGCTCCCCAGCTAGCCGTGGTGGTAGTGCCTCGGTGACATAAGCACAGAGGCTTCCTAGAATGACCGCCACAATTGTAGCGGCCAGGGATTCATGAAGCCCCCAATCCCCAAACCAATTGCCGCCACTGGTGAATGTCATACCGCCGTGCAAACTGCTGAGAGCATCGAGCGCGTGTCCAAGAGACACGGCACTGAGAGCGAAGGAAAAGCTACGCCCCCAGCTGGATAACAAAACCCAGTGCATTCCGCGGGGAGGCGAAGTCAGTGCTTCATGAATCCACATAGCGACGTGAAAACCTATTTTCTATTTAGCCAGCGCGTCAGCGATCTCACGCAGTCCATCGGGCATGTGCATTCCGGCGGTGCCAGAGGTCGTCTTCGCATCGATCAGTTGCACTCGATCATTCTTGACCGCAGCGACGTCGGCAAGCGCCGGATTATCCAGCAACTCCTGGAATGGAGCCTTGCCCTGTCCGTGGAAATCCTGAATCAAAATGACATCCGGATTGAGCTGCACAATTGTCTCCGGATCAGCGGGAACGGCACCCGGGCGCTTGCCCTTTGGCGAAATCGGCTCGCCACCGGCCAGCTCAACGAGATTCGTCGTCGCCGACTGCATTCCCATAATCATCTTCTGACCACCGCGGGCAAACAGGACCAGCGTTTTTGGCTTAGTTGTGGAATCAATTCCCGAGAGAATCTCTTCGGTTTCCGATTCAATCTTGGCAACCATTTCGGCCGCTTTGTCCTCAGCTCCCAGCAACTTGCCGAGCGTGGTCACCGATTCTGCCAGCGCCTTCGGCGAAGCGAAATCACTGCTGGAAAACGCAGCGGTCGGAACATCGCTGGCGCCCAGCAGCTTGCTTGCCGACTGCTCCTGATCATGGCGGCTAGTCATCAACACCATGTCCGGCTCATAGGACAGAATCTGCTCCGGATCCGGCTTCGTGGAGTTGGCAATTGCATTAGGCACCTTACGCGCCAGCTCAACCTGATTACCAGAGGTCTCATCGAGCGCGTTCTTCGTCACCGCGACGACACGCTCTGGCCCAACCAGTTCCAGCGCCAGATCTGCAACCTCGGTCGACAGTGCAACGATGCGCTTCGGCTGACTCTGCACCGTAACGTCATGGTCGCCGACTGTCACAGTCCGCGGCCACTGCGCCTGCTGGTTTGTCGAAGTTTCGCTTGACGACGGCTGCTGCGACGCCTCCTCCGAAGAGGAACAGGCGACGACCGCAGCGAGTGGGAGCGCTGCAATCAACGGCAGAGCGAAGGCCTTTTTAGAGTTTCGCTTCAAGGCAGAGATAGGAGAAGTTGGTGAAAACACGAAAGTACTTCCTTGAATGTTGAGTTTTGATTGTCGGGAAAGTTTTCAGTTGCGTTATCGCTAGCTGGAATCAGTCAGTCTGAATCAGTTAGCCGCAATCAGTCAGCCGGGCGAGCCCGAGCCAACGCCGTCACTCGCACCGAACCGGTGTGCGGATCGGTATCGACAGCGCTGGAGATGCGATAAATCGCATCTATTCGGGGAGGTGTTAGCACCGCTTCGGCGGAACCAGTGACTTCCAATCCGCCGTTGTGAATCACACTGAGCCGGTGGCAGCTGCGGGCAGCGAGGTTGAGGTCATGAAGGACGACTCCGATACCGTGGCCTTCGTCGGCAAGCTCGCCGACGAGCTCGAGGATTTCCAGCTGAAACCCGATGTCCAAGGCTGCAGTGGGTTCGTCGAAAAGCATGACCTTGGCCTGTTGTGCCAATAGCTTTGCGATGAACACCAATTGCCGCTGCCCGCCGGACAGAGCCGTGATAGGGCGGTCGGCGAGTGCGGTGACACCAACGCGGTCTAGCGCGTAGGCGACGATGTCGTGGTCCGTGGAGTTTAGTGAGCTGCGGAAACGGTCACGCCGACGGTGGTGCGCGTACCTGCCGAGTGCCACGACAGTTCGAACGTCAATAGCAGCATCGGCCGGTGTGTGCTGTGGCAGGTACGCCAATCGAGTGGCGCGTTCGTGGGCACGAAGCTTCGTCAGCGGCGTGCCGAGGAGCTCAACCTGCCCCAAACTCGGTGTCACAATGCCAGCCATAGCACGGAGCAAGGAGGATTTTCCGGTGCCGTTGGAGCCGATGATGCCGTGGACTTCGCCAGGTCGAATAGCAAGGTTCACGCCACTTACGACGGTCCGATTGCGGTAACCGACACTGAGGTCGGTAGCCCGCAGCAGCGCGGTGCTGTCGGTGTCTGGCTTAGTGACGTGGTCAGTGAGATTTTGCGTCTGCTGACTCATGACTGGCGACCACCTTGCCGAAGAATCAACGCGAGTAGCGCAGGTGCGCCAAGGAACGCGGTGACTGTGCCAGTTTGCAGAGCAACTGGGGAAAAGAGACTGCGGGCGACGAGGTCGGCGAGAATGAGAAACACTGCGCCGAGGCACATAGAAATGGGCAGCAGGCTGCGGTGATCGGGGCCGATGGCAAGGCGAATCAGGTGCGGGACGACCAATCCGACAAAGGAAATAACGCCAGTGACAGCGACGCCCGCTGCCGTGACTAAAGCAGCCAGGGCGAGTAGCAGTTGCCGGATCCAGACTGTGCGCATACCAGTGGCAGCGGCCTGTTCTTCGCCGAGGAGGAGCAGGTTGAGTTCGGGAATGAGCATCATCAAGATAACCGTGCCGACGGTAATGGGGCCGACTGCCAGCGCAATGTCCTGCCAATTGGCAGCAGTTAAATCGCCGTTGAGCCAGAACATGGCCTGTTGTGCGTCATCACTGTGTGGTGCGTTTGCGATGGTGGCGGCGATGACTGCGCCGAGGAATGCGTTGAGTGCAATACCGACGAGCAACAGGGTGGCTCCGCTGCCGCCATTGAGACCGGCGACGATCTGGACAAATATGACAGCCAGCAACGCGCCTATGAACGCGCCTGCCGAGAGAACCCACGGCGCTTTCGCGGCCACGCCAGTGACGATGAGAATAACGGCTACCACTGCTGCACCGGAGGAGACACCGGTAACACCGGGTTCCGCCAGTGGATTGCGAAAGACTGCCTGCATGGTTGCGCCTGCGACAGCGAGCGAGGCGCCGACCAGTCCCGCAAGGAGGACGCGCGGTAGTCGAATGCTCCAGACAAGTGATTGCGTGGCAGGGGATATCTCTGGCAGAAGGTGGTTGAGAGCTGGGAGGTCGTCGGAAAGCGTATTGATGAGCGGAGTGAGCAGTGCGACGATGCCGTTGCTGAAACCGGTTCCCGCGGGGCCGATGGAGATCGCCAAGAGGATTGTGGCGGGGACGGCCAGGAAAAACAGAAAGCCGAAGAGCCGGGATCGAAGTTTTTGGTTTCGAGGACGCGGAAGAGAAGCTCTATCGACAATAGTTTTCACTTGGCTAATGATGGACAATGTGAAAATAATTGTCAATAAAGGCGCGTCAGCGGTCCTGTGGGATCTCCTAAGGACAACAAAACCCCGCACCAGCTCCCCTGTGAAAGTGGGGTGCTAATGCGGGGTGAAAAGCTCTGTAGCTTACTTCTCGTCGCCCAGGCGCTCGTCTGCCATGTCGCGAGCCTTCTTGATCTGGTCGGCCTTGTCCTCGCCGAGCTTCTCCTTGCCTAGCTGCTCAGCCTTGTCCAGAACCTTATCGGTGTTCTCTTCGTTGCTCAGTGCTTCCTTGGCCTTGTCCATAAGTCCCATGGTGAAGTCTCCTTCCATTCGTAATGTCTACTCGCGTTTTTTCGTTTGTGACATAGAGTGTACCGATGAATTGGTGACCTTGCGACCGTATTGGCCCCACGGAGTGAAGTTGATATTCGACTAGCAACACCGTGACTGACAGTTATTGAGCTGTTTTGGTGCGGGCTTCATCTGCCTTGTGCATGACATCGCGCTCGTACTTGCCGACGAAAATCATGAGGACAAACGCTATAGCGACAACGCCAATGAGGGTCGCGAATGTAACATTCCAGCCTGCGAAGTCGATCAAGAGGCCGACACCAGTGGAGGCGAGTGTTGCGCCGAGAAGGTATCCAAACAATCCAGTGAAACCAGCTGCGGTTCCCGCAACATACTTAGGCGAGAGGTCGATGGCCTGCAGTCCGATAAGCATGATTGGACCGTAAATGAGTGCGCCGATCAGGGAGATGAGCACGTAGAACATCCACAATGGTGCCGTGGCGGGTAGCTGCCAATATGCGAAAATGGTGATGCCGGTGCCAACCAGGAAGAGCATGCCGGCGCCTGAGCGCCAACCCTTGAAGACCTTGTCGGAGACCCATCCGCACAGCAGGGTGCCAACAATTGCTGCGCCCTCGTAGAGCATGAATCCGATGATTCCGCCCGTGACGTTGGTCTTGTGCAATTCGTTTGTCAAGTAAATCGGAATCCAGTTAAGAACTCCGTAACGGAGTGCGTAGACGAATACATTGGCAAGTGCCAGCATGACGATAACCGGATTGGTAAGAACATGGTTCTTGACGATTGTGAACCAGGGTTCTTGTGCCTCGTCATTAGTTCCTTCGACTTTGTCCGGGTCGTTACGGTATTCCTCGACCGGAGGCAGGCCCATGGATTGCGGGTTATCTCGAATCAGCAGGAATGCGATGGCGGCAATCGCGAGCGCGACAATTGCCGGTAGCCAGAATGCGGGAGTCCAGTCGGCGTCGGAAGTGGCGAACGAATGCAAGCCCCAGGCTGCCAGAGCACCGCCGACGGCGGCGCCGACATTGTGGGCAGTGTTCCAGATCGACATCAAAGTGCCGCGCTCGGATGTCGAGAACCAGTGGACGACAACTCGTCCAGAGGGAGGCCAGCCCATGCCTTGGAACCAACCATTGATGAACATGACTGTCGCGAATATTGCAACAGAGGCGCTGATGGCTGGGACGAACGCAACAAAGAGGTTTACGACCGCGGACAGTGCTAGGCCAAGTGGGAGGAAGTACCTGGCATTGGCTCTGTCGGAGAGCATGGCCATGAAGAATTTGGATAGGCCGTAGGAGAACAGAACTGCATTGGCTACGATGCCGATTCCGGCTGCGCCAAGTAGGTCGTGCTTTTCCAGTACGGCGGACACCAGGGGGATGTTATTTCTGATGAGGTAGAAGCCCGCGTAGCCGATGAAGATGCCCATGAAGACGTTGAATCGCCAGGTCCGGTAGGTCGGGGCAATTTTTTCCTCGGGGAGGGGAGCTGCTGGGCCGGGTGCGCTGAGCCAGCCGAGCCTCTGACTGCTCATAATGACAGTCCTTTCGCTGAAGGCCGCCGTTGCCTCTAATGCAACCTGTGTGGATGCTTAGGGCAGCAGGCGGAGAGCTTTATCGTTTCAGCGTTGAGTTTACAGAGACTTCAGTCTCTATTAATGGGGCGTTAACCTCCCGGCCTTGGGGGTCTTTGAGGGGGGTTGGCGTAAAAGCAATTAATGCTTGTCACTGCCTAGAGAATGTCATTAATTGCCTCGGTGGGGCGCGCTATCCTTACCCCCTTATTGGTGACGACAAACGGGCGCTCAATCAGGCGTGGGTGTGTGACCATTGCGTCCAGCAGTTCCTCGTCGCTGGAGTCCTTAGAGAGTCCCAGTTCCTTGAACTCTGCTTCCTTGGTGCGCACGGCATCGATGACGTTCAGGCCGGCCGTCTCGATTAGCGAGCGCAGCTCGGTCTTGGTTGGAGGAGTGTCTAGGTACTTGATGATCTCCGGCTCGATTCCGGCCTCGCGTAGTACGGCGAGAGCTTGGCGGGACTTTGAGCAGCGGGGGTTGTGGTAAATCTTCGCTTCCATGTCTCCATCATGGCTGATGTTGTGGTGTGACGGTTGACGGAGCGGCGTAACTATATGTGGTGAGACCTTGTTCATTATTTATCTTGAAGGGCCGTAAAGCCAACAACACTTAAGTTCAATAGGTTGAAAATAGTTGTCGTTAGGTTTACTCTCGCACGTGATAGATGAACGGCGAAGTGCGCCCCAACCGCCCCTAAGGTGACCAGATTTACTGAAGCGGCCGGTCAGCGTAGCCGTCGTAAAGCAATAACAAACAATCAAGAGCGGACACCAACATGACAATTTCCGGAAAGCTTTCGCGATCAGCTAAGTCCATGTGTGCGGGCCTTTCAATCTTGCTAGCGGGCGCTGGCCTTGCAGCGTGTGGCGATGGCAGTGAGGGAGCCAGCGGCGAGAACCCAATCAACGTCGTGGCTTCCACGACACAGATCTGTGATTACGTGAAGCAGCTGGACATCGATGAAGTTGATTTGACCTGTCTGTTGGCGCCGAATGCAACAGCACATGAGCTGGAAATGACCCATGAGCAGCTGACCAAGACTGGTAACGCCGATCTCTTGTTCGTCAACGGAGTCGATTTGGAGCACTTCCTGGACCAGGCGATTGAGTCCTCGGGTTTTTCCGGAACGATGGCAGTAACCAGTGGCGTTCTCACTGCAGGTGACGTAGATGCCATGAAGGCAGCCAAGGACACGGACAAAACCAAGCCGCTGCCACCAGAGAAGGCGAAGAATGGTAACTACACCATCGACCGAGGGGTGGAAAAGATTGATGTCGCCCCATGGCCTTTCCCGCCGGAAGAACCCGGTGAGGAGGCGGAATTCCGCTTCGATCCGCATGTATGGACCTCGCCGAAGAACGCCAAGGTTCAGGTTGCCAATATCGGCTACGCACTGGAACAGGTCGCTGAGGAACGTGGCGACAATGAGCTGAAGTCCACCATCGCCGACCACGTTGCGGCCTACCAGGACAAGCTGAATCAGCTGGATGAGTGGGCAAATAAGTCCATCGCCACCGTGTCGGACCCTGTGCTGTTTACCAGCCACGATGCCTTTGGATACTTCTCCCACGAGTTCAATATCAACTTCATCGGTGCAGCGCTGTCTGATTTCAACGAGCAGCAGGATGCCACGGCCGCGCATATCGCCGAGGCGGCAAAGACCGTGAAGGACTCGGGTGCAACTGCGCTGTTTGCGGAGAACTCGAACAACTCGAAATCAATTGAGGCGATCGCTAAGGCCGCAGGTGTCAAGGCCATCGTTGGTGAGGACGCACTCTACGGCGACTCCCTTGGTCCGGCTGGCAGTGATGGCGAAACCTACATCGGTTCCATCATCCACAACGTCACTCAGGTTGTGACGGCATGGGACGGAACTGTCGCGCCGCTGCCAGAGGGCATCAAGTGAGCCGTAACCGCTTAGCTAACCCCATGTCTGCCGAACCCATAGTCACGCTCCGCGATGCCTCATTCGGCTACACGGCGGTACCCATCGTCAATCACATCACCGCCAATGTCGCACCGGGTACCGGGCTTGCACTCATCGGCGCCAATGGCTCTGGAAAAACGACTGTGCTGCGCGGAATCCTGGGTGGGACTCGTATTCTCGCTGGTGAGATGCACAACAACGCGAAGATTGTGTCCTACGTCCCGCAGTCGGCAGACCTCGATCGCACTTTTCCGGTCACGGCTTTCGATGTCGTCGCCATGGGGGTGCTGCACGAACTGCACCCCTTCCAACCGCTTGGACACCGCAAAGAACGCATCCACGCAGCGCTAGCCAAAGTCGGGCTTGCCGACCGCACCAGTGAACGTTTCGGCAACCTCTCCGGTGGTCAGCAGCAACGCGTTCTGTTGGCGCGTGCCATCGTCGCACGTCCGCAACTCGTGCTTCTCGACGAGCCGTTTAACGGCCTCGACGCTGAAAATCGGGCGATGCTGCTGAATCTCCTCAACGAACTGAAGGAAAATGGCACGGCAATTATCGCGGCCACCCATGATCTCGTGCTTGCCGAGGAAACCTGCGAAAACACATTAATCGTGGCGGAGCAGCCAGCTTTTGGTGCGACCTCGAAGTTGGTGCCAGCCTATGTGGACTGAGCTTGCGAATGAGCTTGGGGTAGCGCCTTTCATGTTTAGGCCACTAGTGCTGCTGATTGCCCTCGGGGCGGTCTCTGGCCTGGTCGGTGTCATCGTGAACCTGCGTAGCCTCGAGTTCAATGCCGAGGCCATGGTGCATTCTATTTTTCCCGGAATTGTGGCCGGTGCCGTATTCGGCGGCATCGACATGATTATCCCGGTGGCTGCAGCATTTGCGGTGGTAGTGGCAGTAGCACTGACCTTAGTATCGCGCTCGCACATGTCGGAAGCCGGAGTTGCAGTTGTACTGACCAGCTTCTTTTCCATCGGTGTGATTCTCTCGCTGAAGAAAGGTGACCAGTCAGGACAGCTGGAAGCGCTCATGTTCGGGCGACTGCTGGAAGTCACTGACTCCCGTCTCACCAGCGCCCTGATTGTCTGTGCCATCGCCTTGGTTCTTATCGCAGTGACCTGGCGCCAGCAGGTGTTTGTTGCCTTTGATCGCTTCGGTGCCAAAGCCGCAGGCGTCAATGTGTGGGGCGCCGACCTCACCATTAACGCGGCGATTGCTGCGGTCGTGGTGTCGTCGGCAAGCGCAGTGGGCGTGCTGCTGGTAGTCGGATATCTGGTCGTGCCGGGAGCGGCGGCGAGACTGCTGACTCGCCGAGTTCATGTGATGGTGCCGATCGCGATTGCAGTGGGCTGCCTCAGCGGAATCGTTGGTTTGGCACTGGTGCCTTTGGGGCCGGTGTCGCCTCAGGCAGTCGTCGCGCTGACCTCGGTGGGACTGTATTTCATGGCACTGGGGCTGCGCGTCGTGCTGGGAGGCGACCGTGTCTAGCATCCTGATTTTGCCAATTATCGAACTGATACTGGTAGGAGCCCTGGCTGGAGTAGTTGGGGTGCTCGCGGTGCTGGGAAAACAAGTGTTCTTCGCAGAAGCGATTACACATGCGACTTTTCCCGGCGCGGTTGTGGGCGTTGTTATTGCGGCAGCGCTCGGCCTGAGCCACTCGTGGATTTCGGTGTTCCTCTTTATCGGAGCATTTCTGATGTGTATTCCGATTGGGGCGCTGTTCGGTCTGTCAAAGGTGGGAACGACGTCCTCGGCGGCGGGAATTGTGCTGACATTTGGGTTCGCACTGGGCTACTTCCTGAACAAGTGGTTCGCCCCGTTGCCGGTGAAGGTAGAGAGTTTCCTGGTCGGCAGCGTACTCAACGTGAACAAGATTGATATTGCGCTGTCCGGTGGCCTCTTGCTGCTGGTGGCGTTGGTGCTGGTGGCTCGGTGGCGGCAGCTGATTTACTTCACCTTCGACCCGGAGTCTTTCGGAGTCGCGCATTCGAGGAGAAAAGCACAGCTGGTCATCAGCGGGCTCATCGTTCTGACTCTGGTGGCGCTGATTCCGGCTGTCGGCACGATTCTATCCATCGCGCTGCTAGCTGCCCCGGCAGCTGCGCTCGTTGGGGTAGTGAACGATACCCGTTTGCTATTCGTGTTGGCGCCATTGATGGGTATCGCGATTGGCCTGGTGGGGCTATTCATTGCGGTGGCGGCGAATCTGTCAGTTGGTGGCTGCATTGGTGTATGCGCCGGCTGTTTCTATGTCCCCCTCAAGATTGCGTCAACACGCAATAGCGCTAGAGTTTGAAGAATGCACGTGGAGGATTTACCAGCAAAGACCCAGGACTACCTCAAGGTCATTTGGGATTTGCACGAGCGCACCGGTGAAAAAGTGGCACTTGGCGACGTCGCTGAGCGGATGGGCGAAAAGAAGCCCACCGCCAGCGAGGCTGTAAAGAAGCTAGCTGCACGTGGCCTTGTCAACCACGAGCCGTATCGGGGCATTAGCCTGTCGGACCGTGGGCGAGACATTGCGCTAATCATGGTGCGTCGCCACCGGTTGATTGAAAGCTTCTTGGTCTCGACTCTGGGATACACCTGGGATGAGGTTCACGAGGAAGCCGAAAAGCTTGAACATGCGGTCTCGGATGATTTCATTAGTCGCATTGATGCAATGCTGGGATTCCCTGAGCGCGATCCGCATGGCGATCCAATTCCCAGCGCAAGCGGTACCATCGCCAGCGCAGTGCGCACCGACCTGACGGATATCGAAGCCGGCGCGATGGTGGTAGTCGATCGCATTAATGACTCCGACCCTGAACTACTGCGCTATTTGGCGACATCAGGGGTAGGACCGGGGACTGTGCTCCGAGCCGAAGCCGCACCATATGCAGGCATGCATGTCTTTGCCATCCTCGATGAGGTGGACGATACCGAGCCAAAGAAAATTCATGTGGCAGACTCGGCACTATGGGCAATCAAGGCGACTCCAACAACGAACTGACGAGGGCCGCAGCGCGCTCTTACTATAAGGTGTCGCGGAATCTCACTGGGCCAACTAAAGTGCCACCCGCACCGTCAGTTTCGTTCGACAGCGTGAAGAGTGCTCGTCGACAGGCATATGCCAGTGTCGAGAGCGTTGATGTGCCACTCAATGCCATCGCTATCTCGCCTGCTGAGCAGCAGGAACACATGGCTAATCTCGAACGCCGCTTGAATGCCTCGACCAAAGATATGCGGGCACTGCTGGACTACGAAGAGCAGCGCATTGCGGTCACTAGCACCGTCAAAGAGGCAATCGTCTATACGTTGCTGGCAATACTCCTTTTGGCAGCAGCCATCGGACTTGGCTACGCCAGCCACCTGGGGGCCGATGCGATTTTGAATGCTGCGGCGGAGGTGACGCCGCGATGAGTAAACGCTCAGGCTCCGACAACGGGTGCGCGACGGTCATTGTCGTATTTTTCTTCTTCGGCCTGATTGTTCAGCTCTTCGGTGTCACGCTGTGGATTCTGCAATATGCATTGCCAGTTGCGGGCTTGGTGCTTGCGATTCTCATTGCATACCAGGCGTGGGTCGGTGTGCGCCGCAGCGCTGAGGCGCACGAGCTCGCCGAGCGTAATCACGCTGAGCTACAGCAGATTGCCATGGACACCGAGTACCAGCTCACCGCAATCCTCTCTGCCTGGGACAACGTGAACACCACAATGGGGGTCGGCACCATCTACAAAGATGTATTTGCCTCCGGAGAGGCTACGCCGGAGCTCATCGAACTACGCGGTGAGCTCTCTCGAGCTCGAAAGCTAAACAACCGACTGCGCGAGCAGCGCGAAACTATGACTAACCGGGAGCTGGTGGAAGCCATCTCTGATGCCGACGAGCTCTGGTGCTCGCTGACGAAGACGTATCAGAACGCTCGTCGCGAGCTGTAGTAACGCACTTGAATTAGTCGACGGTCATCACAACCTTGCCGTCAGCGTGTCCGTCTTCCAATACCCGGTGGACCTCCGCGACCTCGGTGAGATTTTTAGTCAGGCCGATAGGAAGCGAAATCTCACCGGCAACCACGCGGTCGGCCAGGTCTGCATAAATAGTCGTGTCATTCGAAATAGCCGGGATGTGTGCCTCAATGCCGCGTTCCTTCGCCGGTGTTAAATCGGCCAGCGAAGGCAGCGCCACAATCCGACCATCCGATGCCAACACATCCAGCGAGGGGAGGAAAGTATCGAAATACACGCCGTCAAGGACAACGTCCACGCCCTCGGGGAACTGCTGGCGCACAGCCTTGAATACATCTTCCGCTGTGTAATCAATGTGCTGCGCGCCAAAGCCCACTAGTTTTTCATGATGGCGTGACGACGCACTGGCCAACACAGTTGCGCCACGGGCGACCGCCAGCTGCGTCATCAGCTGGCCAACACCGCCACCGGCACCATGAATTAGTACGGTGTCACCGCTTTTTACCTTTGCAAGCTGCTCGACAGCCACGGTCGCCGTGATTCCCACTAGGGCAAGGCCCGCAGCGGTAACGTCGTCAAGCGAATCGGGCGTTCGGACCACACCGTCGGCGGGGAAGACGTTGTGCGTTGCGTAGGTGCCGCGGAAGTCGTCGAAGCTGCGCATGCCGAAGACACGGTCGCCGGGGGCGAAGCTGTCCACACCTTCGCCGACGGCAACGACTTCGCCAGCGGCTTCACGTCCGAGCACCGCGGGAGGGGTGAACTTTGCGCACAGGCCGGAAGATCCATCGCGCATCTTGTAGTCCAGCGGGTTTGCGCCGATGGCTGTGGTTTTGACCAGGATTTCACCGGGGCCGGGCTCTGCAGGCTCGATAGGTGTCCTGGTGAAAATGTCAGCGGGGCCGAACTCCGTAATGGTCATTGCGTATGCGTTGCCTGAATTTGCTGCCATGTCCATCACTGTAGTCCTAGCTGCTAATTATGAACGGGTGGCAGGTGGGAGGGCAGCGGTGACGGCGTCGAAGGACTCGTTGAGGTAGGCGCTGAGGAGGTCGGCGGCGTGGTGCGGGGTGTCTTCGATGAGAACCTTGGCGATACTGATGTGGCGATCGGCGTATCGGGCATGGAGTTCGATGCTTTGGGGGTAGGAGAGGAAGCAAAGACGGAGTTGGGCCTGAATGGATTCGGCGGTTGCTAACAGGTCGGGAGACCCGGAAGCCCTGACGATGGCGAGGTGAAAGGCATTATTCCGTTCGGGAAGGTTCAATGATGACTGCGAACCACAAAGAGAAAGAATCTCTTTGCCGAGGAGCTTTGCTTGGCTCTTGCTTAGCGACCGCAGTGTTCCGCATTCGGCGACATGGCGAAAAGCATACAGTTCGCGGATGCGTTCTTTGTCGAAGGAGGCGATAAAAACGCCGTGATGAGGGATGTGAGTGAGTAGCCCCTCAGATTCCAGCTTCCGGTACGCCTGTCGGATGGTGTTGCGACTGACCTGTAGTCGCGCAGCAAGTTGGGTTTCACGGAGCTGCTCGCCGCTGTAGTGCTTTCCGGCGAGAATCTCTCGGCGCAGGACAGTTGCGGTGGCATCCGCTACTGAAACGTCATGTTGTTTTTCCCCAGAGGACGTGTGGGTCTGATCGTCGAGGATGTTTCCGGGGGTAGTCATGTAATACAGACTACTAAAGCACTTTTGTGTGGCGGCCATCACCAATTAACATACGAGACATTGTTCAACAATCTCGGTGCAGACGATCTTCAACGTAGGAATCCTTCAACGTGGGGATTGTCAGATTTGTAGGGAAAGGCCTTACGCTATGGACGCTTCAACATCTGCCCACAAGGCGCGTCGAACGGCACTCCTCGGCGCTGTATTCCTGATGGCGACCAGTGCTATCGGGCCAGGCTTCCTCACCCAGACCGCAACCTTTACGGCCAAGCTTGGCGCGGCTTTCGCCTTTGCCATTTTGGTCTCGGTGCTTCTTGATATCGCGATTCAGCTCAACGTGTGGCGAGTAATCGCCGTCTCTGGACGCCGCGCACAGGAGCTCGGCAACGCCGTGATTCCGGGGTTGGGCTGGCTTATGTCAATTCTCATTGTCATCGGTGGTGTGGTCTTCAATATTGGCAACGTCGGCGGAGCTGGACTTGGCGCGAACGCGATGTTGGGCGTGGACGCAAAGATTGGCGGCATTGTTACTGCAATCCTCGCCATTGGCTTCTTTCTCTCCCGACGGGCGGGTATGGCGCTGGACAAGGCACTCGTCGTGCTTGGTGTAGTGATGATTCTGGTCACTGCAATTGTGGCGTTCAGTTCTAACCCACCAGTAGGAGAAGCACTGAAGAACACGGTCATGCCCGACACGATTGACTTGCTGGCAATCATCACGCTGGTCGGTGGCACTGTAGGCGGTTACATTACTTACGCTGGCGCTCACCGCATGCTTGACGCTGGCGCCAGCGGTGTGGAGCACCTCGCGCAGACCACTCGCTCATCTGTTACGAGCATCATTGTCACGGCTATCATGCGTTTCCTACTTTTCCTAGCTGTCTTGGGAGTGGTCGCGGGTGGCGTGGTCCTCAATACGGATGGAAACCCCGCTGCAGAGGCATTCCAAGCTGCGGCAGGCGATTGGGGTATGCGATTCTTTGGCGTTGTCCTGTGGGCTGCGGGAATCTCGTCGATTGTGGGTGCCAGCTACACCTCGGCAACGTTTCTGACTCGTTCCTCGGGTGCTGGTGCCAAGACTCAAAACACGATCACCATTGTCCTAATTGCAATTTCCACGCTGCTCTTCGGTGTCATCGGTACGGCTCCAGCGACGCTGTTGGTTTTCGCCGGAGCCTTCAACGGTTTGGTTCTACCAATTGGTGTTACTGTGCTGATTTACATCGCGCTGTTCCGTGCGGACCTCATGAATGGCTACAAGTACCCGAAGTGGTTAGCGGCTATCGGAATCGTGGGTGTCGCAGTCGCTTGGTTCTTGGCGTGGCGCTCGTTCGGCGGCGTGTTTGAAATGCTCGGCTAATCGGCCGGTTTTTCGTACAGCTCAGATGAGGACCAACATATCAACGGTACAAAGACCAGCATTACTACCTGGAAGGGGCGGCGACGTTTATGGGCGCCATTATCGATCTCAACTCTGATCTCGGGGAAGCTTTCGGCTCATGGAAGATGGGGGATGACATCGCTCTACTGGACATTGTGACCAGTGCGAATGTTGCTTGCGGGTATCACGCGGGTGACGCTAGCGTCATGATGGAGACCTGTGAGGCAGCTGCCGCGCGCGGAATTCGCATCGGCGCACACGTCGCCTACCGCGATCTCGCCGGATTCGGACGACGTCGCATGGACTACTCACATCGAGAATTGCGAGCCGAAACTGTATACCAGATTGGTGCCCTATCGGCATGTGCACGGGCGGGGGGTACCGAAGTTTCCTACGTCAAACCCCACGGTGCCCTCTATAACCGCATCGCAGTGGACGAAAATCAGGCCACTGCAGTGGTGGAGGCGCTCCTGCTCGCTCGCTCCACCTGCGGAGATGGGCTTGCCATTATGGCGCAGCCGGGGTCGGTCATCGAACGGCTCAGCCTCGATGCGGACCTCCCTGTGATTCGGGAAGCTTTTGCTGACCGCGCATACAACTCCGACGGAACGCTAGTTTCCCGAGCGCTCGCGGGCTCGGTCATTGCAGACCCCGATGCCGCCGTCAAACGTGTCATTGCAATGGCCAGTGGGGAACCAATCGCCGCTTACGACGGTTCACTGTTGACCGTGCAGGCTAACTCTATTTGTTTGCACGGAGACACCCCTGGCGCGGTCGAACTGTCCCGTAGGATTCGCCAAGGTCTCGTCGACGCGGGAGTTACCGTCGCTGCCCACGTATAGCGCGGACTCGTACACCGGTCTTATCGACCGCAGTTTTTCAACCTCGCAAGAAAGAAAGGATCAGCACCGCCATGGCCGAGATTCGCCCTATGGGAACAAATGCGCTGCTTATCGACTATTCATCATCGGCCAATCCGTTGGCGAAGGTACTTCGTGCACACTCTGCGGCGGCTGAGATCGAGGGACTCGTTGACAGGGTACCCGCAGCCCAAACGCTCCTACTTCGCTTTCGCGGGCCGGCTCGTCGATACCTCAGCGCAGTCGAAACCGCGCTGCAGGGCAACAATACGCAGAGGCACACCGTCGACAAGCGAAAGACAGTGACGATTCCCGTTCACTATGACGGCGCGGACCTTGAATCCTTGGCACAAAGCCTTGGGATGAGCCCCCAAGCGTTAATTGATTGGCACTGCGAGCGCCCTTGGACGGCCGCGTTCGGTGGATTTGCGCCGGGCTTTTATTACATGGTGCGGGGGAGCGGTCAGGGATGGCCAGAGCCGCTTGATATTCCCCGCCTTGCGACGCCGCGCACCCGAGTTCCCAAGGGCTCTGTCGGACTTGCAGGCCAATTCGCAGGTGTGTATCCCATCGATTCGCCCGGTGGCTGGCAACTCTTGGGGCATACAGATGTGGAGATGTGGGACTTAAATCGGCTCAATCCGGCGCTGCTTGAGCCCGGGGCTGAGGTTCAATTTGAGGCGACTTCTACGGCGAGTGCGGCGTAGAAAAAGGGTGCGGAAGAGATGAAGAATTCTATCGAGATTATTCGACCCGGTATTTTGACGACTATTCAGGATTGGGGCCGTGCTGGGCAAGGGAGCTTGGGGGTGAGTACCTCCGGTGCGTTCGACCGCGAGTCCGCGGCAGCTGCTAACCGGATGGTTGTCAACGAAGAAAACCTCGCTGTGCTCGAATGCGTCGTCGGCGGGTTGGAGTTCCAAGTAGCGGAGGGGGCAATTATCTCCTTTGCAGGAGCCCACGGTGAGGTGACCGTCGAGCAGGATGGCAAGGTCATCAAAACCTCGATGAATAGCCGAATTGTGGTCGGGGCGAAGGCGATTGTGAGGCTTGGTACCTTCGATGCGGGTCTTCGTGGATACGTCGCGATTCGAGGGGGCATCGATGTCGCGGAAGTGTTGGGGTCGCGGTCATACGATACGCTTGGCAAGCTCGGTCCAGCGCCTTTGCAGGCTGGTCAGGTCTTGCCAGTCGGCGACCCGGAGTATTCGACGGGTTCGTCAATCGCAATTTATCCCGCTCCTCATTGGTCGAGCGAGGCTGCCCGTCTTGATGTTGTTCCTGGGCCTCGGGCGGACTGGTTTACGTCGGAAAGTGTCAGTGATTTCTTTCACGAGACATGGACCGTGACGCAAGAGGCCAACCGCGTCGGACTTCGGCTGAGTGGGACTACTCTTGAGCGCCAGGTCACCCATGAGTTGGCCAGCGAGGGAATGGTTCCCGGTGCGATACAAGTGCCCGCATCGGGGCAGCCGATTATTTTCGGTCCTGATCATCCGGCGACGGGTGGATATCCGGTCATTGGTGTGCTGACGGAGCCGTCATTGTCGAGAGCTGGGCAATTGGTGCCCGGCGCGAAGGTAAAATTCCGCCGGGTGCGGGCGGCATAGGTCTGCGGCGTCATCCTGCGCGATGGTGCGCCACAAAGTCTGCCAGCTGTCAGAGTCGCACAGCACTTCGCAGTAAAATCAGCCACCATGATTGAGAGAGCTTCTTTTTCCGACCTCAGTGCGACCGATGCGTATGCCATCTCGGCGCTGCGTACCGACGTGTTCTATCTTGAGCAGTCCTGTGAGGAGCCGGAAATGGATTGGCGCGACCTGGAAGATACCGCAGAGCACTATTTCATCCGCGACGACAACGACTCCCGCAAGATTATCGCGTACTTGCGTGTAATTGACACGCTCGATGAGTACTCGTCGAGCTACCCGCGCACCATCGGCCGAGTTGTCGTCGATGCTGCGAGCCGGGGTAGGGGGTTGTCCTCGAAACTGCTGCAGCAGGTCATCGCTGACCACCCGGATACGGGGCTGATTCTTCATGCCCAGACGCAGGCGAAGGCTGTGTACGCAAAAGCCGGCTTCCATGAGGTCGGGGAGACCTTCATGGAAGCCGGCATTGAGCACATCACCATGGTTCGTGATGCAGCCCGTGGCGAAGCCTAGGAACTAATCGCCTAGGCTCCGGTTTGTACGGCGTTGCTTACTTCGGGTTTAAGCGGTGACCTTCGAATCCGCCAGGATGCGATTCAGGGAGTCGATGCTCGCCTTCGCATCGCCGATAAGCATGTCGGTGTTTTCGTTGAAGAACAGCGGGTTCTGCACGCCCGAGTAGCCCGAACCCATCGACCGCTTGAGAACAATCACGCGCTCAGATTCCCACACCTTCAGTACCGGCATACCCGCAATCGGGGAGCCCGGCTGCTCTGCCATCGGGTTGACGGTGTCATTTGCACCGATGACCAGGGTGACATCCACATCAGCGAAGTCATCGTTGACCTCGTCCAGCTCCAGCACGATGTCGTAGGGAACCTTGGCCTCTGCCAACAGCACGTTCATGTGACCCGGCAGGCGGCCAGCGACTGGGTGGATACCGAAGACCACTTCCTTACCGTCGGCACGCAAATTGCGTACCAGATCGGCGACGGCGTACTGAGCCTGTGCCACAGCCATACCGTAGCCCGGAGCAATGAGAATCTTGTCCGCGTTGCGCAGGATTTCTGCAGTGTCCTCGTGGTTGACCTCAGTGTGGGAGCCTTCCACAGCGCTTGCCGACGAAGCCTCGGAGCCAAAGCCACCCAGAATAACGTTTGCAAAGGAGCGGTTCATGGCCTCACACATGATGTACGACAGGTAGGCGCCGGAGGAACCAACCAGCGCACCGGTGATGATGAGCAGCGGGTTGCCGAGCATGAGGCCGGTGAAAGCAGCGGCCCAACCGGAGTACGAGTTCATGATGGACACGACAACCGGCATGTCGCCGCCACCGATGGCGATGACCAAGTGCCAGCCCAAAAACAGGCCCAAAGCAGTCACAGCAACCATGCATGCCCATGCGATGGCGCCGCCCTCGGTGCCGGTTGCGATGAAGACAGCCAGGAGAACCAGAGTGACCACCAGAATGGCAATGTTCAGAGCATTGCGGCCCGGCAGTAGCAGCGGCGAGCCCTTGATCTTCTCAGACAGCTTCAGGCCAGCGACGATGGAACCAGTGAAGGTCACAGCGCCGATGAAGACGCCAATGTAGACCTCGCCGAAGTGGAACTTCAGGGCATCGGTGTCAACATCTTCGGCGAAGATGTACGAGTTGAAGCCGATGAAGATAGCGCCGAGTCCAACCAGACCGTTGAACAGTGCAATCAGCTGCGGCATACCAGTCATGGCAACGCTGCGTGCGCGGGTGATACCGATGACACCACCGATGCCGATAGCGACAGCGATGAGAATCAGGGTAATCAGCGGGGAGAAGTGAGTATCCGGCTTGGTGTCAGCGGTGACGAGTGCCTGAAAGATGGCAATGACAACGGCGACAGCCATGCCGGCAATACCGAAGGCGTTTCCGCGGCGAGCGGTCTCCGGCTTAGACAGGCCCGAGAGGGCAGAGAGGAACAGGACAGCGGCGACAATGTAGCCGACGTTGGACAGGCGGTAGGTCCAGTCCAGAAGCGAAGCAGTATCAATGCTAGCCATTAGACTTTATGCCTCCTCTTTCACGAACATGCCAAGCATGCGGTCGGTGACGGCGAAACCGCCGAAGATATTGATGGAGCTGACCACGATGGCCGCGAACGCGAGACCGGAAACCAGCAGGTTGGAGCTTCCCACCTGGAGAATCGCACCCACCAGAACAATGCCGGAAATCGCGTTGGTCTCAGACATCAGCGGTGTGTGCAGGCGTGGCGTAACCGCGGAGATCACGTAGAAGCCAAGCACGATAGCCAAGGTGAGAACCATGAAGTTGGCGCTCACGCTGTGCGGCGCGCTGAGCATAACCACAATTGCCAGCAGTGCCGTCAGACCCAGAGCAATCTTCGAGCCCAGGCCCGATCCCATGAAAGAAACCTTCTCCGGCGCATTCTCTTCTAATGCAGCCTGCTGAGCCTGCTGTTCCTGCAGCGGGGCAGCAGGGGTGACAGCGACCTTGATTGGCGGTGGTGGCCAGAGAATCTCAGCTCCGGTAGCGCCGGCACCATTCTGTGGGCGAGCCTTTGTCACCGTGATGCCACGGATAATCTCGTCCTCGAGATTGAGAACTGGAGAGCCATCCTTTTCTGGCGTAATCAGCTTGAACAGGTTGAAAATGTTCTGGCCGTACAGCGACGATGCCTGTGCGGGCAGACGTCCTGCAAGGTCGGTGTAACCGATGATGGTCACCCCGTTGTCAGTGACAATAGTCTTGCCTGGAACGGTCACCTCGCAGTTACCGCCACCGGCGGCAGCCATGTCGACGATGACGCTGCCTGGCTTCATAGCTGCAACATCGGCAGCAGTCAGCAGCAGCGGAGAGCGGCGGCCCGGGATATTCGCGGTGGTGATGACAATGTCAGCTTGCGCGGACTGCTCGGAGTAGAGCTTCGCGGCAGCGGCAGCCTGATCATTGGTCATTTCCTTGGCATAGCCATCTTCGGACTTCTCAGTGGCAGCCGGAATCGGGATGAACTCTGCACCCATCGATTCGACCTGTTCACCGGCTTCAGGGCGCAGGTCTGTTGCCTTGACAATCGCGCCCATAGAGTTGGCGGTACCGATTGCGGCAAGTCCGCCGACACCAGCGCCGATGACGTAAACGGTAGCTGGTGGCATCTTGCCTGCGGCAGTCACCTGACCAGTGAAAAGGCGACCATATGCAGAAGCCGCTTCGACTACTGCGCGGTAGCCGCCGATGTTGGCCATCGACGACAGCACGTCCATCGACTGTGCCCGGGAAATGCGGGGAACTGCATCCATAGCAAGGGCAGTGATGTTGCAGTGCGCGAGCTCTTCGACCAGCTCTTCGTTACGGCCTGGTGCAAGTCGGCTAATCAGCATGGCACCGTCGTTAAGCAGTGCACGGAACTGCTCCGGCGGAGTGTCGAGCGTTACGACGATATCGCTGTGCCAGACAGACTCGTCGACAATGGTGGCACCGGCGGATTCGTAGTCCGCGTTGGTGAACTTTGCAGCCAGGCCGGCGTCAGCCTGCACGGCGACCTCGTAGCCAAGCTTGACGAGTTTGCCGACGGTTTCCGGGGTCGCAGCCACAATTGTTTGCTGGGGATCGGGTTCTAAAGGGATGCCGATTCTCATTGTGGGAGTTCTTTTCTGTTCGGGGGTTTTATTAAGGGCCATGCGCACTCGGTTGTCGGTTAACAGTGAGTGTGGGCGTGGCCGCTTTCTCCTTGGTGCCAATAAGGTATGCGCTGGTGGGGAGGCAGCGGAGGCGTTTGTGGAAAAAGGTAATAAAAATATGTGGGTAACGGTGGTGAGGTGGGTTTTCTGAATTTGCACACTCTTGCAAAGGGGGTAGGAAATGGGGGTGAGGGTGTTAATTTTGAGCGAGAGTGAACATTTGTAGCGGCCTGAATGATTGTTTGAGGGGTGAAGTATGGGGGAGGATATTTCTGTCTTTACGTACGTCGTTACGCATTAGGTAGATTTGTATTCCAAGGTTTTTGGCAAGAGTTAAGGAAAACGATGATTGGTTCACTAAGTGCCGCCGGAAAGACCGTGTTGGCATCCCGCCGAGGGCAGGGGCGTACGTTCTCGAAGGTGGTTGCTCTCTCGCTCGCAGCTGGTGTAGTTCTCAGCGGACAGGTGCCAGCGCAGGCGGCACCGCGCATTGGTCAGCTACCGGACATCACTGCACGCGAAAGCACTATTGACTACCAGAACTCGGAAACCGTGGACAAAATTGGCGGTGGTCTGGTGGATGTCATGGGTGGCGTGAACCGTGTCATCTCCGGTGGCGAAAGTGGCCATATCACCGAGCCGTTCGCCCCAGAGGCGGGGCAGCTGCGCAAGGAGTTCGGAGCGATGGGCTCCCATCCAGTTGCCGCAACCCGCGAAGCAATGCCATGTGATGGTGTCGTCTACACCATCTATAACCGCGTACTGCGGGACCTCCACGGTCTCCACGGCACCACCGGCTGTTATGACGTACTGCCAGAATCGGCCAACGCCTCCCCAGTTGGCGCGCAGCTTATCTACCCGGCGGATATTGACTCCATGGAGTCTGCGCCACTGATGGTTCTCAGCCCTGGCATTGGTACTGAGCCGGGTATGTACGACGCGCAAGCGCGACTCTATGCAAGCCACGGATACGTCGTGGCTCTTGGCTACAACTTCACCAACTGGTTCGCGCCACAGATGGTGCTGGCAGCTTCGGTTGCCGCAGCGGCCAATGAGGACGAGTCCACACCACTTGCAGGCAAGATCGATTTCTCCCGCACGATGTTGGTCGGGCACTCTGCGGGTGGTGGCTCCGCAATCTTCCTGAACAACAGGATGGATAAAGCCTTCCAGGCTGCGGGTATCGATATGGTCACCCGCGGTCTGGTCGCCATCACCCCAGGGCCTTCCGACGCTGGACTAATCTCCACACCGCCGGAGATTCCAAGCCTGGTGGCCATTGCGGAGCACGAGGACATCGTTCCTTTTGATGCGGATCGACGTGGTTACCGCGATGCTGAAGGGCCCGCCTGGGAAGCGGTAGTCACCGGTTCCTACCACGGCACCTACCTGGATGATCCGTCTAAGAATGTGCTTGGCTCGCTGGTGCTGTCCTTTAGTGAGTATGTGCTCGGCGGAACGAGTCGAGCAAAGGCCGTCTATGAGGGTGCTAACTACGGCCTGGCTACTGACTCCGAGCTCAAGGACGTTCAGCGCAAGGGCGTTTAGAGCTGGCTACTCCATCGACTCTGGAATCAGCTTTGCCGCGGCCTCGGCGATTGCCTTACGCTGTGCTTTCGTGAGCTGATTGCCGTTGAGATAGTCGTTGGCCCAGAGTCCATCGGAAATCATTTGGACAACGTAGGCCATGCAGGCTTCCTCATCGGTGGCAATCTGTTCTACCGGCGGATTCCACCGGCGCAAAAGGCGCGTCCAGATCTCGCGCAGCTCCGGTTCGGCGGCAGAGTCGATGGACATGAGTAGCTCGGCCCTTGTTGCTGTCTCCAGCGAGACCTGGAGGTTTGCGCGTAGGCGGTTGGCGGGGGATACCTCCTCCGCAGGCCCACCCGCGGCTTCGATAAGCTCCTCTTCCCATAACTGCGCCATGTGCTCATGGACGCTGCGAATCATGTCTTCGCGGGAGGGGAAGTGGTAAATCAACCCTGATTTACTCATTCCGCATTGAGTTGCGACATTTTCGTAGGTGACCTCGGAAAAGCCGTTTGTCTCGATAATCTCAACGATTGTGTCGAGAATGGCAGTGCGCTTACTCGTGCGCATATTCAGTCTCCTTCGGGTTGCCGCGGAATGCCACCGCAGTCGCAATCGCTGCAATGACAGCAACGACAGCCAGCATAATCAAAATGGCCAGGTAGGAACTGTCGAGGCCGGCGCGGGCGCCGTCGTTAAGCGCTGGCGTGTGAAGTGCATCGGTGAGTGAGATGCTGGCGTCGACAGGCGTGAACAAGGCGTAGAACATGGGTAGGAGGCTGCCTGTGATTGCGACGGTGATCAGTGTGCCAAATTCGTAGGACACGGATTCCATCGCCGCCGCCATGCCGGCCTTTGACCTTGGGGCTGAGCCGATAATCGCGGTCGACGACACCGACATCACAGAACCTGCGCCCGCGCCGAGCAGTATCAGTCCTGCGATCATGAGCGGGAAATTGCCCGAGGAAACACCGTAGTACATGCCTGCCAGGCCGATGGCGTTGAGGAGGAATCCGCCGGTGATGAGTGTGCGGAAACCCACTCGATGCAGCACCATGCCGCCGATGACACCAACTGGCAAGGACGCCAGTGCCGCGGTGGCAACTAGCAAGCCCGCATCGAGTGGTGTGTATCCGACGGAAATCTGGAAGCGCTGCGTCGTCATCAATTCGGCGCCTGCCAGGACAAACATGGCAAGCGCGGCTGCCAGCACGCCACCGGAAAACATCCGCGAACGGAAGACGGAGAAGTCGATGAGGGGTTCAGTGAGACGTGCCTGACGACGCTGAAACAGTACCGCGCCCACTAGCCCGCAGGCGATAGCCGCGACGATGACGGTGGAGGAGTGATGACCAGCGAGTTCCTTAATGAGCGAGACCAGGCCCAGCATGGCCAGCATCGCGTAGAGGCTGGTGAGAAAATCCCAGCGCTTGGCTGGGTTGGGCTGATTCGGCGGAGCAAAAATCAGCGTGCCAATGATTGCGAAAACTACTACAGGGATATTGATAAGGAAGATTGAGCCCCACCAGAAGTGCTCCAATAAGAAACCGCCAACGACGGGGCCAGCGGCGGCACCCAGTGTTGCCGTGGCAGACCAAATGCCAATAGCTGTGGCAAGTTCACGAGGGTGGTGGAAGGTCTCACGTAGCAGTGCGAGGGTCGCCGGCATCATGGTCGCGGCGCCCAGTCCTAGACAGCCGCGGGCGATGACCAGCGCCCAGGCGTGCGGCGCAAAGGCCGCGGCCAGGGAAGAGAAGCCAAAAATTGTCAGGCCCACAAGAAACATCTTGCGGTGACCGATGCGGTCGCCCAGGGTGCCTGTGCCGAGGAGGAGTGCGGAGATCACCAGTGGGTAGGCGTTGATGATCCACAGGCCCTCTAACTCGGTTGTGTGGAGCTGCTCGCGCAGAACCGGCAGAGCAGTGTAGAGCACCGAGTTATCTATGCCGATGAGTAGTAGGCCGGCGCTGATGATAGCGAGGAAGATCCACCTGTGGGTGACTGAAGTGGGCGGATTAGCCCTCGTGGAAGCGGCGTGGTCAGTACTTGTCATTCCAGTAACTGTAACGAACGTTCGGTTTAGTTACAACCTCTAAAGGGTGCTGATTTAGACCTAAAACTTCAAGAAAAGTAAGCCGATCCCGCCCAAGGAGCCGGTGAAAAAGTGTCTAAGTTGCAGGCGTTGTTGAGGTGCGAATTCACGGACGCCGTTCGATCCCCCGTGGCGCCCGAGCGGGTAAAAGTCAGCATGAACGCGCTGACTTTATGCTCGGAGGCTTACGCGCTGACTTTACGCTCGGACGTTGTGGCCAATCACCGCCGGGATAGTAATGGGTGCATCCCCGAAAAGCTCCTTCTGGTATTCGTTCTGCTCGAAAGCGCCAGCATCGTTATCCCTGATCGTGGCCACGTTTGTCAGTTTGCGTGCCGACGGTGCGGAACCCTTTTGGAGCAATCCACCACGGCTGCCCGCAGTGGTGGCCGCGAAAGCCCCTGCGCCACGGTTTCCAGCAGCGGCGCCCGCGGTTCCGCCAGCAGCACCCGTAGCTCCGGTAGCAGTACTGTTGCGCGCACTGATTAGGGAATTCATCAATCCACTTCCGCGCTGTCCAGAGCTATTCGAGACGGTTGGCAAGGCAGAACCAGCGACCCCGGGACCCAAGCCGGTTCCCATCCCGCGACCCGCTGTCGGCGCTGGCATACGACCGGGACTCGAAGCCGGAAATCCCGAGGCCGGGGGACGGGGGCTTGAGTTTCCAGAATACGGCAGTGCCGGGATATTGCCCGCTGGTGTGAGTCCCGCAGTGCGTCCTGCACCGAGGGAGCCAGCCGGCCGGTTGCCGTGAACTCCGTAAGGCGAAACTCCTTGCGGTGATGAGCGTTGAAGTGGGGTGCTCGCCCCCGAAGGAGCGACCATGGCTGGATTCGCCGCATTCGGTTGAGCCATAGCTGATTTACCGGTCGGGGATGTTGGCGAGATTGTGGAGCTCGTTGGGCTGCTAGGTGATGCGGGGTGCACAGGGGTAGCAGACGGATTAGTAGGGTTCGACAAAGTCGAAGCGCTCGGTTGCAAGTGCGAAGGAGCGGAAGGGCTCGCGGTTGTGGATTGCGGTGTCGGAGAATCCGGAACAGTTGAGGTGGCACCAACTGGTGCGCTGGCGGCCTGCATGCTTCCAGCCATCCCCGCAGGCGAAAGGCTGAACTGGCTAGTTCCAGAACGTCCGGCGACTGTGGCTCCAACGGACACCTCGGCGGTCACACCACTTCCCGCATCGGCAGAAACCAGGTTAGGAATTCGGGGAATAGCGGTCTGTAGTTGTGCGGTATACGGACCAGAGAGAAAGGCTGCTACCTCGGCCTGTTCAAAAGCCTTTTGCGCGCCAGGGTTTGGGAGTGCTTTGGACTCGGCTTCGATCGCTGATAGTGCATTGACGGCCATCGCCTTCACAGATGGCAATACGGCAAGGTGCCCGGCCATGACCTCAGATGCGGTGGCGATGCTGGTAGCGCGTGCGGCCAGACCTTTCATTGTTGAGTCCGCAGCAGAGAAGACAGCACCGCTGTTGCTCGACACCAAGCCGGATGAGATGGAGGTTAGATTGCTGGCCAACGTGGTCATAGTGTCGGCGAAGTTATTCCAGTAGGCGATTGCCTCGGCTACGGCACCGTCGTTTGTTGAGGAAAACATGGATAGTAGGGACTTCGCATCGAGACCAAGTTCCGCGGAAAGAGTGACTGGCGCGAAAGTGAGACTTCCAGCTTCAAACATCGGCCGACGCTGAAATACACCGCTTGTGCGCGCTACTTCGGCAAGGGAAGCGCCGTCACCATTGAATGGGTTAATGCTTCGAAGAATCCGATTCATGGTGGACTCGTGCTCAGTGATCACGCGACGGAAGTCAGCGAGATTTGTTTGCGCCCACGTGAGCTGTTTGCCCAGAGACAATCCGATGGCAGCAGAGCTTCCTGAGCTGCCGGAAATTGCGAGACTGTGTTCTGTCGCCACCAGCTGGAGTGACGGAACCTGTGAGTAGCCGGCCAAGTTTGGCTGGATATGGATGGCATTATTTGCCAGCAAATTCGTGGAATGGAACTTCTGAATTGCAGAGTCGATTGTTGGAATTACGGCATGCATCATGATTCTTCCCCCAAATAATCAATTAACAGCTCATTTACTGGAGCGCACAGCCGGTGCTGTGGGTCAGGGCTATCTTGTCCGGTTGTGTCGATAACGAATCCGAGAGCTCCTTGTTCTGTTTCGACAGAAGCAATACAGGCGGAACTTCCGAGCGGATTGATTTGAGTGAATGTCACCCAATTGAAAATCCCTTCGTGATGAGCCAAAGGCTCGGCACTGTAGCGTTCGAGTTGTGAGTGAGCGACCGCAGCATGCCAGATGCTCAGCAGGCCGGAAGCATCGGATTCAATAACGCAGCCAATCTGTTTATTTCCTTCGATTCGGCCCTCCATGTACGTCTGCTCCCGGAACCCCAGCCTGTCTAAACGCCCCATAATCGCAGGGTCATCACACGGATTGGTCAGTACGAATTCAGGTGCGTCGTAGTTGTAGTGCCCATCGGGACCAAGTGGAGCATCACCGGGCTCCGGCGGATTGTTGGGTGGAAGCACACCCGCAGGTAACGTCACGCCCGAGTCAGTAGTCATGGTTGTCGCATTGTCGCCGACAGGTTGAACGTCCTCGACGGATGCCTCGGTCGATGCGCAACTAGTCCCCGTTATTCCCCATAGAAGTGCTGACAGTAGGGCGGCAGTAGTCGCCTTTTTCAATTTTCCCTCCCCAAAGAATTTGTGTGAGAAAGATATAACACCGCGGTCGCAATTGCGCTTGCTGAGAAGCCGAAAAATAGACCGGCTGTGGATAACTTTTAGGGGGTGTGGACAACGCGGTCGCCGTGCAAAACGACGCCTCTGCGTAGCCACCACCTGCACCTTTGGGGTGCGTTCCCCGGGACGTCGTTAAGCGTTGGTGGACAGCATGGGTGTAATAACCGAAGTAATCCGAACGATTGGTTAGACTATGAGGCGCATTACAAAACCACGGGAGTGCCAACCGAAATTCCGGCACTGAGAGGACGCTAGGGATCGAGCGTCGACCGGACGAACCTGAATCTGGGTAATACCAGCGTAGGAAAGGGATGTGTTGCTTCATGGCCGCACGTGTATCTGTATCCGCTCCGCCGAAAGAGGGCGAGGTTACAACTGGCCCGATTTACCGCAGCAACAAGCATTACGACGAGGTTGCGTTCAGCAACGATTTCGGTGAGGCGAACCTGCGCGTTCCAGTCCGTCGAATCAATCTGACGGACGGCACTCACTTCGATGCATACGACACCTCGGGTATTTACACCGAGGAAAACCCGGAACTGAACCTGAAGGAGGGGTTGGCTAAGACTCGTGACTCGTGGCCGAAGGCTCCGGCGGTGCCGGCGGTTGCAGGCTCTGAGGAGGCCCCGAAGGTCAAGACGCAGCTGGCATGGGCTCGTGCGGGAATTGTCACCCCGGAGATGGCGTTCATTGCCGCTCGTGAAAATGTGGATCCGGAAGTTGTTCGCGAAGAGGTTGCTGCGGGGCGTGCCGTGATTCCGGCCAACCACAAGCACCCGGAGACCGAGCCGATGATTATTGGCAAGCGCTTTGCCACCAAAATCAACGCCAACATTGGTAACTCGGCTGTGACTTCGTCCATCTCCGAAGAGGTGGAGAAGATGGTGTGGGCGACCCGTTGGGGCGCGGACACCATCATGGATCTGTCCACCGGTAAGGACATTCACGAAACCCGCGAGTGGATTCTGCGTAACTCCCCGGTGCCGGTTGGTACGGTGCCGATTTACCAGGCGCTGGAGAAGGTTAAGGGTGACCCGGCCAAGCTGACCTGGGAAATCTACCGCGAAACCATCATTGAGCAGTGTGAACAGGGCGTGGACTACATGACCGTTCACGCGGGTGTGCTGCTGCGCTACGTGCCACTGGCCGCCAACCGCGTTACCGGCATTGTCTCCCGCGGTGGTTCGATTATGGCCGCATGGTGCCTCGCGCATCACCAGGAGAGCTTCCTCTATACGCGCTTCGCTGAGCTGTGCGACATTCTGGCACAGTACGATGTCACGTTCTCCCTCGGTGACGGCCTACGTCCGGGCTCCATTGCCGACGCTAACGATGAGGCCCAGCTGGCTGAGCTGCGGACCCTCGGCGAGCTGACCAGGATCGCCAAGTCCCGCGGCTGCCAGGTCATGATCGAAGGCCCAGGCCACGTTCCGATGCACAAGATCGCTGACAACGTGAAGTGGGAAGAGGAGTGGTGTGAGGAAGCTCCGTTCTACACCCTCGGCCCGCTGGCAACCGACATCGCGCCGGGCTATGACCACATCACGTCGGCTATCGGCGCGGCAATCATTGCGCAGGCTGGTACCGCCATGCTCTGCTACGTCACGCCGAAGGAGCACCTGGGTCTGCCGAACCGCGACGACGTCAAGGTCGGCGTGATTACTTACAAGATTTCCGCGCACGCCGCTGACCTGGCAAAGGGGCTGCCGCGCGCTCAGGAGCGTGACGACGCGCTGTCGATGGCCCGTTTCGAGTTCCGTTGGCATGACCAGTTTGCACTGGCTCTGGATCCGGACACTGCGCTGGATTACCACGATGAGACCCTGCCCGCAGAGCCGGCAAAGACCGCGCATTTCTGTTCCATGTGTGGTCCGAAGTTCTGCTCCATGCGTATTTCCAAGGATGTGCAGGACTACGCGAAGGAACACGGCCTGGACTCCGTTGAAGCTATCGAGGCCGGCATGGCTGAGAAGTCCCAGGAGTTCGCTGATCAGGGTGGTCGCGTCTACCTGCCGATTACCGCGGAGTAATTGGTTGTCTCAAAGCTGCTGAAGCAAACCGCGGTCGAGCTCTATTGGGCTTGGCCGCGGTTTTCTTTTGCCCTCAGCCATTTCTTCCAATCCCAGCGCTGAGACTCAAACGGGGGTGGATAAGGCGCGCCTTAATAAATAGGTTAGGTGAGCCTAATATACAGGTGTACATTGCTTGTATGCACAGTCTGAAGTTCCTGACTTTCGATCATTCCCACCGCCATCTTGCGGATGCTCACGAAACTCGCCTTTCGTCCGGCTCCGAATCATCGCCCGTTGGAGAAGGCAAGCGTCGACCGGTGAGGCAGAGTGCGCGCAGAGGTGTTACTGCGGTTTCGCTGTCCGGCGCCATGGTCCTTTCGGTGTTTGTGTCCCCAGCAATGGCTGAAACTGCGAAGCCAATCGTGCCAGACAACTTTCCCAATGTGATTAATCCAGCGGAGAACTTCCAGCCGCAGGATCCGAAGTATGTCGAATCCCCGGAAGTTACTGTCACTTTTGAGGACGGCACACCAGCTGAAGGTGCCACGGTTCATCGCGGCGATGTTCTTATCGTTCGCGGTAGTGGTTTCAATCCGTCGGCCAACCGTGGTGGTTACCCGCTTCCAATTCCTCCGGGTGTGCCCAATGGTGTTTACGTTCTCTACAGTGCGTTCCCAGACTCCTGGAAGCCAAGTGAAGGTGCTCCGTCCTCGTCGCGGAAACATCCGCACGACAACATTGCTTGGGTCACTCCGGTTGGAACTCTCGAGGCAATACCGAACCAGGGCGTCGACATGCGACGTTCTATCGCTCGTCAGGCTACCCCGATGGCGGATGACGGCAGTTTTGAGGCCCGCATTGTTGTTGACCCGCCGGAGACTCCTGCCGGTGATAACTGGGGTATTTACGTCTACCCGGCGGCAGGCTCCATTAATGAGGCCGAGGAAATCTACATCCCGTTGAATTATTCCGATGCTCCGGGCAAGAATGCCCCGGCTCCCTCCAGCGAGGATTTAGTCATTTCTGTGTCTGCGCTGGAGAAGGTATTCGGCGCACTGGGTGGTGGGGTCACTGCCAAGAATGGTGCCCTAGAGCCTGAGGCCGGTGTTGTCTCATTTACCCGCGACAATGACAACAGCGATGCCGAAGGGGAGAGCTACCGCGGAGAAGTTCACATCACCGCGAAGTTCAGTCTGGTTCATGTGGTCGTCCGTAATCCACGCATTGAGGAAGGCCCGACCGGAAAGATTATTACCGCAGAGGTCTCGCAGGGCTACGACGTCGGCCCGGATGAGATGGAGCGCATGCCCATAGCCGCTGTGGTCAACAGCGATGGAGATCAGCTGATCACGACTATCGGCACTATTTCACAGATTCGATAGTCCTCCGGCCATCACGGCCGCCAACTGTCGTCCTCCTGGCACTTTGTTCAAAGTAAGCCGTCATACCTTGTGGGTTCTTGCGGGTTGTAACCACTGCCGTATTGGAATCACTACATTAGATAGAGGCGCTTACCAGCGATGAGGAGGAACGTGGGACGGCATAGTCGGGCAGAAGGACCTGTGTCACAGGATGGAGCATCGTCACAGGCTGCGGAGTCGCAACGTGCTGTTGCGAAGTCTCGGTCACAGGTCTTGCGAAAAATGTGGGCTCGCAAACCCAGTCAGGCCCCCGCGCTGGCGCAATCGCCTGTGATGAGCTGGCCTCTTATTCTGGTCTCGCTGCTCGGTGGTCTTGCCTCGCTGTTGGCCTGGAATGGTCGTACTCAGCCGGACGATTGGGCTTCGCTCTGGGTAGGCGGGCTACTTATGGACAGGGGACTTGAGTCCCATCTCTATGACGCCGATCCAATCGATTTCACCGCCATGAGTGGAGAGGTCTGGCCACGCCTGGCGCAGGAAGTGTCTGCGCCATTTACGCATCCCTTTGTGCAAAACCCTTTGTTCGCAAAGGCTCTGGGAGCGATATCCCACGTCATGAGCTTTGAAACCTCGGTTGCTTGGTTGCTCTTTCTCTCTGGAATGGCCGTCGTGGTCCTCGTCGCAGCCTCCTACCACCTGTGGTTTCGGTCCACCATGCCCTGGGGTATCGCAGCGCTGGTTACCGCATGCGTATTCGCTCTGCCGACCACTCTTAATTCGTTCTGGATCGGTCAGACGACACCGCTGATTGTCGCGGGCGTCGCCTATGGTCTTGCTGCCTCGCGCACTCGTCATTGGCTCGCGGGCATCCTGCTCGGCATCGTCGCATCCATTAAATTGACTCCGTATGCGCTCATCGCTGTGATGCTCTTTTTCGCTTATCGACGGCGCGCAGCCCTCTGGTCGCTGGCCACCACGGCGGTACTGGCGGTCTGGATGTTTATCCGCGTTGATATGTCGGTGATTTCGGATTGGATTGATCGAATCGGCGACATTGGTTCATCGGTCTTGGTCGGCGGTGCGAATCAGTCGTTGGCGTCGACTTTAGCCACAGACCTGGGCAAACCTGATTTATTAGTAACAGTGGTTCGTGATTACCCGAGTCACGTGAAAACGATTCCACTGTGTATTGCGCTTGGCGTGGTGTTGATGGTCACGGCAGTTGCGTGGTTGAACCCGGTCTACCGGTTTGAATTTCTGATCACGGGCGCTTGGCTTATTGCAGCCACATTCTCATCGATTCTTTGGACCCACTACATGTTGATGCTGGTCACATCTGTGTTCGGTTTGGCCGCCATGGCGCGGACCCGATTGACCAGACAGTGGCCGTATATCGGTATTGCGTTGCTAGTGGTCCTGCTGACGTTTCCTGTGACAAACCCGATTGCTGCTACGCCATATACCGGTGGATTTATGTATTCGGGGATTACTGCGATGCTCTTGACGCTGGCATTGATGCTAGTTGTTGGTGGCTGCCACGCGTTTGCGGTACATCGGTACGGCGATGGTGATGCAGGCGAGGTTGGAGCCGGATTGGGCAGTGAATTAGCTGCCGCGGAGACGTTGAAATTTCCTCAGCCAGAGCCAATGGTCTTATTCGACTTGAGGAAGCGCTAGATTTAGCGGCTCAGCATAGAGACGATGTCACGGGGAGACATGTCGCTGTAGATCTCATTCCGGGTGCTCTTAACCTGGTGGCCGAAGTGGACTGCGTTAGCGTCACTGCTGGTGTCACGGGTAAGAGCTTCGCGTAGCGGCTGAGAGAAGAAGGCGCGCTTGGTAGTGAAAGAACGGGGGAACAGGTTTTCAAGGCTCACGGTATAAACCCTTTCTGAGGTCGGAATCCGGTCGGGACTCCGGTTTGAGAGTTTCTGTATTCAAACGGTTTTCTTTGATGCGGTTGCCACTATATGTCTGAATATGCCCGATATCGAGTTAAAACGGGCAAAAGTGACTAAGTGGATACCGTTCCCAACATGAAAGCTGCATCACACTGTGGACCGGCTTAATGCTCGGTCACGGTCAGTTGTGGGCTCCAATACAATGAAATGCGGAATCAAATGTGAAGTAGGAGTTTGGTTATGGCTATTTCTTCGGCACCCACCACTGAGTCCCCGGATTCGGCGGATACCTCGGACGCGGCATCGCGCAGCGTTCCGGCGGTAGCGCTCAGTCACGTGGAGGATTTAATAGATTTTGTGACTGCGTCGCCAAGCTCATTTCATGCGGCACAACAGGTCGTTGACCGTCTGAGTGCAGCCGGTGCCACGGTCGTCGATGAGCACGAACAGTGGCCAAGTGAACCCGGTGCCTACGTCCTGCGTCGTGATGGCGCTGCCGTTGCTTGGATCGTCTCGGAGACACCGGCTGCCGATTTGACCGGTTTCCGTATTGTGGGTTCCCACACGGATTCGCCCGGTTTTCGTGTGAAGCCCAACGCGCGCACCTCCGCCGCAGGCTATGCACAGGTCGCCGTCGAAGTCTATGGCGGCGCGCTGTTGGGAAGCTGGACCGACCGCGAAATTGAGTTCGCCGGTCGTGTAATTGATAAAAATGGCAATGAGCACCTTGCTCGCACCGGCCCGGTCGCGCGCATCCCGCAGTTGGCTATCCACCTCAATCGTGCGGTTAACGAAGAGGGGTTGAAGCTCCACAAGCAGAATCACACTGCACCGATTATCGGAATGGATACCTTCGGCACCGATGTGCACCAGGTCATCGCCGATGCAGCGGGCCTGTCTATCGACGACATCGTCGCCTGGGACCTCATTTCCTTCGACACTCAGCAGCCGCGCACCTTCGGTGCTCACGATGAGTTCCTGGCTTCAGGCCGGCTGGACAATCTGCTCAGTGTTCACTCCTCCCTGGTCGCCTTCGAGGCCTTGCTCCGCCAAGACTGGAGCACGTCAACCACTATCCCCGTCATGGTCGCTTTTGACCACGAGGAAGTCGGGTCCGCCTCCACCACGGGCGCTGCAGGGCCACTGCTTGCCGACGTTCTGTCCCGCATCGCAGCGGCCACAGGCGCTGACCTGGAACGCACCCAGCAGCTTTACCGCGGTTCCATCTGTCTCTCTGCCGACGGCGCACACGGTGTGCACCCGAACTATGCAGGTGAACACGAGCCGAGGCACCAGCCGGAACTCAATGCTGGCCCAGTGGTGAAGATCAATGCTAACCAGCGCTATGCCACCACGGCGGCTGGTCAGGCCGAGGTTGTCCGAATTGCAGCGGAAACCTCCAAGCGCATTGGTCAGGAAGTGCCGGTGCAGTATTTTGTCTCTGCGAACCATAAGCCATGCGGCTCCACTATCGGCCCAATCACCGCAACGCGACTGGGTATTGACACCATTGATATCGGAGCTGCGATGGTCTCCATGCACTCGGCGCGTGAGATGTGCGGCACGATTGATCCATGGTGGTTGGCAGAACTCACCGTGGATTTTTGGGGTGCCGGAAACTAGCAGCTCGCTGGCAGCGCTTAAGCCACCTCTAGCAGGGGAGATGTCGGGGCGCTGTGGCCGTCGTGAAGCGAAAATGGGTGAGGGAATTTCCGTAGCTGCTCGTCGTGGAGTCCATTTTCTGTCATGCTATGAACCATGACTGATGCTAACGACACCCTGCCGTCGCACCGCCTTGAAGTACCCATCGAAGAGGCGGTGGCATGGCGTCGCCAACTGCACCAGAATCCGGAGCTGAGCTTCCGGGAGTACCGGACCTCGGACATGATTGAGGATCTGCTCAACCAGTGGGACATCCCGACGTACCGGTTGACCCCGACGTCCGTAATTGGCGTCATCGAGGGCACAGCAGGCGACCCCAGCACGGGCCGTGTGATCGGCTACCGCGCGGATATTGACGCGCTGCCGATACAGGAGGAAACGGGACTGCCGTACGCCTCGCGCACGCCGGGTGTGATGCACGCCTGTGGTCATGATGTTCACACGGCGATGCTGCTGGGCACTGCGAAGGTGCTTTCCGGAATGCGCGATCAGCTGCACGGCAAGGTGCTGTGCATCTTCCAGCACGCCGAAGAAATGCTGCCGGGCGGGGCTCGTGAGCTGGTCGACAAGGGCGCCGCCGATGACTTAGATGAGGTCTATGCCTTCCACGTCGCGCCGCATCCGGTGGGGCATGTTGGGATTTGCGCTGGGCGAGTGACAACTATGTCGGGCATCGTCTCCATCGCGATTCGTGGCCGTGGCGGGCACTCCTCGAACCCGCAGCTGTCGATTGACCCGGTGCTCATCGCCAGCGAGGTGACTCTCATGCTGAACACGATTGTCTCCCGCGATGTGGATCCGAAGCACATGAACATTGTCAATGTCGGCTCACTGCATTCAGGTGAGGCCGGCAACGTGATTCCGGATACGGCCAACCTGGAAGTGTCCATCCGCTCGGTGGATGAGGCCGACTGGGAGATTGTCTGCCAGCGTATCGAGGCCGTCGTCAACGGCGTCTGCCAGGCTCACGGTGCACAGGCGACTTTCGACTGGCAGATTCCGTACCCGATGGTGGTCAACGCCGACATTGCGGTCAATCGTGCTTGGCATGCGGCGACGAAGGCGGTTGGCAAGTCCAAGGTGTTCGCTGCCGATCCGTGGGCTCCTTCGGATGATTTCTCGTATTTTTCCCGTGAAGCGCCGGGCTGTTACATGTTCCTCGGCACCGGTGGCCCGGAAGCGGGTAATCCCTTCTTTCTTCACAACTCCAAGTTTAAAATTGTGGAGAGAGCCATGGTCAGCGGCATGCGCACGGAAATCCAAATCGCGCTGGATGCACTGAACCCGTCGAAGAGCCAACCGCCGGAGCGCCCTGTCGCATCTCCGACCATGCCCGCAGCAGGTTCCGTGCCTCCACGGCCGCGGAATGCAGGCCTTGGCACGCCGAAGTCGCATGCGGGCCAGGCGCGGGCGTCGTCAAGCGAATCGGCGGGGGAGACCTCACCGACCCCTGAGGCTGCGACGGCACCAGATAATTCCAATCAGCCTCAGGCACCTAGAGAGGATGCATAGGACAATGTCCACTACCCCCAACGCCCCTGATAAGACGCTCGCTGCCGCCGCACCTGAGTGGACGAAGTGGGCGATTGGATGGCACGTCTATCCACTGGGGTTTGTGGGAGCGCCCATCCGTGAGAAGGATCGAGGCGCCGCGCCGGTCAATCGAATTCGCAAACTGATTGACTGGCTTCCGTACGTCCAGAAGCTCGGGCTCAACGTCCTTCAGCTGGCGCCAGTATTCGAGTCGACTAGTCACGGCTACGATACCGAGGACTACTACCGCATTGACTCGCGCCTGGGCACCGAAGAGGACATGAAGGCCGTCATCGAAGCTGCCCATGAGCGCGGCATCAAAGTGCTTTTCGACGGCGTCTTCAACCACATCGGGTCAGAGGCACCCGCGCTGAAGACCGCGAAGGAAAACCCTGACTCTGAAGAAGCGCAGCTCTTTGCGTTTACGCACTCAGATGGCGACATGACCGCGCCGGTGTTTGAGGGCCATGAGAGTTTGGTCGAATTCGATCACACCAGTGACGCGACTGTTGATTTTGTCGTGAACGTCATGAATTACTGGCTGGCGCGGGGGATTGATGGCTGGCGCCTGGATGCGGCCTACGCAGTGGATCCACAGTTCTGGCACAAGGTTTTGCTGCGAGTGCGTGCTGAGCACCCGCACGCTTTTATCTACGGGGAGGTCATCCACGGCGACTATGCGGAGATTGTGTCGGTGTCCGGCATGGACTCGGTGACGGAATACGAGCTGTGGAAAGCGACCTGGTCGGCGCTGAAGGAGGAAAACTTCTTCGAGTTGGACTGGACTCTGAAGCGCCATAACACCTTCGCGGAGTCTTTTGTGCCGGTGACGTTTGTGGGAAACCACGATGTTTCACGCATTGCGACACAGGTAGGGGCCGACAAGGCCGTGCTGGCGGCAACGGTGCTGTTTACCGTGGCCGGTGTGCCACTGATCTACTACGGTGACGAACAGGGCTATACCGGTCTCAAAGAGGAACGCATCGGCGGTGACGACCAGGTTCGTCCAGTGTTCCCGGATAGTCCGGAGGAACTCTCTACGCTCGGCGAGGCTCTCTACCGCTCCTATCAGCAGCTCGTTGCGTTGCGCCGCCGATTCCCATGGCTGCACTCCGCTCGCGTGGAGACTGATGAATTGCGCAATGGTTTCCTTCGCTACCGCGTGATCGCGACCGATGCGGCGCTCGTGGACGATGCTGCCGGGGCCTCGGGTGAGGCTGGAGTTTCCGGCGAGATGCCCTCGCTCATTGTCGAGCTGAACCTGGAAAATGGCGCAACCAGCGCGGTAATCCGTGATGGTGACCACGTGGAATTTGAGTTTTCCTAGGCTCTCATCGTGGCTCTAGGCTGCCCCCCCCCAGAGAACCAAAACCGCCCGGACACCATGGCCGGGCGGTAATTCTTTCGCGCCCCATCGATGAGTGGGCACAAGGGGTAGTGACTGCGTTTCTGTTTGCTAACTACCTCGGTTTTCGCAGTTTCAATTATTGAATCTGCAGTTACATCTCTGCGGTCTCAGCAGGAGTCATCTCGTCGGAGGGTGCCGGTGTGGTGGCCTTCTGCTCGAAGGTCTCCGACGGGTTGGCCTGGTCGCCGACCTTTACGTCCGAGTCAACCTCGTTCGGGGGAGAGCAAGCGACCAGGGCTGCTGCGGCAATGGCGGATGCGGCGATAGCGCCGGCGATGCGGTTACGCATGGATGTGGCTCCTCTGTCGGAAAAACAATAGCTACAAGGGCTAATGAACTTTTCTCACATTATCTTAAAGCAATATCTTAGAGGATTCTTAACGGCTTGCGGGAACCAAGGGGCCAATCGCCCCCGCGCCGATGCATAGCGTTGCCCCCGGAGTCGCCTTTTCCACATCGACACGGAGAGTATTTCCGCCACCGTTGAGGTACGCATAGCGTGGCCGCAGATCGTTGTTCATCTTCACGACCGTGGAACCAGCGCGGGTTTGCTCTTCAGTCTCGAAAGGATTGGGTAGCGACAGGCGCACATCCATGTCCTCAGAGGCGGTGGCCGGGAACTCAAGCACCCAGTCACCGAGCTTGATGATGTTCTCAAGCTTGATGTCCTCCGACGCAGTGCCGTCCTCACCAACTGTGATGTGATGGCCACACTGCTCGACAGGGCCATCGGTGACCCGGGTGATCTTGGAGACCTTGGCGTCGATAAGCGAACCGTCGGTATTGAACATGCGTGGGTGACCGGTGACGCGCTCAAATGGTGGGCGATCGGCGACCGCATCAAACACGCGCGAGTACATGTTCATCGGAGCGGCGACGGGCACGAGAATCTCGAAGGGGACGGGCTGGTCAATGAGGTTGTAGTCGATCGCCTTGTCGGGGCCAGCGGCGTCGGCCTCCTCTCGCAGCGCGGACAGCGACGCCTTGGTGTTGCCGATCCACTCCATTGCGATGTCATCAGACCAGGCATTGCGGTAGGTAACCACGGAAATCGAGGAGGTGACAGCCAGTGCGACACCCAGCGACCAAATCAGAATGTGCGTACGAGCCGGTAGCAGAGCCGGCGCCTCGTCCTTTGGCGGGAGTCCCGCCAGGGAGATCGCGACACAGATAGCGATTACGAGCGCGACATCAGAGTAGTAGTGCAAAGTGTGCGCCAGCACGCCGGAGGTGTTCTCTCCCGAGCGGAACAGGGTGATGGCGAACAAGGTGGTGAACATGTACGCCACCGATAGCGTCCACGGAGCCCAGCCACGGTAGTCGCGGCCAATGAGGGTGGCAGACAGAATCAACAGAATAATGCCGCCGAGAGTAATCAGCTGAGACGAAGCGGAGGCAAACGGCTGTCCCGGGGCCCAACGTTCCCAGCTTGTTGGCCCGCCGATGATGCCGGCAAAAATCTGGCCGAGGCCGTTGAAGAACAGTTCGGGCTGTAGCTTGTCAGAAATGAAGCCGGTAGTTTCGGCGGGGCCGAAGTAGTACCACAGTGCCCAGGTGCCGGTCAGCAGCATCGATGGGATCCAGATGACTAGGCCGCGACGGAGAACCTGCAGGATATTGCTGCGCTCCATGTAAGCCAAAGTGATGACAACCAGCATCGAAATCGGTGCGATAGCCAGGGACTTCTCAAAGAATCCCAGCGCCACTGCCAGCAGTACAAACAGACCAGCGGCTTCCCACGGGCGGGGGCCGAAAGAACGACGCATAGTGGTGCGAATAGCGACAATCATGAAAACCACGAATGCCAGGTGGAACGGCTGGGAATTGGCCGCAGCCGACCACCAGGTGTCTCCCGGAAGCATCAGCGGAGTCCAGGCGACGACCGTGATGAGGAAGAGCGACACCAGCGTGCGGCCAGTGAGAAGCTCAAAGAGCTTAGTGGTGGCGTATGTCAGCGCTACCGACATCACGGCCATGGTGATAGCCGGCAGCCACCAGTTCCACGGCGCAATGAGGTGATAGAGGCCTTGCACCAGGAAGGCCAGTGGTGCAAGGTGCCCGTCGTGATCCTGAAGCAGGTAGTCCTTGCTCAGCAGCGAGGTGTCGTAAAGGTGGCCAACGATGATGAAGTCATCCCAGTAAAAACCATGGCTAGTCAGAACCAGAATGCGAGCGACAAGCTGTATCGCAATAACAACTCCGATGAGTGGCCACCACTGCTTCGCAGACAGGTCAAGTCTCTCGCCCCACGTCAATGAGGGCATGTAGTATGGGCGAGAACTTTCCTGCTCAGCGGTGTTGTCAGCACCAGGGAACTCGGCAGTTTTCACTGCGGAATCCGCGGCTGTCCTCTCATCGCCGACTGTCGGCGGATGAGGGGTTTGGGCAGTTGGGGTATCTCCAGTAGATGACCGCTCGGCTTTAGTCATGGTTCCTTATGTTATCTAGGCCATCTGCTGGGCGCGGTAGGGTAGGCAAAAGTTAGTGCTTAGGGCGTGTCGGCACAGGCCCCATATGCCGCTAATGAATACATCAAAATCTTTTGAGCAATATCGCTCGAGTTAAAGAAAAAATGGGAGCAAGTGAGATGACGCAATCGGCGAGTGCAGCACGCGCTAACTTCTCATGGCGCAATATTGACATCATCATTGCAGCTGTTATCGGCGTGGCCGTTGGCCTGATTTTTGTTATCTGGAACATCATCGGCGGTGCGGGCTATGAAGCAGTCAACGCGCTTACTCCTGGCCTTGGCGGTTTGGTCGCGGGTATGTGGTTCCTCGGTGGGCCACTCGGCGCGTACATCATTCGCAAGCCAGGTGCCGCTATCTTCGTTGAGGTAATCGCAGCGACAGTTTCAGCACTAATCGGTAACCAGTGGGGTATCCCTACCGTGTACTCAGGTTTGGCGCAGGGGCTCGGCGCGGAGCTGGTGTTCCTCATTCTGGCGTATAAGAGCTACAACCTGGCCACCGTGGTTATCTCCGGTCTCATGGCAGGTGTCGGCGCGTGGACCTATGAGTTTTTCACCGGCAACCTGGCCAAGACTTTCGAATTCAACATCATCTACCTGATCTCCACGGCGCTGTCTGGTGCCGTCCTCGCCGGTCTGCTGGCTTACTTCCTGGCTAAGGCACTGGCGGCAACTGGAGCGCTGGATCGGTTTGCCATCGGGCGAGAGCGGCACGGCGACGTCTAGGAAAAATCGATGACAGATGAGGAGTTGACGCGGGGGCCGTCGTCAAGCGGAAATGTCCCTGCGGTGAGCGCGCGGGGGTTCGGATATCGGCACGCGGGGCGCAAAGCTGCGGTACTGAATGACATCACGCTGGACGTCGAGCGTGGTGAAAAGGTGCTGTTGCTCGGCGCGTCGGGGGTGGGGAAGTCGACGCTGCTTGCCGCTATTGCTGGCGTGCTTGGCGACGACTCCGATGGCGAAGCCACCGGAGAGCTCCTGATTGAAGGTTGTACTCCCGCTTCCGCACGGGGCTCGGTGGGCTTAGTGCTGCAAGACCCTGACTCGCAGACGATTAGTGCCCGCGTTGGCGACGATGTTGCCTTTGGTGCGGAAAACCTTGGCGTTGCCCCGGCTGAGATCGGCAACCGAGTACGCGCCAGCCTGGATGTGGTGGGACTGGATTTGCCGCTGGACCATCCCACGCACCGGCTTTCCGGGGGACAGAAACAGCGCCTCGCATTGGCGGGTGTGCTGGCGATGGGCGCACGGGTCATTTGCTTGGACGAGCCGACGGCCAACATCGATCCGGCCGGTGTGCCGGTACTGCGCGATGCGGCGATTACCGCGGCGGAGAGAACCGGTGCGGCGCTGATCGTGGTCGAGCATCGAGTGGATGCGTGGGTCGATGTGGTCGACCGCATCATCGTGCTGGGCCGCGAAGGTGTGATTGCCGATGGTGCGCCTCATCGAGTCTTGGAAGACCACGGGCAGGCTCTGACGGATGCTGGGGTGTGGATTCCGAATGCGCCGCCCGCGCTGCCGGACGCGCGTTCCGTTGCCTGCGACCAGGATGGGCACCCTAGCGGTGACATCGCGATTGAAACCCGCGAGTTGGCCATCGGCTATGGCGCGAAGAAGTCCTGGTTCAGCGGTGGCGAAACTGTTGAACCGATTGCTCGCGGTGTATCAATTTCAATCCCATCTCAAGCTTCCACCTGCATTGTTGGTCACAATGGCAGCGGCAAGTCCACGTTAGCGCTGACGCTCGGCGGTCTGCTTGAGCCGATGGCGGGCACGGTCCAAGTGGCAGGCAGCGGTAGCGCGCCGTGGAAATGGCCATCGAAGAGGTTGGCTACTCGGATTGGCACGGTATTCCAGGACCCCGAGCATCAATTCGTCACCGGCACAGTGCTGGAAGAGTTGCAGCTTGGCCCCAAGCTTGTCGGTGTCAACACTGATCAGCGCATCGAGGAATTACTTGAGCGGCTGCGACTAACCGCCCTGACCAAGGCGAATCCATTCTCGCTTTCCGGCGGTGAGAAGCGACGTCTGTCGGTGGCGACCATGCTGGCGACAGCGCCGGATATTGTGCTTCTCGACGAACCGACCTTCGGCCAAGACCGCCGGACATTCACCGAGCTGCTCACTTTGCTTCGCCAACTTGCAGACGACGGTCGAACTGTTATTTCGATTACCCACGATCCGTTGGTGGTCCAAGCAATGGGGGACTACGTCGTCGACATGGATGCGTTTCATCCGGAGCGGTCAGGCCGTGTGGCGCCGGGACAGCGTGGTTCGGGGGAGCAGGCCGGTCCTAGCAGCAATAGCGGTTCGCGCGGCCAGGGCGAAGTAGGAGGGAAATCGTGACTGAAGTCGGTTCCGCCGGTACGGCTGAAGGTACGCAGAGCGCCGAGCAGAGCAAGCAGCCTTTCCTCGCGACGGTCAACCCGGTGGCGAGAGTTCTGGGCCTATTCTTGCTCACCACACCGCTGCTGATTTCCATCGACTGGGTCTCCGCAGTGGTGGCAATTGTCTGCACGCTTTTCTTGGTGCCACTGTCGGGTTTGGGTTTTCGTCGTTTTCTAGGACGCAGCCTGCCGCTTCTCATCGCCGCGCCCATCTCGGGCATCTCGATGGCGCTCTACGGCAACCCGGAGGGCAAAGAGTATTTCTCCTTTCTGCTTGCGCATGTGACGGATAATTCCATTTCCCTGGCCATCGCGATCATGTTGCGTGTGCTGGCTATCGGTACTCCAGTTATCGTGCTGACAGCTAATATCGATCCCACCGATCTGGGCAATGGGCTGGCGCAGGTTCTCAAGCTGCCCAGCCGGTTTGTGCTGGCAACGGTGGCGAGTCTGCGGCTCGTCGGTCTGTTCATCAGTGATTGGCAGGCGCTGACCCGAGCCCGTCGCGCACGCGGTTTGGGTGACCACGGCGCAATCCGCCGCACTATTTCCCAGGTGTTCGCTCTGCTGGTGTTTGCGCTGCGCCGCGGCACCAAGCTGGCTACCGCCATGGAAGCCCGCGGTTTTGGCGCGCCGATTAAGCGTACGTGGTGGCACACCTCGACATTGGCCGCGCGTGACTATGTCACCATGGCTGCCTGCCTCGCCATCGCCGTCGCAGCAATCGGTATTTCCGTGTGGGCCGGGGAGTTCCGCTTCCTGGGCGTGGCGTAGTAAAGGCGTTTCGATCACGATGATTCTGCTTATCGACGGCCGTTCCGGCAGTGGCAAAACCACCTTTTCGGCAAAGTTGCACAGTATCCTCGGCTGGCCAGTTATCCACTTGGAGGATGTCTATCCGGGCTGGTCCGGCCTGCACAAAGCATCGGCCGCAGTCGCGGAGACCATTTTGAACCCCGCGCTACCGGCCGATGAGCGTGGTTATCGCCGTTGGGACTGGTACGCCGGCGAATTCGCTGAGTGGGTGCCGACGCCACCGGACTGCTCTCTCATCGTCGAAGGCTGCGGCGCTGTCACTGAAGCTAATCTTGCCGCTGCCCGTGCCATCGGCGACGGCAACGCGTGGGGAGTCTGGGTAGAGCTGGACACGCAGACTCGCTTTGCCCGCGCCATGGCTCGCGACGACCACTTCGAGGAACACTGGGACATGTGGGCCGAGCAGGAATCTCAGCACATGGCCAAGCACAATCCGCAACAGCTCGTCGACTGGACTATCAACGTCCCAGAACAGTTAACGTGGAAGCTCTGATGAGAAAAACGCTCGCGTGCCTCGGTGCAGGCTTCGGTTCCATGCTCCTCGTCGGCGGACTACGTGTCGCCGCTAGTTCGGAGCTACGCCCACCACGCCTGCCCAATCGCAGACCTCCACGGTGGGTTCTTCCCGCAGTCGGTGCCGCGTGGACGCTGGCCAGCTACCGCGCCTATTACGCCCGCGCATCGCATCGCTTGACGACGCCCCTGCTCGCCGGCCTCGCAGTACCAGGAGCCGCAGCGATAGTTTTCGAGGCCGTTCGCCTTCGATGTGCTGCCAAAAAGCCAACTGTACCGCCACACACCGTGATTGTGCTGGGATGCGCATTGAAGAACAATCGGCCCTCGGCCCTGCTGGCCAAAAGATTGCAGCGGGCAGTAGCAGCGTGTGATGAGCGCACCGAGCGAATCATCTGCTCCGGTGGGCGCGGCAGTGAAGCGGTGACAGATGCCATCAGTTCCGAAGCGGATGCCATGGCGGAGTGGTTGGAGGCGAACGCTGGGGACGTCGTAAAGCGTGGCGACATCGAGTTGATTGCCGAGGACCAATCGACGAATACGTCGGAAAACATTGACTATGCGTGCGAGTTGATGCGCGGCATGGACGGTGCGTTGAGCGCTGGAACAGTTGTTGTGACCAGTGATTTTCATGCGCCACGGGTAGCGAAGCTCGTGCGCGAACGGGGGCTGGAATCCTGGTGTGTCGTCGGAGCCTATACGCCGTTAAGGTACTGGGCGACATCGCTGCTGCGAGAATTCCTAGCGCAGTTTATTCTGTGGGCGCCGCGCGGCAACGCGAGAATTTTACGAATTTCGCGGGTGCAACAAAGTGTTAGCCATTAGTATCAAACGAAGATAATTACGTCGTGCGGTGATAGTGCTACGTAGAAATGCGTAGAGCGCGATATCGAACACGACATCGGAATCATTAAATCGGGAGGAACACCCACATGGCTTTGACCCCAGGATTCGACCTGTTCCAGCTGCCAGAGGAGCACCAGGAGCTCCGCGCCGTTATCCGTGATCTGGCGGAGAAGCAGATTGCTCCGTACGCAGCGGACGTCGATGAGAATGAGCGTTTCCCGGAGGAGGCCCTGAAGGCTCTCAACGAGGCTGGCTTCAACGCCGTCCACGTGCCGGAGCAGTTCGGTGGTCAGGGTGCGGACTCGGTTGCGGCCTGCATCGTCATTGAGGAAGTTGCTCGCGTCTGTGGCTCGTCCTCCCTTATCCCGGCTGTGAACAAGCTGGGCACCATGGGCCTGATCCTCAAGGGCTCCGACGAGCTGAAGAGCAAGGTCCTGCCGGACATCGCCAACGGTGAAATGGCTTCCTACGCGCTGACTGAGCGCGAGGCTGGTTCGGATGCCGGGTCCATGAAGACCCGCGCTGTCCGTGAGGGCGATGAGTGGGTCCTCAACGGCTCCAAGTGCTTCATCACCAACGGTGGCCGCTCCACTTGGTACACCGTCATGGCTGTCACCGACCCGGAGAAGGGTGCCAACGGCATCTCCGCATTCATGGTTCACAAGGACGACGAGGGCTTCCGCGTCGGTGGCCTGGAGCACAAGCTGGGCATCAAGGGCTCCCCGACCGCGGAGCTGTACTTCGAAAACTGCCGTATCCCGGCTGACCGCATCATCGGTGAAGAGGGCACTGGTTTCAAGACCGCCCTGGAGACCCTGGACCACACCCGCCCGACCATTGGTGCACAGGCACTGGGTATTGCGCAGGGTGCTTACGACTACGCCGTTGGTTACGTGCAGGAGCGTCAGCAGTTCGGCAAGCCGATTGCTGCTTTCCAGAACACCCAGTTCATGCTGGCTGACATGCGTATGAAGATTGACGCTGCTCGTCTCATGGTCTACACCGCAGCCGCTAACGCTGAGCGTGGCACTGCTGAGGGCGGCGCTCGCCTGGGCATGATGGCCGCAAACGCCAAGGCTTTCGCCTCCGACGTTGCTATGCAGGTCACCACTGACGCTGTGCAGCTGCTCGGTGGTTACGGCTTCACCCGTGACTTCCCGGTTGAGCGCATGATGCGTGACGCCAAGATCACCCAGATCTACGAGGGCACCAACCAGATTTGCCGCATGGTCGCAGGTCGCCAGATTCTCGCAGACGCTCAGAAGCGCTAGTCACCAGTGCAAACGCTAAGCCCTCGCTATCAAGGCGGGGGCTTTTTTCACGCCACCACATCACCCAGAATTTGTCTATTAACCCCAATGCGAGTTACTGACTGCGTTTATGTTTGGCGACCGCGAGCCAATGCGAGTTACTGACTGCGTCTATGACAAAAATGGCCCGAAAAACGGCTTCAAAATGTCATAAACTCGCACAGTTTCACATTTGCAGCCCGTAAGTTTTTGGGATAAGTAGCAAGAAGCATGTCCGGTCGGCGTGTGGCCGGGGTTAGGTTTGTCTCTTAACCCCAGGTTTTCGGCCGTCCCGCACGAGTCCGGCACCACACCATCCACCAGCTCGCCAGCAGCCGCACGCATCAGCCTCGCTAATCACACCCTCATTTCGCCAACCAAGCACAGGTAGCTACAACGATTGCCAGAGTGGGTTGGAGGTCAGGGGCGAAAGCTGGGTTGTGGTTGCCAACAGCGCTGCTCTCATCCGCGAAGCCGCCGAGTCACTAAGAGCTGCCTACGTCGTCACAAAGAACTTCTGGTTTCGCTCGCCACGGTAGGACTGGACGGTTGCAGTTGCGGCGATGATAGAGGCAACAATCAGCAGGCCAGCTGTAATCAAACCGAGCACCGATGAGTCTCCGGAGCGCAACTGGGAAATCGTTCCGACCAGAGTCATTGATGCATTAATGACAAAAACTGCCGCTGCCACGGACAGCACCGTGCGCGCTGCAGTCGATCCTTCAAGGAGTTTGCCAGCAAGCCACCAGCACGCAATCGCCGTTGCCGTCTGCGCGATAATCGCAAACGCGAAGCTCACAGCCAAGCTGGTCTGAGCAGCAGAAATCTCGATGTTGTTGACCTTCGCCGCTTCCGTAACAGTCGCATCCCATTTCAATAGGGAACTGACCACGGTGAGGAGTAGCGCCGGGACGTAAGAATATACCGCCAGCCGCCACCACCTAAAGGACTGCGCCGCATGGTAAGGAACGTCTTTAGCCGAATTGACTGCCATAACTCCACACTCTAAACCACGCTGTCTCGGCGCGAAACGTCACTGCTAGGTTGCACTTATCGCTTGCCGACGAGCAGATAATCGGCAACCGTCGAAAAAGCTAACTTTTATACAGCGCTGGTGCGGTACGGGTCGGTGAAGTCGACACCTTGGGTTTCCCACACGCGACGCAGTTCGTCAACGCCCTTAGCGCGAGCAAGGGCAAATTCGTTGGTTGTGGCCGGGACTGGCTGGAAGATCGTGACTTCGGTTTCCTCTACCACGACCGGCGGGATTTCTGCCTTGAGCAGCACAAAACCGGTGAAGCGCGATTGATCCCACAGTGGCTGGCCGAAGTCGATAAGTGCACCCTCGGTGAGGATGAGGCCTTCGATGCTTGGGGAAGCGGCAAGAATACCCAGCGGGCGGATGACTTCGTCCAGACCACCACGAATAGGCAAGATGAGCTCGGCACGCGGACCAGAGTTGGTGTCCACCACCATTGCGGACGGATCTTGCATTGTCTCGGCACTGCAACCGAGTGTTGCGTAGGTGACAATCCGGCCTGTGTCAGGTCCGAAGCGCAGCATCTTCAGCGGAGCAGAGCCGAGGAAGGTCAGCTGGGCTTCGCCGGGGTTGGACTCTTCAAAGTAGGAGGTAAATGCTGCTCGGACGGCTTTGATAATCGCATTGCCATCAGGGCCGGCGGGAGGGATGGGGCCGGTTAAGTTGTCGAACACGAACGGTACTCCTTTGTTGAGGTGGTAGTTCTAGGCTGCAGGCGAAAGCTCAACAGCGTCAGCCCACGTCGCTTCGAGGTTCAAAGTCTGCATCCACGCATCAATGTTGTCACCGTGTGCAGCGATTGCGGCGCGTGCAGTCAGCGTGGTCTCGATAGCGAGTTCGGTGAGTTCATCGCTAATCAGTCCCTGAGTGTGGGCCGCGACGAGCTCGTCGACATCTTCAACTCGAATCTGTGTGGCCGCATCGACAGGTAGGGGAGCTATGGCCGCAGGGGCGGTCGGTGCCTGCAGGATGTCGAGATACAAATCGGTCATACGCCAGCACTGCGGATCAGTCCGGTCGATGCTGACAATATCGACGTAGCGTTGGTGTTCCACCTTCACGCCCGGGCGGAAGTGATAAATGCTGATGCGCAACCCCTCGTCGGCAAGCAGGAATGACTCAAGATATCCAAACTTTGGATGATCCATCCCACGGCGCATATAGAGGCGGCTGGGCGTGAGAGTTCGAAACTCGTCGACTTTGCGCTGAAAGCCCTTGGGGTCGGTGTTCACCATTTCACGTAGGTCAAAGGTCTCGACTTTTGGAGGATGTGTGTCCTGACTCGAGTGAATCGGGGAGAGTGCAGGAGCTGCCGCGGTCGAAGCCGAAGTGGCCGGTGAAGTGGACATGCGAATACCTTAACGTGTGGGTGCTGCCTTTTTGGGCATAGAAAAGCCCTTTCTGCATACGTGATGCAAAAAGGGCTAGGGGAGAACTAGAAAAACTTAGTTCAGGCCGACCGGGAAGACACCGGCGGTCGGGGTGTAGCTGCAGTTGGTCGGACCAGGCTCTTCCTGAGTGGTGATACCGCCCTGCATGACAGCGATGACCAAGCCCTTGCCCGTGTCAGCGGTGCCGTTGACAGCGCCCGGGCCCTCCTCGGCGTTAATACCGTTGTTCTGCAGGGTGGTCTTGCCGTACTTGCCGTTGGCAACGTTGACCCAGTAGACGTTCATCTCGGTGTTCTGTTCCTTAGCCAGCTGCTTGGTGCCCAGGCCAGTGAAGACGAAGCCAAGCTGGTTCTCCGGAACGCCAGGCAGCGGCAGGTCAGCCGGACCCGGAACGGAGGTGGCCATACCGATGGAGCGGCTTTCGCCACCGATGCACTTGTCAGCCACGGTCGGCAGCAGGAACTGGTTGGTCTTCGGGGCGCCTTCCGGAACCTTGAAGCCCGGCTCGCCGTCGCCCTCACCAGTCAGGAAGTCAATTCCCTTGTTCAGCGCGCTTGAAATTTCCTCAGGAACGCCTGGGGAGTTAATGATGTCGCGCGCGTTGCCGTAAAGATCCGGCGAAGCGATGTTCAGGGAGTCCAGCGAGGGGGAAGCAGAAGCGGCGGGAGTCATGCCCGCAGTGAGAATTGCAGCTGCACCCAAGGTCGCTGCGGCACGGCGAAGGAAGGAGCGTCCAGTCGAAACCACGGTGAAGTACCTCTCATTCGTGGGCTATTGGAGTCGGAATCAAAATTTCGGAATCGTTGCTCATCTTAGAACGACTCCAACGTGAATTGGAAAGATTTGAAAAAGAAATGTTCAGAATCTTCTCAGGAGATTAACGCACGGGTTCCCGCGTGTCGCAAGTCAATCAGAGTGGATAAAGGTGTAGAAAGAGATGATTGTGACAATTGAGGCACACTGCATGCTTATGAGGTTAATGGCGTTTCGCAGCGTGTAAGCGGGTGGAGTCAAGTCTCATCCCGTGGGGTTACAACTATGGCATTTGGTCACATCTATCACATGGTGGGCTGAGAGATTGCCGTCGTGAAGCGTTGTGGTGTGGGTGGATATGCCGTTATGGCTGTCGGTAAAGCGGGGGTGCAGCAAGGGGGTAATTTATGCCTAGGGGCGGCGCGGCAATGCCACTTTGCATGACGGATAGGTGCTCGGGGTTGCGAGAAGCTCTGCCAGATGTGCAGGGCCATTAAGAAGGAGTACACTGTAGAACGCTTTATTACGCGTTGATGCGGGGCGTTAAAGACAGTCACAAAGACAGTCCTTTAGGGCAAGGCCGTATCTTTTTCTTTTAGTCCTCTTAGCTTGTTAGGAGCTATCCGCCTGTGAGCGATACCGAGTTCCGTAATGTCGCCATTGTCGCGCACGTCGACCATGGCAAGACCACTCTCGTGAACGCCATGCTGGAGCAGTCCGGCGTTTTCAGCGACCACGAAGAAGTTGCAGACCGAGTGATGGACTCTGGTGACCTTGAAAAGGAAAAGGGCATCACCATCTTGGCGAAGAACACCGCTATTCGCCGAAAAGGTGAGGGCAAGAACGGCGAAGATCTCATCATCAACGTCATTGACACCCCTGGCCACGCCGACTTCGGTGGTGAGGTGGAGCGAGCGCTGTCCATGGTTGACGGCGTCGTGCTGCTGATTGACTCTTCCGAAGGTCCGTTGCCACAGACTCGCTTCGTGCTGGGCAAGGCCCTGGCTGCGTCCATGCCAGTCATCATTGTGGTCAACAAGACCGACCGTCCAGATGCGCGTATCGACGAGGTTGTTGAGGAAGCCCAGGATCTGCTGCTAGAGCTAGCCTCTACCCTGGAAGACCCGGAAGCTGCTGAGGTCGCAGAGCGCAACCTTGAGCTGCCGGTTCTCTATGCTTCCGGTCGTGCCGGTAAGGCTTCGACGGAGAACCCGGGTAACGGCAACTTGCCGGAGTCTGAGAACCTGCAGCCGCTGTTCGACGTCATCACCGAGGTGCTCCCGGAGCCGTCCGCTGAGATTGATGCCCCGCTGCAGGCGCAGGTTACTAACCTGGACTCCAGCTCCTTCCTTGGTCGAATTGGCCTGATTCGTATTCACAAGGGCCGTATCCGCAAGGGACAGCAGATTTCGTGGATTCACTATGACTCTGATGGCAATGAGCACATCAAGAACGCGAAGGTCGCGGAGCTGTTGCGTACCGTCGGTGTGACCCGTGTTCCTGCTGAAGAGGCCATTGCAGGTGACATCGCTGCTATCTCCGGTATCGATGAGGTCATGATCGGTGACTCTCTCTGTGATGCTGAGCACCCGGATCCGCTGCCACGCATTCTGGTCGATGAGCCGGCAATCTCCATGACGATCGGTGTGAACACCTCGCCACTGGCAGGCCAGGGTGGTGGCGATAAGCTGACCGCTCGTATGGTCAAGGCCCGCCTGGACCAGGAGCTGATCGGTAACGTCTCGCTGCGCGTGCTGCCGACCGAACGCCCGGATGCCTGGGAGGTGCAGGGCCGTGGTGAAATGGCGCTGTCCGTCCTGGTTGAAACCATGCGCCGTGAAGGCTTTGAGCTGACCGTCGGTAAGCCGCAGGTTGTGACCAAGACCGTCGATGGCAAGGTTGAAGAGCCGTACGAGCACTTGACCATCGATGTTCCAGAAGAGCACCTGGGTGCGGTCACCCAGCTGATGGCGGCTCGTAAGGGACGCATGGAACAGATGGGTAACCAGGGCACCGGTTGGGTGCGCATGGAGTTCCTCATTCCGTCCCGCGGTCTGATTGGCTTCCGCACCACTTTCATGACGGAGACCAAGGGCACCGGTATCGCCAACCACTACTCGGCAGGTTATGGCGAGTGGGCAGGCGAGATTAAGGACCGCCCGACTGGTTCGCTGGTGGCTGACCGTACCGGCCAGATCACCGCTTACGCGCTGATCCAGCTTTCTGACCGCGGTACTTTCTTCGTCGAGCCGGGTGACCAGGCCTATGAGGGCATGGTCGTTGGCCAGAATCCGCGTGATGAGGACATGGACATCAACATCACCAAGGAAAAGAAGCTGACGAATATGCGCGCAGCCTCGGCTGATGCGACCGTGACCCTGGAGAAGGCTCACAAGCTCTCCCTCGATGAGGCTATGGAGTTCTGTGGCGCTGACGAGTGTGTTGAGGTCACCCCGGAGGGCATTCGCGTACGCAAGCAGATCCTCAGCGCCACCGATCGCGCTCGCGCCCGTTCTCGCGCGAAGGCAATGAATAAGAAGTAATTCGGGTTACTAGGGGGCTGGGCGACCTGGAAAACCAGTCTCGGGGTAACTGACTCGGCCAGGTGTCGAGTAATCTCGTGAATATGTTTATTCGCAGCCGTCGTCACGCAGCTTCTCGTCGATTTTTCGTAGCATCGACACTCTGCGTGACGGCGGCTTTGGCGTCCTCGTGCATGGCTCGCCCGTCCGACGCTCCGACTGTGCCCGGGCAGCAGGAAGTGCCGGTACAGCAGGAAGACACCGCTGACCAGGCTAAAAAGATGCGTGAAGTCACGGTCGGTGTCGACGAGTTTGTCGAAGGCTTCAATCCGCATTTGCTTGCCGACGTCTCCCCAGTGACCAGCCTGGTAGCGCGACTGACACTGCCCAGTGTTTTCACCCCCGCGCCAGTTGAGGGCGAGGCTGGTGACGCTACTGCCTCCGCGCAAGCTCCCGGAGTGGTGGATAACGCTGCCAATGCCCGTTTGGCAGGTGCTCCCCAGTGGCTGCTCAACTCCGATTTATTGGATTCCGTGCAGGTCATCAGGAACGATGACAGCAAAGACGGCGACACCAGTAATGGAGCTGGAGGCTGGAAAGCAGCCGATGTTGACATCACGGATCCGACGGTAGCGGCAGAGCATGTCCGCTACCGCATTCGAAAGGGGGCGCAGTGGAGCGATGGCACGCCGATTAGCGGCGAGGACTTCCGCTATCTGCATACCCAAGTCACGTCCACTCCAGGATCGTTGGATACAGCGACCTATGAGCTGATTAAATCCATTGATGTCTCTGACGGGGGCCATCAGATTGACGTGACGTTCACTCAGCCGATTACGCATTGGCAGCGCCTGTTTGCGCATCTCTTGCCAGCGCATCTGATGCGGTCGAACACTGATGGTTTTTCCGAAGGGCTGGCCAGTCGTTTCCCGGCTTCCGGTGGGCAGTACACCGTCGAGTCGATGGATGTCGGCCGCAACATTATTCGGCTGGTTCGAAATGACCGATACTGGGGTGAGCAGCCAGCGGCCTCGGAGATTATTACGCTGCGTGCCATGCGTAGTGCCATCGATGGTGCGGAGCAACTGCGTTCGAAGCAGATCCAGGCTGTGCAGGTCCGTCCTACGGAGACATCTGAGCTGACGTATGGTCTGGTCCCCGGTGTTGCTGAGTTTTTCCATGAGCCAAACCGGGAACTGGTTTTCAGTACCAATCTCGCGTCGAACAGGCTTGCCGACGAGTCCGTCCGCCGGGCCATTCTGAGCAGCATCAACGTTGCAGAGGTCTCAGAGGTGGCCACCGGCCGCCGAATTGCGGGTGGTTCTGGTGACGGTGGTGACCAGGAGCGATCCGAGACACCACAGGCTGGTTTTACTGAGGACAATCCGCTACGAATTGGCATCATTAGCGACGGTATAGCGGCACGCGCTGCGGCTTTTGCGGTCGCTGACCAGTTGACTGCAGCTGGTATCCCCGCCACCGTTGTTTCGTATTCTCCAGCGGACATGCTGCGGTCTTCGTTGCCCTACGGAACTGTCGATGCCGTGGTGGCATGGGCAGAGCAGCCCAATTCTGTCCAGGCGGCCCGGGAACGCTATACGTGTACGGAAGGCTCGGTCAGCTCGCTGCCGCCGAAGGACCTGGACGAAGCGGGCGCAGAGTCGGCTGCTGAGTCTGAGTCCGAGTCTGATTCTGAGCGTGTCGACAGTTCGACAAAGCCTGCGCCAAGTAGAGATCGGGAAAAGAGTGCTGAAGAGCAGGGCTCGTCGGACGGGACAACACCATCTGAGCAGTCCAAATCTTCTACCTCAGCGGAGCCGGCTGACCTAAATGGAGTACCAGTTGCTCCGAAATCGGCTGCTCGGAGCGAGAATCTCTCCGGTCTTTGTGACCCACAGATTGATGAACTGCTCGCTCCCGACAGTTCTGCGTTGCCCGCTGAACTCGCCGATATCATTGCTGGCCACAGTATCGAGCTGACCTTGGTGAAAGACGGCTTGCTGACGGTGGTCAGCCCGGAAATTACAATTACCGGGAGGAGGGACTCTTCGCAGTGGACCGATGACCCAGTGTTGGGCCGCCTCGGTGTTCTGGGCGAGGTTCGCCGTGTCTCGACACAGAGTGGGGCTCGAGAATCGTCTGAGAATTCTCAGCCGGGAGATGATCCGCGCGAAGATACAGAGCAGGACGGTTCGGGGCAGAACCAAGATGGCCGCGATAACGTCGACCAGGAGAACAAGGGGAAGTAAGAAAGTCCGTGAAGTTACTTTTTGTTCACGCACATCCAGATGACGAGTCCATTTGGACAGGTGGTTTGATTGCGGCTGCCGCGCGGTCCGGAGCGTCGGTAAGCGTAGTGACCTGCACGATGGGCGAGCTGGGAGAGGTCATCGGCGCGCCGTACCAGGGGCTAGTTGCTGATGAAGCCGACCAGTTGGGCGGTTTCCGCGTCGCCGAGTTGCGCTCGGCGCTGCGTGCGCTTGGGGCCAATGCTCCAGAAAATGCGCCGCGGTTCCTCGGTGGTGCCGGGCGTTGGCGTGACTCCGGTATGGCCGGTGACAAGGGCAATGAGCATCCCCGTGCGTTCGTGAACTCAGGTGATGAGGCGGTCGCCCAGCTTCGCACCATCCTCGATGAGCTGCAGCCAGACCTGGTCATTACCTACGATGCTGATGGTGGCTATGGGCATCCGGACCACATTCGTGCGCACGATATCACTGTCGCGGCGTGCGGAAATCGCTTTCCGACGCTGTGGGCGGTCACCGATCGTGAGGCAATGGCGGCGGGGCTGGATGCCATTACCGTGGTACCGGAGAGCTGGCAGTCGTGCGATATCGACGACTTCGCCACCGTGACTGGCCATTTCGAGGTTCAGCTGGATGACGCCGCTGTGGCTGCCAAGGTTGAGGCCATGCGCGCGCATGCGACGCAGGTGTGGTTCGCCGATGGTTCCGTCAGCGAGGTCAATCCGGATGCTGTCTATGGGCAGACCGATGGCTCTGGTCGTGCGCGAGCCGTCTGGGCGTTTTCCAATTTGCTGTGTCAACCGGTGACGCCGACTGAGGCATACCGTTTTGGTACGGCGACCGCTGCGTCCATGGAAGCGCTAGGGGAGCTGGTGAATATCCGATTACTGTCGGAGCCGGTAGCGAGCGTCGAGTCGGTACCGGGCGTGGATCTGGCGGCGGAGGGGAGTGCGGACGATGAGTGACTTTCAACCTCACGAAAGCGAAGACTTGATTAACGCTGCTGGCGGAAAGTTGAAAAACGAGCGCTTGAGTATTGAAAAGCGCACGTTTGGAGATGAGCGCTATTGGGGCGATCCGGAACGTTCGCAGCCACGCGAGAACTTCCATCAGGGGGAAGCCACGGTAGCGCTGGTCTGGCTGTCGCTGGCTGCGCTGGCAACGCTGGTGATTGAGGTAGTTTTCCTCGGAGCGTGGATTACCATCGGCTCGGTTGCTATTCCGTTGCCGTGGATTATTCCGTTGGCCTATATTGCCAATCTGGTTATCACCAATACAGCGTTGCTGTGGACTCGTGATCGTTCTAAAGCTGCGATTCCGACTGTCATCTGGGTGCTGGGCTTTGCAGGCATTTTGCTGTGGGCAGTGCTGCCCTTCGGTGGTGATTTGGCAATAGGGCAGTGGTTGCGAACAGTTCTGCTGCTTGTTTGCGGTGTGCTGGGCGGTGCCTGGCCACTGCGCCATCTGCGGGCACTCTAACGGAAAATGCAGCGGAACCTGCAGTCGATGCTGCAGGAGACGGTGGGGAACTGATGCAGGGCAGGCCTGCATGAATGCGCATCTTTCTGGAGCTAGTTGATAACAACACCCACGTTGGGTGTAGACTCCAATCTGAATATACCGCTCTGTCTATTTTGCTCTGTTTCTCGTTGGAACGGCATAATCGACAGATAGCGAAAGCCTCATCCCATATCTTGTGAGAAAGGTTCTTAAACCTAAAACCATGACTTACATCATTGCCCAGCCATGTGTTGACGTCCTCGACCGTGCCTGTGTCGAGGAGTGCCCGGTTGACTGCATTTACGAGGGCAAGCGCATGCTCTACATTCATCCTGATGAGTGCGTGGACTGTGGCGCTTGTGAACCGGTCTGCCCAGTCGAGGCCATCTTCTATGAGGACGATGTTCCGGATGAGTGGGTTGAATTCATCGATGCCAATGTCGACTGGTTCGATGAGCTGGGTTCCCCAGGCGGTGCCGCCAAGCTCGGCCCCCAGGACTTCGATGTGCCATTCGTGGCAGCTCTGCCGCCACAGGCAGAAGACTAAAGCCACAGAGGACTAAACCTATTTCTTTCCCGGGAAGGATTTCATCACCGCCCATGTCAGCTGCCCGCAAGCGCGTAACTCCCGGTTCTCTTTTGCCTCAGTTTCCGTGGGATTCTCTCACGCGGGCGAAAGCCACTGTGGCTGCGCATGAAGAGGGCATGGTGAATCTCTCGGTCGGCACACCGGTCGATGAAGTCGCGTCGATAATCCGGCAGGGCCTTTCCGAAGGCGCTGCCGCACCGGGTTATCCTCAGACCGTCGGCACGCCTGAGTTACGCGCGGCGATTGTTGCAGCGATGGCGCGGCGTTACGGCGTGACGGGACTGGAGTCAGCGGTCAACGGCGGCAATGTGCTTCCGGTCATCGGTACCAAGGAAGCGATTGGCTGGCTTCCTTTCCTCCTCGGTGTGGGCGTGGGGCATACCGTCGTCATCCCCGAGCTGGCATATCCCACCTACGAGGTTGGCGTTCGCATCGCAGGCGCTGAGCTGCTGCGTGCGGACTCGCTGACGCAAATCGGCCCCGCCTCGCCGACACTGATGTTCATCAATTCCCCGGGCAACCCCAACGGCAAGGTCCTCGGTGTTGAACACCTGCGCAAGGTGGTTGAGTGGGCTCGTGCTCGGGACGTCATCGTCGCCTCTGACGAGTGCTATCTGGGGCTCGGTTGGACTGAACAGCCAGTCAGTATTCTCGACCCGCGAGTGTGCGACGGTGATTTCACCAACCTGCTGGCTATCCACTCACTGTCCAAGACGTCGAACATGGCGTCGTACCGCACCGGCTGGTTCGCCGGCGATGCGGACCTTATTGCCGAGCTGGTTTCCGTGCGCCGTCACATGGGACTGATGATGCCGGGACCCATCCAGCACGCCACGATCGCCGCGCTTAACGACGACTCCCACGAGGCCGAACAAAAGCAGCGTTACAGTGACCGCCGTGAGATTCTGCGGGATGCACTGGTAGCCGCAGGTTTTCGTGTCGATGACTCCGAGGGCGGGCTCTATCTGTGGGTTACTCGCGGGGAAGACTGCTGGCAGACGGTTGATTGGCTGGCCGAACGCGGCATCCTGGTCGCGCCGGGTAGCTTCTACGGCCCCAAGGGTGCACAGCACGTGCGGGTGGGGCTCACAGCGACGCTCGACGATATCGAAGTGGCCGCGGCGCGCATTCGCGGCTAGCTCGGCCAGATGTGCTGGCCCGAGTAGGCCGAATGCTGCAAACGGTGCCGACATCGGCATAGACCAAATCATAAAAAGGGGAGTGTGCCGTGGGACGTGCCGCAGGCAATCGCGATGCCTGGTGGGGACTTGAGAAGAACCGTCAGGCAGCGCAAGTCGATGCCGCCGCTCACGAGCGCGAGGAGTACATCCCCTTTGAGCCGGCAATTGTGGCCGACACTGATGAGTTTTTGGTCGTAGACAAGCCACCTTTTCTGCCAGCGACCCCCAATGGCCGCATCGTGGCCAATACCGTGCAGGAGCGCCTGCGACGTAGTCTCGGGGAATCGGAGATTGTGGCCGTTCACCGCCTGGACCTGCTGACCAGCGGGCTCCTGTTGCTCTCTCGGAATCCGGCTACCCGTGCGCGCTACCAGCAGCTTTTCCAAAACCAGGAAATCACCAAAGAATACGAATGCCTCACCGTGATGCCCGATGATTGGCATGCGGGAGAAAGCAGGGAAGTCACACTCCTGCTCGACCCCAACCCGGCAGAGCACGGAGTAAAAGTTGTGGAGACCAATGATCCCGCACGCGCCGCTGCGAAGAATCCCAAGCTCAAGCTCGCACACACAACAGTGACCTTCCTAGGTCCGGTAGCGGCGGATATCGGCGATGTGCTGGCGAGCAGCCGTGGCGGTGGTGCGACCAGCGCCAGCATTCCGCTGCATGCAGTCGGCTGTGGTTGCGGGCATTGCGGCAGCCGCATGCAGGTAGGGCACTGGCGGCTACAGCCCCATACGGGCCGCACACATCAGCTGCGGGCGACGATGGACTGGCTAGGCTATCCCATTCTCGGTGAGGACACGTATGGCCGAGAGGTTAGGACGCAGGAGCCGTCGGCAAGCGCGGGCAGCGCGCCAAGGTACACGCCGCAGTTGCGCCTGACGGCGACCGCATTGGCGTTCATCGACCCCGTCACTGGTGAGCGATGTGCCTACCGGAGCGCGCGGAATATTTCGGCCCCGGCAGACGTGCCGACCACCGTTAGTTAGCGTGCAGCTCGGCGCTGAGCTTCACCTTTTCGGCAGCCCACGGCACAACCTCGACTGCACCAGAGAGTGAATTGCGGCGGAAGAGCATATTCGATCCGCCCGAAAGCTCGCGGGCCTTGAGCGTCTTCTTCACGCCGTCCAGGGCAACGTGACACTTGGTGCCGGCGGTGATGTAGAGCCCGGCTTCCAGTACGCAGTCATCGCCGAGCGAGATGCCGAGTCCAGCGTTCGCACCGAGTAGGCATCGCTTGCCGACGGACACAACTTCCTTACCTCCGCCGGATAGTGTGCCCATGATGGACGCTCCACCGCCGATATCGGAGCCGTCGTCGACGATGACGCCCTGGGAGATACGGCCTTCCACCATGGAGTGTCCAAGCGTGCCTGCGTTGAAGTTGACGAAGCCCTCGTGCATAACTGTGGTGCCCTCAGCGAGGTGGGCTCCAAGGCGCACGCGGTCAGCGTCACCGATGCGGACTCCGGTGGGAGTGACGTAGTCGACCATGCGGGGGAATTTATCGATGGAGTAGACGGTGACAGGCCCGCGGCGTGACAGCTTGGCTCGGGTTACCTCGAAGCCTTCGACAGCACAGGGGCCAAAATTGGTCCACGCCACATTGTTGAGCTTGCCGAAGATACCGTCCAGGTTGATGCTGTTGGGCACAACCAGGCGGTGGGAGAGCAGATGGAGGCGCAGGTAGGCATCGATGGTGTCGACTGGTGCGTCATCGAGTGAAGCGATGGTAGCTGTGACCAGACGGCGTGTGGTACCGCGGTCCGCATCGGCTACGGCCAGGTCTGCGAGGTAGGTGAAATCTTCGGGGAGCGCGTCGGTGTCAATGGTTCCGGTCGTGGTGGAGGTTGCCGTGCCCTCTTCGATGAGCTTGGGGGCGGGGAACCAGACGTCGAGAACAGTATCGTTGTTAAAAGTGGCAATGCCGGTAGCTTGTGCTCCAAATTTCATGGAAAACAGGCTACCGGCATATCCCTATCTATGAAAAGTGTTCCGCAAATGTGTAGTAAGGAAGTGTTCGGATAGGGGTAGCAGGGCGGTTAGGCCCTGCGATTAGTTGTCATGGGCTAGTTGCTATCGCTGGGCTCGAAGGCCTCGCGAGCCGCGGTGCGGCTCTTCTTAGTCAGTGCAGCGAGCACCGCAAGGAACGCAGTAACACACACTACGGCGATAACCTGCTGGCGAGCACCAGAATCGGTGAGCATGCCAACAGCGAGGCCCAGGATCAGGATGACCGCTACCCAGGACAGTGCCGGGTAGGCCCACATGCGAACGGAAAGCTCGTTGTTGGCCTCCATCTGCGGGCGCAGCTTAATCTCGGACAGGGCAATGACCAGCCAGATCACCAGCAAGCAGCCGCCGACAGCGTTCAGCAGGAAGACCAGGACACTCGAGCCGTCGAAGACAACCTGCAGGCCAACAGAGACGAAGGCGAAGACCATCGACATGATGACCGCACGGTTCGGAACTGCGTGCTCATTGGTGTGGGCGAAGAAGCGCGGTGCCTCACCGCGGGTGGACATCGAGTAGACCAGGCGAGAGGTGGCGTAAATCTGAGCGTTGAATGCGGACAGCAGCGCCAGAACGATAATGGCCTCCATGAAGCCAACCGCACCTGGAATGTTCGCCTGCTTTAGAACCTGGGTGAACGGCGACTCAGCTGCGGAGTCAGCGCCGTCGATCTGGGAGTACGGCAACAGCAGGATGATGACGGTCACGCAGCCCAGGTAGAACACAGAGATGCGGAAGATTACCGAGCGGACAGCAGCAGCGATGGAGCGCTGCGGATCCTCGGCCTCAGCAGCGGCAATCGTGACAATCTCGATACCGCCGAAGGCGAAGGCCACAGCCAACAGACCAGCGGCAATGCCGGAAACGCCATTCGGGAGGAATCCGGATTCGGCAATATGCGTCGTACCGACGAAGCTGGTACCTGGCAGCAGACCGAAGAAAAGAAGGACGCCAATAACCAAGAACGCGATAATCACCGCGACCTTGATGAACGCGAACCAGAACTCAAACTCGCCGAAACCGCGCACATTCGCCAAATTCACTACAGCGAAGAAGACAACACAAATCAGGCCTGGAATCCAGCCCGGAATACCGAACCACGCACCCATGATGGCACCGGCGCCGGTGATTTCAGCACCGAGCACCATGATGAGCATGAACCAGTAGAGCCAACCGAGGACAAAGCCAGCCGAAGAACCAAAGGCCATCTCAGCATAGGTGGAGAAGCTACCCGGTGTCGGGCGGGCAGCGGCCATCTCGCCGAGCATCTGCATGACGAGGACGACAATGAAGCCAGCGATGACGTAGGAAATGAGAACACCCGGGCCAGCTGCCTTAATGCCGACGCCCGTACCAAGGAAAAGACCGGCACCGATTGCGGAGCCAAGACCCATCATGGTCAGGTGTCGAACCTGCAGCCCCTTGCCCAGCTGAGTTGTCTCGCCGGAGGTGGAGGTAATTTGCGATTCGGTCATGTCGCAAACATTACCTCGCTGATAACAGGGGCAATAACCGTATTACGGGTTTACCCCCATTCACCGTTTCGGGGTCCATTAATGTGCCTTCAAGACACCTAAAGTAGGTTATCCGGCCAGCTCATCCGGCACGTCGGCAAGCTGAGTGAAAGTAGCGGCACCTTCGTCATTGCCCGGGCGTTCCGTGCGGCGGACGCACACCGCCGAGTGGTCCGGGTGATGGTAGAAGTGCATATTGTTGCGGCCGGAGATTTCCCATGCCTGAATACGGCGGTTCTCTGCGGGGACATCGATGGGCGTATCGGGGGCAATGAGGATGCTTCGGTCAATAATGCAGTCATTACCGAGGCTGACGCCGACGGTGCCGGCCGCGATATCGATGTGGCAGCGCTCGCCAACCGTGAGCGGCTTACGCTGACCGGAATCGTCGTGAGCGGCAATGATGGAGGCCGACAGCCCCACCTTCGTGTGCGCGCCAATGACAACACCGGAGGATAGACGTCCCTCAATCTTGCATGGGCCCAGAGTGCCCGAGTTCAGCGAGACAAATCCCTCGCGCAGTACTGACGTACCCGGTGCCAGATAAGCGCCCAACCGCACGCGCTCGGCCTCTGCAATGCGGACACCTGCGGGCAGCACATAGTCGACCATGCGCGGCATACGGTCGATGGCGTAGACGTGAATCAGGCCGCGGACGCGCAAGTGGGTACGCAGTTGCTCGAAGTTGTCCGGCAGGCATGGCCCCTTGTTGGTCCACGCCACGACGTGGAGCAGCTCGTAGAGCCCCTTGGTGTTTAGCTGGTGCGGCTTGACCAGGCGGTGGGAGAGCAAATGCAGGCGCAGGTAGGCATCGTGCGGGTCGACAGCCGGCTTGGACAAATCCTCAATGGACGTGCGCACTGCCACCTGCTCCACGCGGCGATCCTCGTCCAAAATCACCTGACGAAGCAGCTGTGGGGTCAAATCAGCGGCGCCGAGCCGGTGAGTGCTCGACTCTACGACCTCATCGCTTAACTGAGGTGCGGGAAACCAAGTATCGAGAACTGTACCGTCCATTGCGATGTTGGCGATTCCCGTAGCGACAGCACCAGATGTAATCATGATTCTTAATATTAGTATCCCTTAGAGGAATCTTCGCGGAAGGATGAACTATGCCCCTAGCTGGCCTTGAAAGCACACAGAAAATGAAGCAGTGGTTCTTAGTTAGCCTCATCATTGCTGTCAGTGTGCTCGGACTCGGCTTCGTCCTGGCCCTGCCGGTGGTCTTCTATGTCGGATTCGCACTGCTGAGTGCTTGGATTCTTGCCGTAGCCAGCTTCTTTGGTTTCGTTTTGCCACCGCGAGCAATGCCAATTGGGGCAGTCGGCGTGGTGATTGCCGCAGTGGTTGCGCTCATCGCGCCGAACCGTCTTGTGCTGGTTATCGCAGTTGCCATCGCAGTGGGGCTCGGTGGTGGCATGATCGCCCGTCTTCTGCTGGAGCGCAAGAACCGCGATCAGCAGGCACGCATCGACGCTCTGCCAATGTGGGAGCGCGATGAGCTGGGCGATGTCGCCGAAACGCTTCGTCCTGCTTATCGACGAGACATCGATCCCACTCCAGTGCAGCTGCCACATGCAACGGCCAAGATTGTCGCGGCCGTCTGCAAGCCGTTGGCCGGTTCTACGGTGATTGTCAGCACGAATGAGCTTCGTCCGGTGATTGCGGTCTATGGCTCCCGTGTGGCTGTGGTCTATGGACCCGGCGCGGGCGTTGTCGAGGAAGAAAGCGGCAACGGAGAGGTGACCGATTCTGCGGGGGAGGAGCGGGCGCTGGGGTCGTCGGCAAGCGAAACTCCGGAGGAAATCATTGCCCAAACTCTCCCGGAAGGAGCGAAAACCCTGGTCTTTGAGGTGGCTGATGGGCTTAAGCGTCCGGCGGAGGGGAGAGTTGGTGTGACCTCCGCCGAACCGCATGAGCTGGCGCTGTTCCTCGGCGGTGGCGCGCCTGCCAATGGGGATGCGATCAATGGTCGTGCGGCGCATATTCATCACAAAATTCTAGTTTCGCTGGCGCACAATGGTTTGTACGCTTAATTGATGTGAAATCGAAGTTAAATCTGCTCCAAGATCCTGTCGACCTCACGGCGGCACTGGTTGACATCGAATCGGTGTCCCACAATGAGACCGCGATTGCGGATGCCGTCGAGGTGGCATTGCGTGAGGTAGCGCAGGCAGATAAGTCGATTGAGGTCCTGCGCATCGATAACAACGTGATTGCGCGGACTCATCGCGGGTTGCCGCAGCGCGTGATTTTGGCAGGGCACCTGGATACGGTGCCGACTGCGGGCAATGTGCCTTCGACGCGTGGGGTAGACGCGCAGGGGAGAGACACGCTCTTTGGCTGCGGAACTGTGGATATGAAAAGCGGGGACGCGGTCTATCTGCATGCTTTTGCGACGCTAGCGGCAAACCAGGAGCTGCAGCGCGACCTGACGCTCATCATGTACGAATGCGAAGAAATCGCCGCGGAGTTCAACGGGTTGCGGCACTTGAGTGAGTCGCATCCGGAGCTTCTGACTGGCGATGTCGCTCTGCTGGGCGAGCCCAGCGGCAATGTCATCGAAGCCGGTTGTCAGGGCTCTATTCGCCTGCGTTTGACCGCTCACGGCACACGTGCGCACTCGGCTCGGGCGTGGCTCGGCGACAATGCCGTGCACAAGTTAGCGCCGGTGCTGTCACGCATTGCCGCCTATGAACCGCAGACTGTGGACATCGATGGCTTGGCCTACCGCGAAGGGCTCAACGTCGTCTGGCTGGAAGCCGGGGTTGCTACCAATACGCTTCCCGACGAGGCGGTGCTGCGAGTCAACTTCCGATTCGCGCCCAACCGCAGCGCCGATGAGGCTATGGCACACTTCCGCGAGGTGCTGGGGCTCGACGAGTTCGCGGCCGAGGACCTCACTGTCGATGTCGAGGATGTGAGCCCTGGGGCGCTGCCTGGACTGCATGCGGCTGCTGCGAAGGAGTTGGTTGCGGTCGCAGGCGACGTCGTAAAGCCCAAGTTTGGGTGGACCGATGTGGCGCGTTTTTCGGCGCTCGGCATTCCTGCGGTGAACTTTGGCCCGGGTGACCCGGCGTACTGCCACAAGAAGGATGAGCAGATTCCGGTCGAGTGCATAGCGGCACTGTGGGAGGATTTGCGGCGGTATTTGACCACCGCGCCGGTGGCTGAGTGAGCCTAGAATCACACCCCGCCCTCGCCGAGCGGGTGCGCGTATGTCATTGCTGGCATACATTGTGAGGTTATGAAACCTGTACGTACTCCGTCCCCAGCTAAGCGCCGTGCACTCCGCGGCCCAATCGCGATCCGACAGGCAGGCGAACCGCAGGCGTCTACGACCGACCGCAGGCTGTTGTCACACAATCCGAACACGGATTGGCTGCACAACGATACCTGGCGTGTGCTGCGCATTCAGTCGGAGTTCGTTGACGGCTTTGGTGCGTTGGCGGAAATCCCGCCGGCGGTGACGGTATATGGTTCGGCACGTCTGCCAGAGGACAGCCCTTACTACCAGTGGGGCTTCGACCTGGGCAAGGCGCTGGCGGAGGCGGGTTACGCGACCATCACTGGTGGCGGCCCGGGCATCATGGAAGCCGCCAACCGCGGCTGCTACGACGCCGACGGCCTGTCCATTGGGTTGGGCATTGAGCTGCCGCACGAGCAGCACTTGAACGACTGGGTCGACCTGGGCATGAACTTCCGCTACTTCTTCGTGCGTAAGACCATGTTCCTGAAGTACTCGCAGGCGTTTATTTGCCTGCCGGGTGGTTTCGGCACGCTCGATGAACTTTTTGAGTCACTGGTGATGGTGCAGACCGAGAAGGTGGAAAATCACCCAATCGTGCTGCTCGGCACTGAGTTCTGGTCGGGGCTGGTTGATTGGATGCGTGAGAAACTAGTGGCCATGGAGCTAATTTCTCCGACTGATATGGACCTTTTCCTGGTCACCGACTCCATTGAAGAAGCTGTCGAGTACATCGAGGCCGCGCACGAAAAGCTGATGGAAGACTGTAAGCAGACCTCTGACGTTCGCGAAAAGCTCCGCCGAGTCCGTCGTTTCAGCGAAAGGTAGGACGCTGTGCGGAGCTTTTATCAGGACTCCGCGGTGCCGACGGTGATGGCCATCGTCAATCGCACCCCGGATTCCTTCTATGACCGTGGCGAGACGGCTGCGGAGGAGGCTGCGCTTGCTCGCGTCGACGAAGTTGTTGCGGCAGGCGCGGGCATTGTCGACATCGGCGGCGTCAAGGCCGGTATCGGTGCAGAAGTAACTGTTGCCGAGGAAATCGAGCGCGTGGTGCCGACCATCGCGAAGGTTCGCGAGCGCTATCCTGACCTGCACATCAGCGTCGACACCTGGCGCGCAGAAGTCGGAGAGGCCGCCATCAACGCTGGCGCCAACCTCATTAACGACACTTGGGCGGGCCATGACCCGGAGCTGCTGGAAGTCGCGGGTTCCCACGGGATGGGTTACGTCTGCTCGCACACCGGTGGGGCTCTGCCACGCACCAATCCGATTCGCGTGCGTTACGACGACATCGTGGACGATGTCATCTCAGAAACCGGCAAACTCGCCCAGAGGGCAGTGGACGCTGGCGTGCCGGAGGACCGCATCCTCATCGATCCCACCCACGACTTTGGCAAGAACACCTACCACGGCCTCGAACTTCTGCGGCGCTGCAATGAGCTCGTGGATACAGGCTGGCCGGTGCTTATGGCGCTGTCGAATAAGGACTTCGTCGGTGAGACTCTGGACCGCCCGGTCGAGCAACGTGTGCCCGGCACCTTGGCCGCGACTGCCCATGCGGCAGCTGCCGGCGTTGCGGTGTTCCGTTCGCATCAGGTGTCCGAAACCCTTGATGTCTGTCGCATGACTCTGGCTATTTTCGGTGATTTTGCACCACTGCATCCGGTGCGTGGGCTGGTGTAAGGGGCGTAGTTTGAGGCGCTTCACCCATGCCGCTGCGTGAAATAAAGGATTATGATGAAGAGAAGTAGTCGAAAATGCCGACAGGGATTCTAAACCGGAATCTTGAACCGGGGTCTTAGACCGAGGTCTTGAACCGGATTGTCAATCTCCCGGCTACCACAGCTGAGCTGGGGTAGCTGGTCGTCTCCTGCATCGACATTGTCTTAGAACGAAGGAGTTCACATGGCAGCAATGAAGCCGCGTACCGGTGATGGTCCGCTGGAGGCAGTTAAAGAGGGCAAGAAGATTGTGATGCGCGTCCCCGCAGATGGTGGTGGGCGCCTGGTGGTGGAACTCTCCCCAGAGGAGGCCAAGGAGCTCGGCGCAGAGCTCGTAGCAGTAGTGGAGTAGTGGATACCCGGGTAGCGGGGTAGCGGCCGGGCTTGTCCGGTTTTGCCCCAGGGGCGACCTACACAAGTGGTGTAGGTCGCCTTTTCTTTTTTCAGGTGATAACGGCTCGAATGCGGGTTTATAAACAAAAAGTACGGGCTGCACATGTGAAACTGTGCGAGTTTATGACACTTTGAAGCCGTCTTTCGGACCATTTTTGTCATAAACGCAGTCAGTAACTCGCATTGGAGTTACTTGGCTGAGCTCGACACGGGCTAAGATAGTGAAAATTATTTTTCTAGCTCAGTTTGAGGAGTGACCGACGTGCTAGCTGACATCATTGATGTGCTTGCTGACCCCATCGATGGCACTGATTTGAAGTTTGGTGATGCCGAACGAATGACTCTGAAGTCCGAATCCGGACATAGCTATGATGTCGCCCGCCAGGGTTACGTTACGCTCGCCGGTGGGGCTGGTCTGCGCTACACCGGCGATGACGCCAAGATGATTACCGCTCGAGAGGAGTTCCTCTCTGGTGGCCACTATGCTCCATTCGTTGAGGCAGTTACAGGTAACGTCCAGGACGTGCTTGACGACGCCAATGTGTCCGAGGCCGCCAGCCCAGTCATCTGCGAAGTCGGTGCGGGCACTGGTTACTACCTCGCACACACGCTGGACAGCATTCCCAATTCTCGTGGCGTAGGCATTGATGTGTCTGTGCCGGCCGCCAAGCATCTGGCCAAGAGTCACCCGCGGCTCGGTGCGGTCGTGGCCGATGCGTGGGCACGGTTGCCGCTGCGTGATGGCTCCATCGATGCGCTTACGGTTGTCTTCGCACCTCGCAACGCGGAGGAGTTCGCTCGCGTGCTCAAGCCGGGCGGCCAGGTCGTGGTTCTGACTGCCACTACTGGTCACCTGGGCGAGCTTCGTGAGCCGCTGGGCATCATCGATGTCGAGCGCGGCAAGGTCGAGCGCATGATTTCCCAGGCGGAGGGGCACCTCGTGCCTGTTGGTGACCCGGAGTTGGTGGAGTTCGGTATGAACCTCAACCAGAGTGCAATTGCCGCTCAGATCGGGATGAGCCCGTCGGCACGCCATATCCACCCAGAGGTGCTGCAGGAACGTATTGCAGCGCTACCTGCAGAAATGCACGTCACCGCCCGTGCCTATGTCACCCGTCTGGGGCGCCCGGGAGACTAGCGCCTACTCCTTGACCTCGGTTTTGTGAATCTGCTCATCCAGGTCATCCGGATCCAGATCAGCATCCGAGAATTCCGCCGTTAGCGGAAGGCGAAGTTGCAGGTCGGTGCCCGGGCACAACTCGATAGTGCCCGAGCGCAGCTTAAAGTCCAGCACATGCCCGCCGCCGGTGCCGCCTTCCGCGAGGAAGTGCACGTGACAGCCGGGCACCGAAATTCCCTTCTCATAGACCGGCGTGCGGAAGCCCGCAATCGTGCCCCGTAAGTTCTCAAAATCAACCGAGGCGTCTTCTTCCGTCGCATCAACCATCTTCTGGTACGGCTTTTCCTGCTTTACGACGGTTCGAGTCTTCACCCACTCAAATTCGCCGGTAATCCGCAGTGCGTACATAAAGTTTTGGCTCGGCACCAGGGAATCGATGATGGGGCTAATTTCCTTGCGAGTCAGGTTTTCCGGCGCATCCATCACCGTGTGCGGGACGAAGTTGGTCACCACCGTGTAGGGGCTGCGCTGATCCATGGTGGCCCGGGTTGCGGAGCCGTCGTGACGCACCTGCCAGCAGACCCCGTCGAGGATTACCATTTCGCCATCGAGGCCGTCGAAGGTACCGATGCCGAAGTTTCCATGACCAAGGATTTCGCCAATGGTCATCTCGCCGTCGTAGATGCCATCGAGCAGTGCGGACATCAGTGAGTTTTGGAAAATTGTGTGTCGGACCGTTGGAAAATTCTCGTGAGTGGTCATGGAAGCCATTATATTCGCGATATTTGTAGCCCAAGCTGGGGCGGGTCGTCTGTTAGATGTCCGATCGGCTTGTGGGTAAGGAAATCGTGGCAAGAAAAACGCCCTGCGGAAAAATCCACAGGGCGCGATTTGGTGAATCGAGCGGTTGGTTCTACTTCGGCTGGATGGTGACTGTCACTTGGTCAGCAGTGGAGACGATATGAACGGTCTGGCCATCGGCAGCGACAGTGGCGTGGCCGCCTTCGACATTCACTGTGAACCCATTCGGGAAGTTGATCGAGGGCACAACGAGCTCGCTGGTGGAACCAGGTGCGAAAACTCCGGTGCCATCGACGCGACTATTGTTCCAGCTGGCCTCGTAGACCCGGGTGTCTGCGTTCCAGTCAGTAGCCTGCGGGGTGCCCGCGACTGCCCGCAGGTGTGGAGCAGCGAGGATGGTCATCTTGTCGCGGTTGAAGGCATCGGCACCTACAGGTCCTGGAACAGTCGGGTCGAAGACCATGCCCTGTTCCTTCTGGTTCTGCGTCGTCGGGTCGTTGCATCCGCAGTAGGACCAGTACTGCCAGCCGACCATGTGGCGGCGGGCAAGCGAAATTACGCCATTGAGGGTATCGGCATCGTCGGTGGCGCCGAACTCGGAAAGCAGTGTGGCCGAGCCGTTACCGGATGAGACGATTTCCGCATTGTCGAAGACACGACCATCGAAGAAGTCGCAGCCCGTGTAGGTGTTGAACAGGGCGTTCGTGGTGCAGTAGACATGCCAGCTGAGGGCCGTGCCAGCGGTATCAGGAACCTGCGGGGCGGCCGGATCGGTATTCAATCCGGTGTTCCACATGGAGTAGGGCTCGTAGTGGACAATAGCGTCCTGGTCCTTGGCGACAATCTGATCGGCAGCCTTCTGGTGCAGTTCATCGAGCTTTGCCTTAGCTGGACCGCAGTCGCCCTGAGCCAGGTAGCACAGTGGGTACGCAGAACCTGGCCACGGTTCATTTATGATGTCGTAGCCCATCAGGCCCGGCATGTCACCGAGACGTTCTGCGACATGACCCCACATGGCAGCGTAACGCTCCTGCAGCCCAACGCCACCCGGTCCTTCGCGGTTATTTAGGAAGTTGTCGTATGCCCTAATGAGACCGATATTGAGGGCCTGGTTAGTTGGGAAGCCAACCTTCAGAAGGCTGGGAACGCCGTCGTCAATGACAGCCCAATCCGGGGCAAATTCGCCCTCGAACTTTTCGTTGTACATGTCCTGGTGGGCATCGACCAAGACCGCGATTCCACGCTCAGTGAGCATAGAGATGGTGCGGGCAATGGAATCCAGGTATTCGTCGTTGTAGACGCCGGGCTCTGGCTCTACTGCTTTCCAGATAATGCCGACTCGCATGGAGTCGAAGCCCTGCTGCACGAGCCAGTCAGCGTCGTCCTCGTTAAAGCCTCCGGCCTCGGGGGTGTAGGGATCGTGCTTGTAGACGATGTTCGACCCCTGAGTGAGGAAAGCTCGGCCATCACCGTCGGTAAACCAGCGACCGGACTGTCCCAGGGGACCACGCTCGGTGATGGTAGCGGTACTAGGGGATGGTGCTACTTCTGTCGCGAGCGCCTGATGCGGTACTGCCCCCGCTAGCGCTATGGCAATGGCGGCACCAACTGCTGCCACCTTCTTAGTGAATCTCATACTCAATATGCTATTGACCAGTAATGATAAATTCATCCAAAACTCAAATTAGGTTCAGAAAAGTGGGCAAACGCATAAATAAACGTCCTGAATGGGGTTAGCAAAAAGGCTAAAAGGCCCACCGCTTCCTCTTTGGAAGCGATGGGCCTTATGAGGACACACCGTCCACTGCACAGCCGTAGCGTCTCGCAGACAGCCTGTTACATCAAAGACTTATAGACTTCGACGGTCTGCTCGGCGATGTTCTCCCAGCTAAACACATCCTCAGCGCGCTTCTTACCCGCCTGGCCAACCTTGGCAGCGTGGTCACGGTCGGCGACCATGTTGTTGACAGCGGCAGCAATGTCGCGTTCGAAGCCCTCCGGATCGGACTCGTCGTAGTGAACCAGAGTGCCGGTTTCACCGTCGACGACAACCTCCGGAATACCGCCGACATCAGAGGCGACAACGGCGGTGCCACAGGCCATAGCCTCGAGGTTGACGATGCCCAGCGGCTCGTAGATGGACGGGCAGACGAAGGAATCCGCGGCCGTCAGGATTTCCTGAATCTTTTCCTTCGGTAGCATGTCCTTCACCCAGAAAATGCCGTCGCGCTTTTCCTGCAGGTCGTGAACGAGCTGCTCGGTCTCCTTAGCGATTTCCGGGGTGTCCGGCGCGCCGGCGCACAGTACAAGTTGCACACCGTCGTCGAAAAGCGATGCGGCCTTGACCAGGTGAGCGACACCCTTCTGACGGGTGATGCGGCCGACGAACGCAACCATCGGACGAGACGGGTCAACGCCGAGCTCTTCCAGGACGGACCAGCCGTTCTGCTCCTTGGACTCTTCCCACGTCGGACGCGGGTGCCACAGCTCAGTGTCGATGCCGTTCAGAACGACGTGGACCTTGTCGGGGGAGATACGCGGGTAGGCGTCCAAGATGGCGTCCTTCATGCGCGCAGAGACAGCAATGACAGCGTCTGCGTACTCCATAGCATTGCGCTCGGACCAGCTGGAAACGTCGTAACCGCCACCGAGCTGCTCGCGCTTCCACGGGCGGTGCGGCTCCAACGAGTGCGCGGTAGCCACGTGTGGAATGCCCTTGAGCAGACCGGTGAGATGGCCACCCAGGCCTGAGTACCAGGTGTGAGAGTGGACGACATCAATGTCGGTTGCCGCAGCGGCATCAGCCATGCGCAAACCCGTGGACAGCGTTTTAATCGAGGCGTTGGCATCCTTCAGCTCCGGGTCAACGCCGTGGACATATACATCCGCCTCATCGCGAGGAGCACCCATGCAGTGCACATCGACGTCAACGCCGTCGAGGCCGCGCATGAAACGAGTCAGTTCAGTTACGTGAACACCTGCTCCGCCGTAAATCTCCGGAGGGTATTCCTTGGTCATCATGGCAACACGCATAGTTCCAGCGTAGCCAGATTTGACAATTTCCGTCGCTTGATATGTCTGGGTGTGGGTAGTGAGGAGGGGAGACTGGCAGCGAGGAACGTAAATCGCATATAGGTTGGTTGGTGTGAGGAGTCAACCACATGTTTTGTCCATTGTCCTTGCCGGTGGCGAAGGCAAGCGTCTCTTCCCGCTGACGGAAGACCGCGCTAAGCCCGCCGTGCCTTTCGGCGGCAGCTATCGGCTTATCGACTTCGTGCTGTCGAACTTGGTTAACGCAGGTTTCCTGAAGATCTGTGTGCTGACCCAGTACAAGTCCCACTCGCTCGACCGTCACATTTCGCAGGCGTGGCAGCTGTCCGGCATCACCGGCCAGTACGTCACTCCGGTGCCGGCTCAGCAGCGTCTGGGTAAGCGCTGGTTCACTGGTTCGGCTGACGCGATTCTGCAGTCGCTGAATTTGGTTTATGACGAGGATCCGGAGTACGTCATCGTCTTCGGTGCCGACCACGTCTACCGTATGGACCCGCAGCAGATGCTGGAGGCCCACATCGAGTCTGGCGCTGGCGTTACCGTTGCTGGTATCCGTGTCCCACGCTCCGAGGCCAGCGCATTCGGTGTCATCGATGCGGATGACAACAACCGAATCACCGAGTTCCTGGAGAAGCCGGCTGATCCGCCTGGCACCCCGGATGACCCGGACTCGACGTTCGCGTCGATGGGTAACTACATCTTCACTACCTCCGCGCTTATCGACGCAATTAAGCGTGACTCGGAAGATGAAAACTCCGACCATGACATGGGCGGAGACATCATTCCGATGTTGGTAGAGGAGGGCGAGGCCTTCGTCTGGGACTTCAAGGACAGCTACGTTCCGGGTGAGACCGAACGTGATAAGGGCTACTGGCGTGACGTCGGTACCATCGATGCCTTCTACGAGGCCAATATGGACCTGATTTCCGTCCACCCGGTGTTTAACCTCTACAACAAGAAGTGGCCAATCCACACCTTCTCGGAGGAGAACCTGCCTCCGGCGAAGTTTGTCCAGGGTGGTATTGCTCAGGCTTCCATGGTGGGTGCCGGTTCGATTGTCTCTGGTGGCACAGTTCGCAACTCGGTGATTAGCACCAACGTCGTGGTCGAGGATGGCGCGACGGTGGAGGGCTCGGTTCTCTTCCCAGGTGTGCGCGTCGGCCGCGGAGCAGTGGTTCGTCACGCGATCTTGGATAAGAACGTTGTTGTCTCCGACGGCGCCATCATTGGTGTCGATCCGGAGAAGGACGCAGAGCGCTTCAAGGTCAGCGCTGGTGGCGTTGTGGCCGTCGGTAAGGGCAAGGTTATCTAGCCTGTCAAAGCCGGCTCAGGCTGCAAGAAGGCACGTACCGTGGGGTACGTGCCTTTTTCTTTTAAGCTTTTTGCTGCTTAGTTGCTACCTAGCCCCAAAACTGGCAATCCCAAAAATGTGGGCTGCACGTGGGGCTACGGGCTGCAAAAGTGAAACTGTGCGAGTTTATGACACTTTCAGGCCACTTTTTTGGTTCATTTCTGACATAAACGCGGCCAGTAACTCGCATTGGCCCGAGGCCGCCAGCCATAAACGCAGTCAGTAACTCGCATTGGCGGGAGGCCGCCAGCCAGCCGGCCAACAGTAGAAAACTACTTCTTCACCAGCACAGTGGTTCCGGCTGCTAAGGGGAGCCGCATCACGTAAGCGTCGTCAAGCTGGAGCATGTATTCGTCGGCTTCGCGGGCAGCGACGGTGTCACGGTCAGTGCGTGACGAGTCAGCAACAGTGCCGTCGAGGAGCGCGCCGGTCAGGACGAGCGCGCCACCGGAGCGAAGCAGCGGCCAGGCCTTTTCCTGGGCGGCGCGGAGGATTGCCGGGGCGACGTCCAAGTAGACCAAGTCGTAGGAGTCGGCTGCCAGGCGATCCATGACCTCCAGTGGCTGCGAGGGCAGGAAGCGCTGTCGGTTGGGGCGGATGCCTGCGGCTCGGAAAGCGGACTTTGCCAGAGACTGGTGCTCGAGCTCAGGGTCGATGCAGGTGAGAACGCCGTCATCGCCGAGACCGGCGGCCAGGTGCAAACCGACTACGCCTGCTGCAGGCGATGCGATGACAGCGGCGGGGTGGCCGTCGCGGCGGGCACTGGTCAGGGCCATGAGCGAGGTCAAAGCGGCGCCGGTCATCGTATCGGGGACGGCAACTCCGTATTCGCTAGCGCTCTCTCGGGCGCTTTCAAGGGCCTCGGAGACTACGGTCGTGTTGTTGACGTGCTGTGCAATAGCGTCACGTGCGGATAGCGGGGTAGCAGAAGAACTCGTTTCGGACACGCTCTATAGCGTAGGAAAAAACTCCGTGCAGGGCAGCGGGGCGCGCCGGTCCGTGCCGGACTAGGCGGGTAAACAAGCCTCAAATTTGTCTGGACTCTCAAACTATTTTCAGGGTAAGGTCACTACAAACCTAAGGTTGGTAAGGAACACTGAACCTCATGCCCGAACGAGTCAAGTCCGAACGAGTCAGCGCAGGCGCCAGCCGCGAGGACGCCCCGTCCGCTGACGCAACTGAGCAACTGTCCGGCACCGCAGCTTTTGACGCAGGTGTGGGAGAGATGCCGTCGTGGTCGGAACTTGTCCAAGCCCACGCGGATAGTGTTTACGGGCTCGCATATCGGTTGACTGGTAACCAACAGGACGCGGAAGACCTGACGCAGGAGACATTCATGCGTGTGTTCCGCTCGCTGAAGTCATACCGTCCCGGCACTTTTGAAGGCTGGCTGCATCGGATTACAACTAACCTGTTTTTGGATATGGTCCGGCATCGGCAGGTGATCCGGATGGAGGCGTTGCCGGAGAACTACGACCGCGTCCCGGGCACGCTGAAGACGCCGGAGCAGGCCGTCGATGACGCGATGCTCGATCCGGATTTGGAAATCGCGCTGGCTGAGCTGCAGCCGGACTATCGCGCGGTGGTTGTCCTCTGTGATGTGGTGGGGCTGACCTACGAGGAAATTGCTAACACCCTTGGGCTCAAGATGGGCACCGTGCGTTCGCGCATTCACCGGGCACGTTCCAGCTTGCGGGCGACGTTGGAGCGTCTGGAGAGGCAGCGGCAGGAGCTGCCGGAGTCGGTCACCGCAGGCTAGTTTTCCCGCACTCAATCCGTGGGAGCGGCTATTGTGGGGCTAGTTAATAGGTGCGATTTCTGGAGGTGCTGCAGTCTGTGATTCAGCAGGGCGATGACAAGCGTTTTTTGTCAACGGAGCATCTCGGCACCGAGGCAATTGCCGCTTTTGTTGACGGCGAGTTGTCGGTCGTAGCTGAGCGACGTGCGCAGGCGCACCTGATGGCATGCCCGGAATGTCGCCGGGAGGTCGCGAAGCAGCGGCAGGCAGCCAAGCGTCTGCGTGATAGCGCGGCCTTGCACATTCCAGCTGAGCTGCGCGCTCGTATTGCTGATTTCGCAGGCAGCTGCGAGGACTCAGAGCCCCATAGGTCGGCGCGGCATCTCGCGCACCGTCCGCCGGAGTCGCTGAGCGCTGCGTTGGAGCAGATCGTTCGCGGTTTTCGTAAAGGTGGTAGTCACTAGTGGGCAAACATCGCGATTTCGATGATTCCGCGTTTGCCCCGGACGCCGATCGTGCCGCCGCAACTGGCGGGTTACAGCGTGCGCCAGGGCATAAGCTTGACGACGACACCAGCGCCACTACTAGAGAGTATTCGCCGTGGCAGGATTCGTCGTCACGCATGACGACGGGGCGTCCAGCCCGCAAACCCGAAGCGAAGAAGAAACCTCGCCCGAAGATGGCCCCCCGCGTCAGCGCGCGGGAAGTGATTTTTGGCCGTGAGGTGCCGTGGCGTGTGATTGCGGCGTCGTCGGCCGTGGTGCTGCTGATTGGCGGTGTTGGTGGCTTTGTCGGCGGTTGGGCTGGTAAGACTTTCCGCTCGGACTACCAGCGTGTGGAGTTGCAACAGGTCGAGGGGCGACCGGGCAACGGCGATTTGACCGAAATCGGCAAGGTGGCGGAGACTCTTCGTCCCGCGGTGGTGTCGATTGCGGTCAGTGCCGGTGAGGTTTCGGGCGTGGGCTCGGGGTTTGTCATTGATGGTGACGGTCATATTTTGACGAATAACCATGTCGTTTCGGCAGTGGCGGACCGGCAGGATATGCAGGTCTCGGTAACGTTTTGGGACGGTGGCAAGCTGAAAGAGGTGCCGGCCAAGATCATTGGCCGCGACCCGAAGACCGACCTCGCCGTAATTAAGGTCGAAGACGTTGCGGGGCTGACCGTGGCGCAGCTTGGTGATTCCAATGCGGTTGCGGTCGGTGACACGGTGATTGCGATGGGGTCGCCGCAGGGGCTGGGCGGAACGGTGACTTCGGGCATTGTCTCGGCGCTTAATCGGCCGGTGCGCCTGGCTGCTGAGGGGACTGATACGGATGGCTACGCCGATGCGATTCAGACCGATGCCTCCATCAACCCGGGTAACTCGGGTGGTCCACTGGTGGATATCCGCGGTGCCATTATTGGTATTAATACAGTGATTTTCAGTAGCTCGGGTGGCTCACAGGGGTTGGGCTTTGCGATCCCGATCAATTCAGCCGTTGCCATCGCTGAGCAGCTCATTGCCGGTGAGAAGCCGGTTCATCCGGGGATCGGCGTGACAGCGCGCACGGTTTCCAATGGCGCACTGACTGGTGCCGAGATTGCCAGCATCCTGCCGGGAGGTGTCGCTGATCGGGAAGGCCTGCAGGAAGGCGACGTGATTACGGCTGTGGGGGACCGCGCGGTATCGTCCGCAGATGAGCTCACGGTGGCGCTGTGGACTGTTGGCGCTGGTAATGAGGCGGTATTGAAGATCGTTCGCCACGGAGCCGAGCTGGAGGCGAAGATCACGCCGGAGTAAGGTGGCGCTGGTTTTGCTTGGACTTGCCTGGGGTTGGCTGGTTTCTGCGGATTTGGCGGATTTGGCCGCGCAATGCTGCATGCGAGGTGCACTGTAACTAAGGTGGTATAACGTGTTTTCTAATGTTGGCTGGGGCGAGATTCTCGTCCTCTTTATCCTCGGACTAATTCTCATCGGACCTGAGCGGTTGCCGAAGGTAATTGAGGACATCCGCGCATTGCTTCTGGCTGCGCGCACCGCAATCAATGACGCACGCGATAACCTCTCGGATGAGTTCGGTGAAGACTTCGACGATCTTCGCAAGCCGCTGCAGGAGCTCAACGATCTCCGTCGTCTCAACCCGAAGACCGCCATCACCAGGACGCTTTTCGACGGCGATGACACCTACCTGGACATGCTCTCCGGTAAGCCCGCAGCGGGTGGCGGCGGAACTGGTGCAACCGGAGCTGCAGGAGCCGGTGGATCCTCTGGAGTAGCTGGTGCGGCTGGAGCAACTGGTGCCGCAGGCCAGCAGTACCAGCAATCCAACAAGAGCCAGCCAGTGCAACCGGCTCCGTCGCAGCAGCCGGTCCCGCAGTCGGCTCAGCAGCCCGCCCAGCAGCCAGGAACGTGGCAGGATCCAGTTGCCCAGGCCCGCCAACAGCAGGCACAGCAAACACCACAGCAGCCCCGTGGGGTGCAGGCCTGGGTCGACGACGACAACCTATAGAGGTGGCAAACCGTTCCCGACCGCAAGTTACTGACCAGGGTTATGACACTTTGAGCACATATTTTGCCACGAAACTGTCATAAACCTAGTCAGTAAGTGCACGCAGCCGCGTCGGTGGATACACCGCCCGCAAACCCCGGACCACCGACAACACTTACACCGCCGAAAACCCCCAAACCACATACGCCCCAGACACTGCAGCCACAATGAGCAAAGGCCCCCTTCCCGGCACTGAAAATACCGGGGAGGGGGCGTCGCTATGATCGTCGTAAAGCGAAGGACTACTTCGGCGTCACGCCCAAGCCTAGCGACTTGCCTGCGAGCGACTCGCGACGAACAACCAGCTTGTCGGCGATAGCGTTCAGGGCCTCGCCCGCGCCCGAATCCGGCTTGGATAGGACAATCGGGGTGCCCTTGTCGCCACCCTCGCGGAGTTCGGTGTCCAGTGGCACCTGGCCGAGCAGCTCGACCTTTCCTCCGGTGATCTGGGTAAGACGACGGGCAACGGTCTCGCCGCCGCCTGTGCCGAAGACTTCCATCTTGGAGCCGTCGGGCATTTCCATCCAGCTCATGTTCTCAATGACACCGGCGATCCGCTGGCGGGTCTGCAGCGAGATGGTGCCGGCACGCTCGGCAACTTCGGCGGCGGCCATCTGCGGGGTAGTAACAATCACTAGCTCAGCGTTCGGCACGAGCTGCGCCACGGAGATGGCGATGTCGCCGGTTCCCGGGGGCAGGTCGAAAAGCAGGACGTCCAAGTCGCCCCAGAACACGTCCGCGAGGAACTGCTGGATAGCGCGGTGCAGCATTGGCCCACGCCAGACAACCGGTGCGTTGTCGTCGACGAAGTGTCCGATAGAAATCAGCGACACGTCGTGTGCCTGCGGAGGCATAATCATGTCGTCGACCTGGTGCGGCTTTTCCTCGGAGCCCATCATGTGCGGGATGGAGTGGCCGTAGACATCGGCATCGAGCACACCGACAGATAGACCCTTCGCAGCCAGCGCGGCAGCGAGGTTCACGGTCACAGAGGACTTACCAACGCCACCCTTACCGGAGGCGACGGCGAACACGCGGGTGCGGGAGTCCGGCTGGGCGAATGGGATCACCGGCTCGGAGGCGGTGCCGCGGACGGCGTTGCGGAACTCGCGGCGCTGCTCGTCATTCATCACATCGGTGGTGACGGTGACGTTGCCAACGCCCTCGATACCGTTGAGCGCATCTTCGGTGCGCTCGATGATGGTGTTTTTCATGGGGCAACCGGCGATGGTGAGGTAAATCTCCACGGCCACGTCGTTGTTGTCCGCCACCGAGATGGACTTGACCATGCCAATCTCGGTAATCGGGCGACGTACCTCAGGATCTTCGACCTGCGCCAGGGCGGTGCGAACTTCAGCTTCAGTAATCGTAGACATTATGTAGTGAATCTTATCGTGAGACCCCGTAAGACAAAGAACTACTGACAAAATCAGCAGTTTTCCGCTTTACGACGGTCACAGCGCCCAACCCTTCCGACAAGCGCGGTGGCGGTGGAATGGGTGGTGGGCCAGACGGTGGAACAATTGGAAACTGTCAGGCGTTGTCCTTGATAGAACGCTTTTTAGCGATAGTTTTAGCAATATTTTCAGCAACTGAGTCACCAATTGCTGTGACAACAACTGCAAGGGAACGGTGAAAGTACCGATGGCAAATGGGGAAGCGAACAGCGGTTGGGGGAGCGGCCGGGAACAGAGCATGAAGTCCCGGTTGCCTCAGCGGCAGGTGCCCGAGGGGTGGCCGGTGGGTAGCTTCACCAACTACGCCGATGCCCAGGCTGCGGTTGATTCGCTCAGTGATCGCGATGAGTTCCCGGTTTCCGACCTCACCATCGTCGGCGTTGACCTGATGCAGGTGGAGCGCGTGGTAGGTCGGTTGACCTGGCCGAAAGTGCTCGGTGGTGGCGCGCTGTACGGCCTATGGATGGGCCTGTTCTTCGGCCTGATTCTGGGGCTTTTCCAGGAAGATTGGGTTAGCCCGTTGATTGTTGGCCTCGGGATGGGCGCCATCTTTGGCATCGTGCTGGCGGCAGTCCCATACGCCATGCAAAACGGCAAGCGGGATTTCTCCACCACCACGGAGATTGTTGCTCGTCGCTACGATGTTTTGTGCAATCCCCGCAATGCCGAGCGTGCTCGCGACCTGTTGGCGCAGCGGGCTCTCGGTGGGAACCGCGGGTAGGTTGTTGTACTCGTCGTAAAGCGTTGCCTGCCAGAAGCGGAAACTACAGCCACTTGTTGCGGCGCAGGAGCCACACCAAAAACGCCACAATGGCGAACATGATGGCGAGGACGATGAAGTACCCGTACTCCCAGTGCAGTTCGGGCATGCGGTCGAAGTTCATGCCGTAGATACCGGCCAGGGCGGTTGGCACGGCGAGAATAGCCGCGTATGCCGAGATAGTACGCATGTCCTGGTTCTGCTGCAGCTGGATCTTCACTGCGGCGGCGTCGATGAGGGAGGAGAGGCGTTCGTCGAGTCCGGCTACGAGGTCCGCCGCGGCGAGCTGGTGGTCGAGAACATCGGAAAGATAACGGCTGACGTCCTTCGGCATGATGTCTTCTCGCAGATTCATCAGGGAGCGCAGCGCCGGCGTCAGCGGATCGATTGCGTGGCGCATCTCCAGGATTTCTCGTTTGAGGATGTAAATGTCCTCAATATCCGACACCAAATTCGGCTCGAAGACGGCATCTTCCATAATCTCCACGCGATCTTCCAGCTGCAACGCAATGCGCAGGTACGCATCGACGAGGTTGTCCGTCAGCGCCCACAGCACGCCCGCGGGACCGTAGTCGATGGCGTCGGTGGTGTTTTCCACACGCGCGCTAATGCGCTGCATATCCGAGCTCGGCATGCCCATGCGAATGGTGATGACGTACTCCTGGCCGATAACAATCATCAGCTGGCCAGAACGAATGATCTCATTTTCGTCGTCCGCGAGACCTTCCGGGGAGTAGTGAATCGAGCGAATCACAAAAACCACGTGATCATCGTGGATTTCAATCTTGGGGCGCTGGCGGTTAGTCAGTGCATCCTCCACCGTCAGCTCATCCAGCCCGTAAAGCTCAGCGATGGCGTCCATCTGTGTCGCGTTGGGGCGCGACAATGACAGCCACGTGAAGCCCTCGCCAAAATTACGCACCTCGGACAGACCGGAGAAGTGGTCGTAGGTGCCCGGCAAACGCTTGCCGCCGATGTAGACGCCGCAATCGCGCAGGGCATCGCGCACCGCCTCCGACTGCGTTTCTCCCACGCTTGACGACGATCCGTTGGTGCGCGTCACCTTCGAGACAGCTGACATTGCTGCGGATTTAGCTGCATTCGTTGCCCGAGCAGTTTTGCCGGGTTTTGCTGTGGCCGACGGCGTTTGGCTTTTACTGACCGAGTTAGTTCGCGGATTGCGAGCCTTTGACGAAGCGCTGTTGTTGCGGCTTTTCTCATCGCCCATTCTGGGTGACCTCACAATCCGTTCGTAGGTTACGCTGGTGTCGATGATTAATTTTAGACGTGCGAACGCCGGGTTCCACTTTCGCATCCGCTCAATGGGGTGCAAGGGGAGCTCCAAGGCTACTGCGTGCACTTTTACCGCCCTGGCATTGGTCGCTGGGGCAGCGGGGTTCGGTCTTGCCGCATGTTCTGATTTAGATCCGCAGATGCCCGTTCCTCCCGAACAGGAGGCGGTAGTGACTGTCGGGGCAGACCTACGCAACCCCGAGCAGGCAGCTCTTGCGTACCTGTATGCGCAAAGCTTTGAGAGGATAGGGCGGCAAGCGGAGGTCATCGGCATTCGCGATGCTGATGACCGGTTGCGGGCCGTACGCAATGAAGCAGTCCTGGTCTCTTTCGGATGCACAGGTGAGCTGCTCGGCCTGAGCGATTCCGCGTCCGCGGCTTCGCTGGCTGAGGAGTACGCCGACGACTCCACCCCGCACAAGCAATTCAGCGGCGAGTGGCGAGACCGTGTTTACGACGCATTTTCGCGGTCGTTGCCGGGTGAAGTTATGGCCACCGACGCGGGCATGGCGCAGGGGTGCACGGATGTGCCAGCTGACAATGCTGGGGCTGACTTGCCGCAATGGCTTGTGCCTTTCTACGTCAAGCCAGCGTTGGACCGGAGCGATCGAGTCCGAGTGCTCAATGAGATTGCTGGTTCGCTGAGCACTGAGGACTTAAAGCTGATGACCCGGGCTGTGGCTGGTGGCGCCAGCCCTGAGTTGGTCGCTCAGGAGTGGCTGGATAAGGCGTAGCCGGGGCGGCGGGGCTAGTTGCGGCGGTATCTGACGCGTATCCGCTGTTGGCTGCTGCTGTGTTTGTCTATTCGCCCTTGAATGCCGGCTGCAAATGTGAAACTGTGCGAGTTTATGACATTTTCATGCCATTTTTCAGGTCATTTTGTCATAAACGCAGTCAGTAACTCGCATTGAGGACTAAGTAGTAAATGGTGCCGACCCGGTAACACGCCGACCGGACACGCATTCTGTCTATTAACCCTTATCTACTGTGCGTCTGACAATTGCTAGACAACGACTAAGGGGCTCCAACCGAGTGGTTGGAGCCCCTTAGCGTTTGATCACCAGTGAAGACCACCAGTGAAGACCGCCAGTGAAGACCACCTGGTGAAGCGGTGTTCTCAATCACGCGACTTCACCGCGGTCTCGCGAGACCTACTTAAGAGCCTCTTCCAGAAGAGCCTTCTCCTCAATCTGGTGGACCTTGGCCACACCAGTTGCGGTGGAGGACTGCGCACGGCGGGAAACGCGAGTCAGCTTCGGCATATCCGGCAGAGCCTCTGGGAGGTTCAGTGCCAGGAATGGCCATGGGCCCTGGTTAGCCGGCTCATCCTGGACCCAGCGGACTTCCTCAAGATCCGGGTAAGACTCGAAGAGGTCGCGGAGACGGTTGTGCGGCAACGGGTGCAGCATCTCCAGGCGAGCGATTGCGATGTCGTCGCGCTTGTCCTTCTTGCGCTTCTTCTCCAGCTCCCAGTAGATCTTGCCGGAGCAGAGCAGCAAGGTCTTGATGCCGGACTTGCCCTTAGACTCGAAGTTCGGGTCATCGATGACCGAGCGGAACTTGTTCGGGTTGGTGAAGTCCTCGACAGCGGACGCTGCCATCTTGTTGCGCAGCATCGACTTCGGAGAGAACACAACCAGCGGACGGTGCAGGTCGGACAGGACGTGGCGACGCAGCAGGTGGAAGTAGTTAGCCGGCTCGGACGGCTGAGCAACGGTGTAGGAACCCTCGGCTGCGAGCTGCAGGAAGCGCTCGATACGTGCCGAAGAGTGGTCCGGGCCCATGCCCTCGTAGCCGTGCGGAAGCAGCAGAATCAGCTTGGAGGTCTGACCCCACTTAGCCTCGCCCGAGGAAACGTACTGGTCAATAGTGGTCTGAGCGCCGTTGGCGAAGTCACCGAACTGTGCCTCCCAGAACACTGCTGCATCCGGGTTACCCAGGGTGTAGCCGTATTCGAAGCCCATGCCTGCGTACTCGGTCAGAGCCGAGTTGTAGATCATGAAGCGGCCACCGTTCTTGGACTTACCGTAGGCGTCGATCGGGTTGTATTCCGAACCGTCCTCGGAGTCAATCAGAACTGCATGGCGAGAGGTAAAGGTACCGCGGCGGACATCCTCACCTGCGAAGCGGACGTCGATGCCAGCACCGGTGAAGGAGCCGATTGCCAGCAGCTCGGCCATACCCCAGTCGATGCCACCTTCCTGAGTCATCTCCGCGCGCTTCTTAGCGACCGGCGCAACACGCGGGTGAATCTTGAAGCCCTCAGGGAGGTTGACGTAAGACTGACCAATCTCGACGATTTCAGCCTTCTCGATACCGGTCTTGAGGCCATGCGGCAGCGGCTGAGAACCGGCGATACCGGTCTGCTCGCCCGGCTTTGCGTCCTGAGCTGCGCGGACCTCGTTGAAGACAGCTTCCATCTGGTCGTGGAAGTCTCGGCGTACTGCTTCGTACTCTTCCTCGGAAATATCACCGCGACCGATGAGGTCCTCGGTGTACTGAGCGCGAACGCTTTCCTTCTCGTCGATGATCTTGTACATCATCGGCTGAGTCATGGACGGGTCATCGGCCTCGTTGTGGCCGCGCTTGCGGTAGCAGACCAGGTCGATGAAGACGTCCTTGCCATAGCGGTTACGGTACTCAACAGCCAGCTGGCCGACCCAGACGACAGCCTCCGGGTCGTCACCGTTGACGTGGAAGACCGGGCAGCCGTATGCCTTGGCAATGTCGGTTGCGTAGTAGGAGGAGCGACCGGAGTCCGGTGAAGTGGTGAAGCCAATCTGGTTGTTCACCACGATGTGGACGGTACCGCCGACCTTGTAACCACGCAGGGACATGAGGTTCAGGGTCTCCTGGACAATGCCCAGGCCGGCGAAGGAAGCGTCACCGTGCAGCAGCAGCGGCATGACGGAGTAGCCCTCTTCGCCCTTGTTGATCTTGTCCTGGCGTGCACGAGCAAGACCCTCAACGACCGGGTTGACGGCTTCGAGGTGGGACGGGTTCGCAGTCAGGGTGACGTCGATCTCGCCCTCGCCGAACATCTGGATGTGACGACCAGTAGTGCCCAGGTGGTACTTGACGTCACCAGAACCGCCGACCTGTGCCGGGTCGATGTTGCCCTCGAACTCGGTGAAGATCTGGCGCAGTGGCTTGCCGACGATGTTTGCGAGCACATTCAGTCGACCGCGGTGTGGCATACCGATGACGACCTCATCCAGGCCAGCACCAGCAGCGGTATCGATGGCGGAGTCCATCAGCGGAATCAGCGACTCTGCACCCTCAAGGGAGAAGCGCTTCTGCCCGACGTACTTGGTCTGCAGGAAGTTCTCGAATGCCTCAGCTGCGTTCAGTTTCTGCAGGATGTACTTCTGCTCAGCGTGGGACGGCTTCGGCTGGCCGCCCTCAAGGCGCTCTTCCAACCACTCGCGCTCTTCGCGGTCGAGAATGTGAGCGTACTCGGAACCGACCTTGAGGCAGTATGCGTTGCGCAGCCGAGAAAGCACCTCGCGCAGCGTCATCGTCTCCTTGCCGCCGAAACCACCGACGTTGAAGGTGCGGTCCAGATCCCACAGGGTCAGACCGTGCTCCTCGATATCGAGGTCAGCATGGTTCGGAGCGGAAGTATTCGGCTGGTCAGAACGCAGCGGGTCGATGTCAGCCAACAGGTGACCGCGGGAGCGGTAGGCCTCAATCAGACGCATAACGCGGGTGTTCTTGTCGATACCCGTGTTCGGCAGGTCCTGTGCCCAACGGATTGGGGTGTACGGGACGCGCATGGTCTGGAAGATGTGGTCCCAGAACTTGTCGTCGACGAGCAGGTTGCTCATCGTACGCAGGAACTCACCGGACTCTGCACCCTGGATGATGCGGTGGTCGTAAGTAGAGGTGATGGTCACCAGCTTGCCGATGCCCATCTCTGCCAGACGGTCAGCGGAAGCACCGGCGAACTCAGCCGGGTAATCCATGGAACCGACACCGATAATCGCGCCCTGGCCCTTGGTCAGGCGCGGGACGGAGTGGCGGGTACCGATGCCGCCCGGGTTGGTCAGGGAAATGGTGACACCCTGGAAGTCCTTGCCGGTCAGCTTGCCGTGGCGAGCACGAACGACGATGTCCTCGTAGGCGTCGACGAACTGCTTGAAGGTCAGGGTCTCACACTCACGGATAGCGGCAACTACGAGAGAACGAGAGCCATCCTTAGCTGGCATATCAATGGCCAGGCCGAGGTTAATGTGTTCCGGGGTAACCAGAACTGGCTTGCCGTCAACCACCTTGTAGTTGTTGTTCATGTCCGGGTGGAGCATGACAGCCTTCACCATGGCGTAACCAATGATGTGGGTGAAGGAAATCTTGCCGCCGCGGGCGCGTGCCAGATGATTGTTAACCAGAGTGCGGTTTTCAAACATCAGACGTGCCGGCATATCGCGAACCGACGTAGCAGTCGGCATCTCCAGGGAGACATCCATGTTCTTAGCGATAGCCCGTGCGACGCCCTTCAGAGGCTCCTCGCCGGATTCAACAGCCGAAACCTTGGCTGCTGCATCCATCGGGGACTTCTTCGGCTTCGGAGACGACGGCTTGTTCGGGGTCTTGGTTGGTTCGACCCCCTTGGACTCACGACGTCCGGTTGCCTTTGCTTCCTCCTTCGTGGCTGCTGCGGGCTTTGCCATGTTGGAAAGGTCCTCGCCCTTTTGGGACGGGGTGTGGGTTGCGAAGAATTCGCGCCATTCCTGACCCACAGACTGTGGATCCTTCTGGAATTGCTGGTACATCTCGTCGACCAGCCATTCGTTCTGGCCGAAGCTCATGTCGCTGCTCACGGCAGGTACTCGCCTCTTTTCGTCTTAGTTTTACTAACTCACGTTTATTCTAATGAGCGCAAGCGTCAAAGTGTCATTCAAGGATAACGAAAATTCTGAATTACTACACCGTCGCGCTCCCCATATGGTACTTGCTCCAGAGCTCTGCGTATTGGCCACCCGCCGCGAGAAGCTCGTCATGGGAGCCGTCCTCGACAATACGCCCGTGGTCAAGTACCAAAATCCGGTTGGCCCGAGCAGCCGTAGCCAGGCGGTGGGCCACAATAATTGCCGAGCGTTGACGCGACGCACGGTCAGTGGCTTCGAGGATTGCCGACTCTGTTGCAGGGTCGAGTGTCGCGGTGGCCTCGTCGAGAAGCAGCAGTTCAGGACGCATCATTTCGGCACGAGCGAGTGCGATGAGTTGACGCTGTCCGGAGGAGAGCCCTCGGCCATCTGGGCCGACGGGGTGGTGGAAGCCACCGGGCAGGCTGGCAATGGTGCTGAGAGCGCCGACATTCTTCGCGGCTTGCTGGATTTCAGCATGACTGCTGTCCGGCAGACCGTAGGAAATATTTGTTGCTACTGTCCCCGAAAATAGGTGTGATTCTTGGGGGACATAGCCGAGGGGGCGTCGCCAATCGTTAAGAGGGAAGTCGCGGATGTCAGTTTCAGAGGCTCGCACCACACCGTCAACTGGATCGTAAAAACGGGCAAACAACTTAATGATTGTTGATTTTCCGGCACCGGTGGACCCGACAATTGCGACTGTTTCTCCGGCAGGAATCTGCAAATCGAGAGCATCGAGGACCTGCGGGCGTTCGTGCTCAGAGTTGGCGGCGGGGTAGGAGAAAGTCACCTTGTCTAAGCGCAGGTCGCCAGCGGCTGCACGGGACGCGCCGTCAGTAGTGCCGTAATCTGGCATGGGGGCGGTCTGTAGGAGGTCACCAATGCGATTGAGACCGACCTTCGCCTGCTGGTAGCCGTCGAAAACATGGGACAGTTGCTGAATCGGGCCAAAGAGCATTCCCAGGTATAGCGTGAAGGCGACGAGTACGCCGGGCGTCGTAGTTCCCGCAGCAACCTGTTGGGCGCCGACAGCCAACACCGCAGCTGTTGCCAACTCAGAGACGAAGTTGATGCCGGGGAAGAATAAGGCCACGGCCAGCTGTGCTCGCTGACGAATTGCGCGATACTTATCGGATTCCTCGGCAAAGGAAGATTCGATATCGGCGACGCGGTGGTACATCTGAATCTCGCGAAGCCCACCAATGGTCTCCTGGAAATCAGCGTTGACCAAGGAAAGTTGCTCGCGTGCAGCCTTGTATAGGCGCGAGGAGATTCGGCGGAATACCAGGGTGGCCGCCACAATGATGGGAAGCGTCGCCAACGCCACCGCGGCGAGTGACACCTGTGTGGCAAGCAACAGCACTGAGACACCGAGCAGAGTGAACGTGGCAATCGCGCCCTCTGCCAATCCCGTTTGTAGGAACGACGACAGCGCGTCGATGTCGGTTGTCATCCTCGTCATGATGGCACCCGAGCGATTGGCCTCGAAGTAGTTAATGCCAAGCGACTGCAGGTGACGGTAGCAGCGCACACGCAGGGCATAGAGCAGCCGCTCACCAGTACGCGCAGTAATAACAGCATTTGTGGCTACGGCAATCCAGCTGATGAGGACTGTCGCCAAACCGCCTGCGGCGCAGGCCCACAACACGGCTTCATTGTGCTCACGGATGCCGTGGTCAATGGCGTAGCGCACGAGCATGGGGAACGCGAGATCGGCAACGGCAATGAGGGCGAGCAGCGCAATGACGCTTATAAATAGGCCGCGGACGTAGGAGAGCAGCCGGCGCAGAGAAAAAGGCTCGGAGTTGTCGAGTGCTCGAGCTGGTACACGCGGTTTTTCGCTAGCGGGTGGGAGGTTTCGCACACGCTCGAGAAGCTCTGGCGTCGCAGGAGCATTGGCGAGAGCCGCCCCCATGCCGCCACGCCCGCCGCCGCGGCCACCGGGACCACCAGGGCCACCGGGTCCACCTGGACCGCCTCCGGCTCGGCCAGCCCCGCGGGCCATTTGAGAAGTGGCGCCTCCGGGAAGCCGCGCAGAGGTGTCTGACGTGGAGTCGTCGGAGGTTGGTGCGGATTCGTCGGGCCAGAGTTCCTCGGGGCTGGGGTCCTCACTGTCGATGGGGTCGAGAACGAGGTTTTCGATTTCGGGGTAGGCACTCTGGTCGATGTCCATCAGCTCGGTGAAGCGCGGATGAGAAGTAATCAGTTCGGCCTTGGTTCCAATGCCGGTGAGGGCACCGTCTTCGAAAATGGCGATGTGGTCCGCCTGCTCGAGAGTGGAAGATCGATGCGCCACGATGACGATAGTCGTATCCGCCAGCTGTGAGGTCAGCGCGTTGAAGATTTCCAACTCAGTTGCAGCATCGATTGCTGAGGTTGCGTCATCGAGAACCAAAACTCGAGGAAGGGCGAGGAATGCCCGTGCTAATGCCACGCGTTGAGCTTGTCCGCCGGAGAGATTATGCCCGCGCTCGCCGATGGCTGTGTCCCACCCCTGAGGCAGGTCGTCGACGAAGTTGACCTGGGCGGCGGTCGCTGCGGCGATAATCTCTTCCTGGGACGCCGCGGGATTGGCGAATGCAATGTTCTCACGCAACGTGCCCGCAAATAAATAAGGAGTGTCCGGAACGACAGTAATAGCGTCATATACGTCGCTGGAGAGAGTGCGCGCGGTATCTGTGGATGTGCCGTGGCTGGGCGCATCGATAGTGATAGTTCCCGAATCCGGCAGATAGTGACGGCCGAGTAACTCCGTGGCGATAGTCTTTCCGGACCCCGGTGGGCCAATCAACGCTAAGGTCGCCCCTGGCGCGACGGAGAATGAGACATCGTCGATAAGCGTGCGTCCGCCACGGCTGTGGGTGACGTGGTTGAAGCTGATGCCAACGGGGCCGTCGGGGAGAGGAAGCGCGTCGGTGGGTTCGGGGTTGTCTGGTCGGGCGTCGATGACATCGGAAATGCGGTCGATGCTTGCCGACGTCAGCTGTATCGAGATGACCATGTTGGAGACCAGACGCGACAGGGCAGTCAGGCTGGTGAGATACGTGGCAAAAGCTACGAACGTGCCTAGGGTGATGTGTCCGTGAATCGCTAGCCAGCCACCGACCGCGATATTTCCGACGAGGGACAGTTGCGGCAACGACTGCAGCGCCGGTTGGAATCGAGCGCTGAGTTTTGCCGCTCGCAGGCGGAGGGAATAGAGCAGAGACGAGTTACGCTCCATCTTCACAACTTCGTTGTCACCCTGCGCAAACGCCTTGACAACACGGATGCCGGAAACGGTTTCCTCGACTTGTCCGGCAATCTCGCCTGCTTGCTGTTGGGCAGCCCAGGTTGCGGCATGGAGTTTGTCACGCGAATTCACTGCAATGTAGACAATCGCTGGCACCACGGCGAGGCCGACCAGTGTCAGGGGCAGCGAGAGGGCGAGCATGATGCCGATAGTGATGAATAGCTTGACGACGGACCCCAGCGTCAACGGCAGCATCGCCAGTAGTCCGGACACAGCCTGGAGGTCGGAAATTGACCGTGACACAACCTGGCCGGTGTTGACTCGGTCTTGTGCTGGACCATCGAGGTTTTGTAGGGAGCGAAGGATTTTTAGTCGCAGGTCGTGCTGAACATCAATGGAGAGTTTGCCGGAGAAGAATCTGCGCCCCACCTGGGCGATGAAGCGTACTAACGCGATGGCCAGAAATACGGAAATGACTGCCTGCAGGGGAGTTAGGGACGGCAGCAGGCGCGCGGGGACACCGCCATCGGACGAGCCCGTTGCTACATCAATGGCATCTCTAGTGAGAAGCGGAAGTACGGACTCCACCCCGACAACGATTAGCGCTGCAACAACGACACCATAGAGCGGTAGTGGCCTGTGAAGAGACTGTTTCCACAAGAACTTCATAGGAGAGGTTCTGCGGGGTTTGCTCTGGGCCATGGTGGGTACCGCTCTTCCATTGAAAAACGTCGCTGAAGGGTAATCGGAGTAAGAGGAACTACTTATTCTTCTTTTTCTTCGGCCACTTCAGCGCCGAGGGAATCGAGAACCTCGATGACTTTGAGTCCTTCTTCGAGTCTTCAGAGGTGTTGGATTTAGCCGGTAGCTTTCGTTCAAAGTCCGACCAATCCTGGGGAAGTGGGCCCAGAGATGCGCGAGTGGAGCTGATAAGAATGCCACCGAGCTTGCGGTTTGCGGAGGCCCCAACCACGGCGCCAATTCCAAATGGCAAAATCTTACCGATGATGGCCAGACGAGCGTTCTTCATCAAGCGCTTGCGTGCCTCGCGAATTAGCAGACGGTTTGCTGCACCCAGCTGCGGAACGCCAAGCCGTGGCAGTAGGGAATTCACGGAAGTTTTGGTCTGCTTCCGCAGCGATTCCTCGCCAAGCAGGGAGGCCATAATAGCTGTCCCTTCAGAACCGCTCATGGCCGCAAGAATCAGCGTGCGACGGCGTTGTGGATCGGTGATGTCAATATTGCGCAGGGTTGCTGAGGCCAGTGTGTACCAGGCGGATGCTTCCAGGAACAGCAGCGATTCACCGGTAACTGCAGCCAAGCCCGTAATCATGCCGACGCCGGGAAGAACCGCGCTGCCCCCAGCTGCACCACCGGTGCCGGTGACCAGGTTCAGGTAGTGGGAATCAATACGTTCCTGTACCTGCGCCGGAGTTTCATCTTTTTTGCGCTTGTGCAGGGAACTGACGTACCCGGTGATGGCAGATGACTGCCAGCTCATGGTCTTATCCAGGGTTTGGATAAGAAGGGTTCCCAGTTTTCCGGCATCACGTTCAATCGCTTCGGGGGTTGAGTTCACTGCATCAGTTACTGTGCGAGTTGAATCCTTCTTCGTCTTTTGGAACAAAGTAGTAGACCTCCTAAACGGGTCCGTTGAGAGCCATATGCCCATATAAACACTACTGAGCTGTGGGGAAATTCCGTAGTCGGTGGAAAAATAGACAGGTGTACGGCGATTAAAACAGTTGATAGAAGGACGAGACTGGTGAACGATGTCATGCGGGGTGCCGCATTGCCTCCCGAGTACTCCCAGCTTTTGGCGGACTTTCCTCGGTTTTCCGCAGATGTCATTCCTCACGACGGTGCTGCGGATTGGCACCTTTCAACCGAAGCTGTAGCTGCCGGAATTGAGGCCGGGAGAAAGCTGTTTCCCATGCCTGAGGTTGCGGGCGATACCCGTTTCCAAGCGCAGTTGTGGTGGTGGTCCATGTGCGGAGCATTGGTGGGGCCATCGCTGGCATGCGTGTTGGTTTCCGATCGAGTTCCAGTGTGGCAGTGGTCTTCTTGGTTCACATTTCTCCGAGATGACTATTGGGTTGGGTTCCAAGCTCAACAGTTTGAAAGCATTTCTGCTGAGGATGCGGATGAGCTGAAGGATTCCGGCGAAGCACTGGCCCATTTCTTGGAGCCGTTGGCTCAGGTTGTTGGAGAAGTCGGGGAAATCAAGCCTGCTCCTCTTTGGGCCGTGGCTGCCGATGCCGTAGCTAATGCCGCAATATCCGCCGGTAATGAGCTGATGGAGCCCTGGCGCGGAGCGCTTATTGGCAAACATGTCGTTGAGGGAATACAGCGAGTACATCGGGTTCCTCTTCCTCGTTTCATGGATTCCTGTGGAGGCGAGGTGCGCCCCTGGGACGAAGCCGCCGCGGAATCGGGAGAAGAACCGGACTTCGATGTAGTTACTCACCTGGAGAGAGCTACTTGCTGCATGATTTATCACAGCCCAGACGCCGATCTGTGTGTCTCGTGTCCGAAACGTTCGCGTGAGGAACGCCATCAACTCTGGGCACGCTACTGAGCGCTCTGTTTTCGAGAATCGACAGCTGGCGGCCTGTCCCTCAACCGGCCGCGTTGGCGGCTTTGATGTAGCACGCGCACTGCCGGCGTGATCTTTCGCAGCAATTGCCGGGGGCATGAGCCACCCCATGATTGCGCGTTTGTCGCTACGATTGGCTGCGGGTAGAGGCCAATTATCTTTCAAGGGAGGATTCCACCCATGAGCTTTTTCGAGCAGATTGCTGCGGCACTGGACCGCGAGGGCATTGAAAGTCGTGTCAACGATGACACCCTCTTCGTTCCCATTACCTCTGACCTGGAGGTTCAGTTCGTCACCATTGATGAGGACATCCCGGCTGCCGAAGTTTACGTAGCCGCTGCCGATGTGGATGATGAGGACGACGAGTTCGAAGCTGTTCTGGTCTCCGCTGTATTCTCCGTCGAAGACGCCGTCGCAGCAGTCGCTCACCATGTAGCTACTGACCAGGTTGTTGGCCTGCTTCGCACTCTGCTCGATGGCGACGATGACCGCATTGCTGACCTGGAGTTTGAACAGGACCCCGAAGAGGCAACTCTGGTTACCTCCGAAGTTGGTACCTCCTCGTTGGTACAGGTTTTGGTAACTGCCCACAACAACGAGCCCAGCGCACACGTCCGCTTCATCTCCCAGGACGCAAACTTGGACGACATCGTCGATCAGGCCATCGCGGAGTTCTGGGACTCGGACACCGAAACGGTTCTCACCGATGATGACCGTCGCAAGATGTTTGCTGACCTCTACTCTGACATCCAGACCTTGCGCAATGAGGTTCTGACACTGGGCACCTTCAAGGACTTTGACAAGCTGATGGATGTCCTTGCGCTCGTGGTAGACCGCGCAGAGGAATGGGAAGATCAGCTGGCACCCGTCGATGACGGGTATGCAGAGTACATCTACTCTGATCACGTTGCCTCCTTGGACGAGGATGATGACGACGACGAGGACGATGATGACCTCTACGACGATGGCGACTATGACGACGAGGACGACGAGGACGACGAAGAAGGCGACGACAGCGAGTAGCTATACTGCGGCAGCGCTGTGACTAGTGCTAAGCCGCTGATGGGCGAGAAGAAAAGAGCTCGCTAGGACACGGCAGTGGCCGCGCGTCCCTGGTGCCAATCCAACTATAACGGCGCCCGGGGAGTGCGAGGTCAGTGCCGTTTTCGTGTATCTTGCTGCAGTCCTGCGCACGATGGAGAGCCTCGGCTACAGCCCGAGTGCGTCGGCGGTTTTCTTCCCGTGTCCGATTCGAACCGCCAATTCCGCGGAGGACTACCTCCGATGAGGATTCCACCTTGACGGAAACGGAGTACATGAACATGGGCTCATCCTTCAGGATGAAGTATTCCGCGTGCACGTCGGCAAGCTGAGAGACCAGTGCGCGAGGAAGCGCTATCCGTGACGCTCGGACGGTGACCACAGGCCCGTCGGGAAGCGAGAAGGTGTGATCCAGCGCGCCGGGCGAATGCCTACGGCCGATGGTGGGGTGGCAGAGGATTGTGCGGATGAGGGCGAGGTCTTCGAAACATTCTGCACGGTAGGTAGCGGATAGCGGGGGAAGGGCTAGGCGACGGTGAATGGGAAACTCGTTTGTTGTACTCATGGCTCACAAATTATCGAACACCCCGGACTCATTTTTTCGAACGCCTAGAACTCGTGTTCGAAATAAGATTAGTATCAGTGGGCTACCTAAGTGGGGGTAGTCAATTGGCTAGGTGTCTGGTGTTATTGCAGGGACGCGTGGGGTTGTGGAAACGATTCGATAACGACTTTTGTAAAAGCCCAAAAGTCTGAGAAAACACTATTTCCGGGGGTGGGGTGGTGGATTAGTGTGAGTAGTGGCCCTAAAGAAAAACTAAAAATCTGAAAGATTCGTCTCAATGAAGCACGCAAGAAGTCGACTGGCGGTAGCGGCTTTCGCAGCACTTTTGTCCTTGGTGGCCCCGGTCGCTGCACATGCTGTCGTGGTTGGTCCGGGTGACCCGATTCGAACTCCCATGGAGGGAAGTCCGTGGGATGGGTATCGAAATATCAACTCGCCGATGTGTTCGGCGGGTGTTCCGGGGACGGTGACGGACCGCAACGGCGAGAAGCATCGGGTCATGTTGACCGCAGGGCACTGCCTGAATGATGCTCCGGATGTGGGTCTGCCAATCGTCACTGGTGAGGTGTATGTGCCAACCACTGAAGGTGATAAGCGCATTGGTACCGCAGGTGCCCATCGTTGGGAATTGCCGCAGGAAGATGCCGGACTGGAGTCGTTGCCGGCAGGCTTTAATGGCGCGGACTACGGAATAATCAACCTGGATCCGGACGTAGAGACTACCGGCGCAAGTTACTCCATTGATGAAAATGGTCAGAGCTACGGGGAGCCGGTAGTGATGACTGGCATTCAGGACAATGAAGACCTGCCGCGTGGCGAAGTCTCCTTCGATAATCTTGGCAAGCCTATCTGCAAGGACGGTATGCGCACCGGACGGGCCTGTGGATACCAGGTATTCCGAGCTCGAAACGGCATCTGGACGGTTGGTATTGGCGTTAATCACGGTGACTCTGGCGGAAATGCCTACGACCCGACCACAAATGAAGTTATTGGCGTGAATTCGATGACCTTCGGTCCGGTCTCGCGTGTGATGCCCGCAGATATTGCCATTCAGGAGGCCTACGGTATTCCCGACGGTCAAGTAAACGACCACTTCGAGGTATCGGATCCCACGGCTCAGCGCGACTCCACCTATCGCACCCTCAACGAGGATATGGCGGCGGATCAGGAGTATGCCCGGGCGCAGGATTCACAGGATTCACAGGAAGGTTCTGTACCGCAGCTAGTCGATCTCGTGGACCAGCTGCCGCAGTTGCCGAAACTCCCTGAGCTGCCACAATCGCCCCAATTGCCACAATCGTCACACCTGTCTGGGGCGCCTCAGTTGGCAGAAATTCAGCTTCCAAGCTTTGAGAGCTAGCACCAGTCTGAGAATCTGACAAAAATCACCCCCGAACCGTTAAGAGAGCCAGAATCATCCAAGGCGGATGGTTCTGGCTCTTGCATTGCTGTTGAGCAAACTTTTTGATGTCTAATGAGTCTGAAATGAAGACGAATGAACGGTTCCTCGACTGAGAATTTCACCCTAGGTTTCATTTTTGGAGAGCTTTGTAAAGGTGTCCCTAATACACTGAGTGGGACAAGTTTTCTGTACAGAAATGGAGTAGCGCACACTATGGCCAGTTCGAAGAAGGTCGCCACACTCACGGCTGCACTGTCGGTAGCTGCAGGTGGCTTTGTGCCCGGAATCGCGGTAGCTGAGGCTGCACCGGCAAACTCGGATGTTGTCATCGGCCCGGGTTCGCCGTTGCGGATGCCGTTCCCGAGCAGCAAGAACATCGACGGACGTCATGTTCAGTCTCCGATGTGCTCTCTGGGAGTTCCTGGCACCGTTGTGGATCAGAATGGTGTTTCGCATCGCGTCATCATGACTGCCGGCCACTGTGTTGTGGCGAAGGATACTGAAACCGGCGAAGAGGTCACCGGCCAGTTCTTCATCCCAACCAAGGACGGCGACAAGCTGGTCAACAAGGACTACATGGGCACCGATGTCATGCCGGAAGAGAGCGACTTCGACGAAAACACCACTATGCCGGAGTTCTTCAACGAGCTCTTCAATAGCGGTGACTACGGCATCATTGAGGTTCAGGACGACATTAAGACCACCTCCATGTCCCACTCTGTGGATGAGTTCGGCAACGTCCACGGCGAGCCGGTCCAGATCGTCGGTATCGAGGACAAGCGCACTCTCGACCCGATGGAGATTTCCGTCGACAACTTCGGTGAGCCCGTGTGCACTGACGGTTCCCGTACTGGCCGCGGTTGCGGCTTCCAGGTCTTCCGTGTCCGCAACGGTGTCTGGGCCATCGCTCCGATTGACCACGGCGATTCGGGCGGAAACGCCTACAACCCAGAGACTCGCGAGGCCATCGGCGTTAACTCCATGGGTATTGGCCCGCTGAGCCGCTTCCAGCCGATTGACGTTGCTCTTGAAGAGCAGTACGACATCCCAGACGGCCAGGTTAACGAGCGCTTCAAGGTAGAGACCTCCACTGAACCGCAGTCTGAGTTCCGCACGATTGACGAGGACGTTCAGTACACCAACCAGCACGTCCCGCAGGAAGAGCCGGATTTGGGTCCGATTGGCGAGCTGCTTCCAGAGGGCGTCGAGGTCCCGCCGGAGATTGCCGACATCATCTCGGAGAGCCCAGCTCTCCCGGAGCTGCCCATTCCGGAGCTGTCGGGGTCGACCGCTCAGGCAACACAGGCTGTCAGCAACCTCTCCTCGCAGGCAGGTCTTCCGAGCCTGTTCTAATCAGGTCACTGCAGTCTCGTAGATAGAGCGTTCGCTTTACGACGCTCCGTTTAACCCCCTATTCCGCCATGGTGGCGGAGTAGGGGGTTTAGCTTTTGTTAGTCAATCGGCTTTGCGTGAAGGTACTCGAAGAATGTGTCGGGAACGGGATGTTCAAGGTGAAGCTTCATTGTGACAACATCTAATTCTTTGTCTTTTAGCCCCTTCATTGTCGTTTGTTGTGGATCGCTGGGAGTCACTTCGCCAAGGTAGGTGAATCCTTCATCTGGTAAATCATCCCTACGCACAAACAAATGGATTGGGAACTTGTGTTGGATGATGCTCTGGACCTCTTGGCTCTTGAGGGTCCTATTTGAACGTGTAAACCAGCGCATCGTCGAACGGTCAATGAATTCATCTTCGTAGGCAATGCTCGGAGCAAGCCCCTTGTGTTTACGGTAGTTCACGAAGATAGGGATCGTCTGCGAGTGGGAATCAATCTTGTAGCCATTTAGCGTGCCTGTTTGATCCGACCGAAGCCGCAAAAGACGAGAAACATCCTTTCTGGAATAGCGTTGATTGCGGCGAAGCACACCCGCGAAATAATCATTTTCGCGGGACAGGAAAAGACCAGTTTGAATGATGTCATCCACATGCTCTCGAAAGCTATTTGGATATGTCGAATCCCACTTGTTGTACAAAGTCAAAAATTCCTCAGTCAGACTGTAACGTGAGGTTTCGTCATCGTACCGGACCAATCTAATTTCTTCGTAGGCCCGCTTCGGGTAAAACTCGAGGTTGAGCACTCGTTCGACAACAGAGAGATCCAGCTCGCTGTGAGAAACAGCCCTTGTGTCGAGAAAGTCAGAAAATTCTTCACGTGTGATGGAACCATGCTTAATAAGCTGGTCAAGTAGAAGTAACTCTTGGGGTTGCTTTCCGGGAAGTAGCTCGCGGGACAAAAACTTCAAGTATTCACTCTGCTTATCCGTTGGTCCTGTTGCTGCTTTGTCTACTCGGTGGAGGAGTTCCCAATAATTCTTGGTACGCCTGGTCGAGATCACTGCAGGGTCAACGAGGTTGAACCGAGCAAAATCCATTAGTCGTGGTACACGATTCAGTCGGTACTGGAGAAGTTGAATATCCTTTTTAAATTCAGCAATCGTGTCTACCGAGGCTGTATCGATGGCTTTAAGGATCTTCTCCTTGGCAATTTCATCAAAGCTTACAGTGGAGCCCGATGGGATATTGGAGGGATCAACGACTTTGCTCTTGAGCTTCGACTTATTTCTAGATGAATCGCCGAAAAGAGCCATCGGGATCATGTAATTGTTCTTGTAGTTTCCAATAAAATCAATTACTCGGAGGTGGTCTTTTCCTGGGGCTTTGCGAAGACCACGGCCCAGCTGCTGGGTAAAAATGATGTTTGACTCGGTGCCGCGTAGCATCACTACTTGATTTACTGCCGGAATGTCGATGCCCTCGTTGAAAATATCAACGGTGATGATGTAGTCGAGTTCGCCTGCAGATAACTCCGCAACGACAGCATTTCGTGTCGAGATTGAGTCTTCACCTAGAAGCACCTTCGTCCGTAGCTGCCGGCCAAAGAGCTGCTTTTGGTTGAGCTGCTCCGACAGCGCTTTCGCTTCGTCTTTCCGACTGCAAAACATGAGCCCCTTAACTCTCTCAGGAAACCCGTAGACACGGAGCTTCTCCAGGAGATAGTCGATACGATCTTCAGCGACGAGAGCATCGATGGATGCAGTCTTATCACCGATCGCTCGAACTCCATCATCAAAATCGGTGACACCGAAATAATGGAATGGTGCGAGCATATCGGCTTCAAGAGCGGCTTGCAGTCGGATTTCGTAAGGAACGTTGAAATCAAAGAGGCGAAAGATGTCCCCTGAATCTGGACGCTCGGGAGTTGCGGTCAAGCCGAGGACAAACTCGCTGTTGAAGTATTCAAAAACTGGCTTGTAGGAATTAGCAGCGCCACGATGAACCTCATCGATAATGATGAAGTCAAAGGCATCTGGAGAAAAGGTTTTGTAAGTCGATTGGGAATACAAGGATTGAACTGAGGCAAAAAGGTATCGTGCATCAGTTTCTTTTTTCCCACCAACCAAGAGTCCAAAGTCGGCGTCCGTAAGCTCAGAACCGGAATAAGCAAGTACCTTTCGGAATTCACTCTTAGTCTTTTCCAGAATCTGTTCCCGGTGGGCGACGAACAAGACGCGCTCGGCCTCTGCTTCTTTAACTGGCTCTTCCGTTTTTAGAGTGCGTTGATCTTCC
>NZ_KV797739.1:0-67214 GCF_001809455.1 Corynebacterium sp. HMSC074C11
GGAAGATCAACGCACTCTAAAAACGGAAGAGCCGGTAATCTTCCAACAGTTCATAGTGGTTTACAGCAGTTACCACTGCCTTTCATCCGCCTGTTCACCTCAGGCAGTTCATACTGCGCTAGGTGCCTTCGGTCTTCAGTTTTCTGCAGCCAGGAGTTTTGCATGCGACTTCGCCCCAAAGCCCTTCGCGCTACTTCCGCCTCGGTCCTTGTTGCGCTTTCGGCCTCGACTCTGTTGGTGGGGTGCACCATCGATGGCTCAAACGCCACCGGGGCCAAGGCCACCTCTGCTGCCGCAAAGCCAAAAGCTCCAGATAACGGTTGGGATGCTTCCGAGGAAGTCGTCTGGCCTGATGCCCAGGACGCCCTCGATACCGCGGCTAAGGATTTCTCCGACAACTATGGCATTGAATTGGGCGCCTATTTGCGCGTCATTGACGGTCCGTACAAGGGGCTCACGGCGTCGGTAGGCGAGGACACGAAGGAGTACTCCGCATCGACCATTAAGGCTCCGTTGGTGGTTACTGCGCTGAAGAAATTTGGCGATGACCTAGACAAGACGGTGACGGTCGATTGGGACAACGGTGTTGGCGGAAGCGTGATTGGTCCTGGTCAATACACGCTCGACGGGCTGTTGCAATACGTGATGCGGTATTCGGACAACACCGCGGCGAATGGGTTGATTGACGCTGTCGGTGGTTTCGACGAGGTCAATAAAACCATCAAGGAAGCCGGTGTTGATGACAAGCGCTACCACCTGGGCAACAAGTTCAACATCCCCAATCCCAGCGGTGATCGGTCCTGGTTTACTCCCTCTCAGGCTGCGCTGTTCATGGCACGTCTCCAGGAAGTGGCCGATGGCACCTCAAAGCACAACTTCATTACCAAGGACACAGCACAAACTGCATTGACCTACCTCACTTACGGTGGTTCGCAGAAGTTTGTGATGTACGTCGGATCCGCGGTACAGAAGACCGGTGACACTGCCGAGGGCGTTAATGATCACGGTATTTTGTACACCGCGGCCGGGCCCATCGCTTACGCAATTACGACGCGCTTTGATGGGGTGCCGCTCAATGAGCTTACCGACGGCCTGCTCGGCCAGCTGGGTTCCCAAATCGCCCCGCTTCTGCCGGATTACAATCGCCTTGGTAAGGATGGAAAGCCACTGACTGCCAAGCAGGCTGCAACGTGGAGCGCGGATGAGGATGGCGACGGCATTCCGGATCGCATCGGAACCGACAGCATGGATGGATCCGCGTACACCGATGATTCAGATTCTGCGAATTACAACGAATCTTTGGAACCTGACTGGTTCAATCCGTTCCGAGGATAGGACCTGGATACGCTCCCCAAAACAAAATTGCCCGTGGGTCAGGTTTTCAGGCCGAAACTCAGGTCACTGAAAACCGTGCAACACGGGCAATTCCTATGCGATTGTCTTCTATTCGGGTGGATTCGGGATTAGCCCTGCCACTTCAGCCAAACGGCGGTGTTGGCCGGCAGTACCAAATCAATCGAGTGAGCCTGGCCGTTCCAACCGTGCTCGACCGCGGTTACCGTACCGTTTTCACCGTAGCCGGAGCCCTCGTAACGTGATGCATTTGTGTTCAGAATCTCCGTCCATTGACCACCGCGCGGTACGCCAATCTTGTAGATTTCCTGCGTGGTTCCCGACAGGTTATAGACGCAGGCGACGACCGAGCCATCGGTGCCGTAACGGACAAAGGACACAACATTGTTTGTGGAATCATCCGCGTTAATCCACTGGAATCCCTCTGGGCGGTCATCCTGGGTGTAGAACGCCGGGTTTTCCTTGTAGATGGCGTTGATGTCCTTAACCAGAAGCTGAATGCCGCGGTGGAATTCGCCGCCCCAACCTTCGAGGTTGTCCCAAGCCACGGACTCATCGTGGTTCCACTCGTGGTTCTGGCCAAGATCCTGACCCTGGAATAGAAGCTGCTTGCCCGGGTGCGCCCACATGAAGGTCAGGAAAGTACGTAGGCCTGCGGCCTTATCCCAGTCACCGCCCGGCATGCGCTCCCACAGCGAGCCCTTGCCGTGCACGACCTCGTCGTGGCTAATCGGCAGAATGAACTCTTCCGAGTAAGCGTAGACCATAGCGAAGGTGAGCTCATGGTGGTGGTAGGAGCGGTAAATCGGCTCCTTGCTGAAGTACTCCAGCGTGTCATTCATCCAGCCCATGTTCCACTTCATAGAGAAGCCCAAGCCACCGTGTTCGGTAGGTGCGGTCACACCCGGCCAGGAAGTAGATTCTTCGGCCACGGTGAGGAAGCCCGGGTTGTGCTTGTGTACAGTGGCATTGAATTCCTGCAGGAACTGAACAGCATCGAGGTTTTCACGGCCACCGTACTGGTTCGGCAGCCACTCGCCTTCATTGCGGGAGTAGTCCAGGTACAGCATGGAAGCCACTGCGTCGACGCGCAGACCGTCGATGTGGAACTCTTCCGCCCAGTACAGTGCGTTGGCATAGAGGAAGTTGCGTACCTCGTTGCGGCCGAAGTCGAAAACGTAGGTGCCCCAGTCGCGCTGCTCGCCGCGGCGCCAGTCCGGGTGCTCGTAGCAAGCCGTGCCATCGAAGCGGGCAAGTGCGAACTCGTCCTTCGGGAAGTGCCCCGGAACCCAGTCCATGATGACACCGATGCCAGCGGCGTGGAAGGCATCAACAAGACCGCGGAACTGATCTGGGGTGCCGTAGCGGCTGGTCGGAGCGTAGTAGCCGGAAACCTGATAACCCCAGGAACCGGTGAACGGGTGCTCACATACTGGCATGAATTCCACATGGGTGTAGCCCATGTCGACCACGTAGCGCACCAGCTTCTCCGCCATAACCTCGTAGCTCAGGCCCTGTTTCCAGGAACCCAAGTGGACCTCGTAGATAGAGATGGGCTCTTCGGCCCAGTCTGTGTTAGCGCGCTTTTCCATCCACGCTTGGTCGCCCCAGGTGTAGTCGGAGGTCGCAACGATCGATCCGGTAGCTGGTGGCAGTTCCGCAGCACGCGCCATCGGGTCGGCCTTATCGCGGCGCTGTCCCTCCGGTGTTGTGATGGCGAACTTGTAGACATCGCCCTCACCAACACCCGGGATGAACAGTTCCCAGATACCTGCGCCACCCATAGAGCGCATTGGGTACTGCGCACCGTTCCACATACAGAAGTCACCGACCACGGCGACGCCGCGTGCGTTCGGAGCCCAGACCGTAAACGAGGTGCCTTCGACCGTACCCAGCTCGGTGTCGTAACTGCGAAGGTGAGCACCGAGGACCTTCCACAGTTCCTCATGACGTCCCTCGCCGATTAGGTGCAGGTCACCAGCGCCAATAGTGGGGAGGAAACGGTAGCCGTCGGCACGCTCTACGGTTTCGCCGGAGTCCCACGTAATACGCAGGCGGTAGTCGAAGTCATCGCCGCCTGGGACGAGGGCGGTAAAGAAACCGTCGCCCAGGTTTTCCGCCTCAAATTCGCCGCGAGTGCTGACGATAGTAACTGTCTGAGCGCCGAAGACCCTCGTGCGAATTACCGTGTCACCGTCCACGACGTGTGCGCCGTAGATGCTGTGCGGATCGTGATGGGTGCAGTAGCGCAGGCGATCCATATCGCCGGAATCAATTGCGAGGCGGGGATCTGTGTGGGCTCCCATGGAAGGTCCTTCCGAAGCGTTTCTAGGTAGGTGAATGTGAAGTTGTTGAGTTCAGTGCTAAAGAAATAGAGGGAGGTAGGGGACAGTGGGCTGCTAACTCACCTGCCAGCCTAACGACGAATCGTTGCGACAGTGGCCAGGTCAGCGGCCCACTAACCCCGAAAGTTCCCAGCAAGCGTTTTAGCCCTCGTAGTCGGGGACGTTGCGCCAAGCCAACTTGTGGCGGAGCTTGACATCGATTTCCGGCAGCTTGATGATGTGCGCGACGTTTTCCCACGGTGCCAGGCGGACGTAGTTGTCCTTGCCCCAGTTGAACTGGTTGCCGGTAATCAGGTCAGTGACATCCATGCGGTCGTGGTTGCGGAGCCCAATGCAATCCATGTCGAGGTGCACGGTAGCTTCCTGGGCATTCCATGGATCGAGGTTGAGAACAACGAGGATGGCATCGCCGGTGACCGGATCGTGCTTCGAGTAAGCCAGCAGGTTGTCATTGTCGATGTCGTGGAAGTGCAGGTTGCGCAGCTGCTGCAGAGCCGGGTGCTCCCGGCGAATCTTGTTCAGCGTGGCAATGAACGGTTCCAGCGAGTTGCCGGTCGCCAGTGCCTGGTCGTAGTCGCGGCTGCGGAGCTGGTACTTCTCGCTGTCGAGGTACTCCTCGGAGCCCTCCTTGACCGGGACATTTTCAAACAGCTCGAAGCCGGAGTACATGCCCCACAGCGGAGAAAGGGTTGAAGCCAGCGCGGCGCGGATAGCGAAGGCGCCACGGCCGCCCTTGACCAGGAAATCATGCAGAATATCTGGGGTATTAACCCATAGGGATGGGCGAGCGATGTCCGCATGGCGGGTAATCTCCTCGCCGAATTCGGTCAGCTCTTCCTTCGTAGTCTTCCACGGGAAGTAGATGTAGGACTGAGTGAAGCCAGCTTTGGCCAGGCCGTAGAGACGGGCCGGGGCAGTGAAGGCCTCGGCGAGGAAGATGACCTCCGGGTTGGTTTCGTGAACCGTTTCAATCAGCCATTCCCAGAAGTTGCCCGGCTTGGTGTGGGGGTTGTCCACGCGGAAGACCTTGACTCCACGCTTGACCCAAAACTTCACTACACGCAGAACCTCTGCGTACAGGCCCTTGGCATCGTTGTCGAAGTTCAGCGGGTAGATGTCCTGGTACTTCTTCGGCGGATTCTCGGCGTAGGCAATGGTGCCGTCCGGCAGCACAGTGAACCACTCCGGGTGAGCCTTAGCCCACGGGTGGTCCGGTGCACACTGCAGCGCTAGGTCGATAGCGACCTCTAGATCGCGCTCCTTAGCAGCCTTGATGAACTCCTTGAAGTCCTTTTCGTCACCGAGGCTCGGGTGGATGGCGTCGTGGCCACCTTCTGCGGAGCCGATAGCCCACGGAGAACCGACATCGCCCGGTTCCGGGGTCAGGGTGTTGTTGCGACCCTTGCGGTTGATTTCACCGATTGGATGAATCGGTGGCAGATAGACCGTGTCGAAGCCCATGCGCTGTGCGCGATCAAGCTGTGCAACCGCGGTCTTGAACGTGCCGTGCAGCAGCTCGCCGTTTTCGCCGTAACCACCGTTAGAACGGGGGAAGAACTCGTACCAAGAAGAGTACAGGGCTTCGCGGCGGTCAACCTTGATTTTGCGGGTTTTTCCGCGGGTCAATAGGTCGCGTACCGGGTGCGCCTGCAAAATGGCGCGGGTCTCGTCGGAAAGCGCGGCTGCGATGCGGGCGCGAAGATCGCCGTCGCCGCGCAGACCTGCGGCGATGGAACGTAGGTGGTTGCGGTGGATAGCAGCGGCACCAGCGGCGGCGCGGTCGAAGAGAGCGGCACCAATTTCTAGATCATTAGAAAGCTCAGCTTCGCTCTGACCGGCCTCGAACTTCTTGGTGATAGCGTTGCGCCATGTTGCCATCGGGTCTGACCAGGCATCAATGCGAATGGTCCACAGTCCGGGGACGTCTGGGACGAAGGTGGCATTGACCTGATTTAGATCGTGGTCAGAAAAGTGCATTGGAATGCGCTGTGAGCGGGAAGCAAAAGCTGATTCCTTCGGCCCCTTAACGTTGAGCGTAGCGTTCATCGCGTCGTGGCCTTCTCGCCAAATGACGGCGAAGGTTGGGACGACTTCACCCACTACGGCCTTCGATGGAGTTGCACCACCGTTGATTTGAGGACGGATGTCATCAATACCGATTCGACCAGTCATAAAAGACGTTCTCCTAATTGTCGGCGAGCTAGGTGAAAATCGAAGCAAAAGCCATCTCGAGTGAACTCGATTTGCTCTCTACCGAGGATAGTTGAGAATGTCCGAGCGCACATTTGGGCAAAGTTAGGGCACCATGGATGTGTGGCTGAATTGGAAGAAGACTTTAACGAAGATCTGTTAATCGACTTTCGCGACGTACACCTCATCCGTGGTGGCCGTACGCTGGTCGGGCCGGTGGATTGGCAAGTAGAACTTGACGAGCGCTGGGTCATCATGGGGCCGAACGGTGCAGGCAAGACTTCTTTAATGCGCATTGCCGCAGCGGAGGAGTTCCCGTCTTCAGGGGTGGCCCATGTGATGGGAGAGCAGATTGGTCGCACCGACATGCGTGATTTGCGCACCATGATCGGTTTGACGTCGTCGTCGATTGCTCACCGCATACCCAATGATGAAAAGGTCGCGGACCTTGTTATTTCCGCCAGTTACTCCGTCTTGGGCCGCTGGCGTGAGACCTATGAAGAGATGGATTTCGAACAGCTCTCCGAGATTCTCGAGCGCATGGGAGCTGAGCATCTTGCCGACCGCACCTGGGGAACTCTCAGTGAGGGAGAGCGAAAGCGCGTGCTCATCGCACGAGCCATGATGGTCAACCCTGAATTGCTGCTTCTCGACGAGCCGGGCGCTGGGCTCGACCTGGGCGGTCGTGAAGACCTGGTCGGTTACTTAGGCGAACTCGCGCTCGACCCGGATGCGCCGGCGATGGTGATGATTACGCACCACCCGGAAGAGATTCCGTACGGCTTCACCCATGCGATGCTCCTTGACGAAGGCAATGTCATTGCACAGGGGCTTATTGACGACGTCCTGACCAGTGAGAACCTGACCAAGGCTTTCCACCAGGAAATCGTCGTCGATCGCATCGATGATCGCTACTTTGCGCGCCGGGCACGGCCTGCTGGAAAGCACCGGAAGAAGTAGACGCTCATGGCGGTTCCGACACCTGAAACTCCGAATACGCCCGCGTCGCCGAAACTGGCAGCGACTGTATTGCTGCTCCGTGACACCCACTGCGGGCTCGAGGTCTACGTTCAAGAACGTGTATCCTCAATGCGCTTTGCGGCCAATATGACCGTGTTTCCCGGCGGTGGAGTAGACCGACGTGATTTCCCCGCTGTCGCGAATGAGGGCATGACCGTGACTGAGCCGTCGGAAGCCGCCCCCGAGTCGCGGATTGCACAGGCTTTTAACGTCGACCGCGCGCGGGCGCACGCGCTCACCTGCGCGGCCGTGCGTGAGACCTTTGAGGAAACAGGCACTCTGTTGGTTCGCGATGCTGGCGGTGAGATTGTCGCAGATGGCCACTGCTTCCACCGTCAGCGACGACAGTTGGAAGCCCACGAGTTGTCATTGACGGATTTCCTTAGCAATGAAAATCTGGTGCTCGATGCCGAACTCGTCAGTCCTTGGGCTAACTGGGTGACACCCGAGTCCAACCCCATTCGCTACGACACCTATTTCTTCCTCGCCGCGCTTCCCGACGGTCAAAGGGCCGACGGTGACACCTCTGAGGCGTCATCTTCGGGTTGGTTCCGCCCGACTACGATTTTGGATGGATGGCGCCGTGGGTTACTTGGCCTCATGCCTCCGACCTGGGCGCAACTGACTCGCTTGGACGGTGTCAGTACTGTGGCGGAGGCTCTCGAGGCAGCTAGAAACACTCCGGTGCGACGCACCAGTAGTGACTTCCTCGGGGAACCTTTTATGGATGAGTACTTTGCCGTTGCCACCCACATGGGGCATTTGCGAAAAGGTATGAACCGTTAATCGACTACTCAACCCCGCTAATCGGCTAACCCCTAATTGGAAGGAGATAACGAGTGTCCCTGTCCGCTGCAGAGGTGGCCGCTGTTGCGGCTCACCCGGAGTGGCTAGATGAGGCCGACCAACTCGCGCTTACTAAAAAGTCTCTGATTGCAGACTCCGCGCATCTACGCGGGCACTGTGGCGAGTTTGGTCGCGCGGTCATTGAAGTCGCAACAGCTCGGCGTTCGGCGGTCAGCAAACTGCCAGGGGACTGGATTTTCTCTTCCGAAGCAGCGCAACAGGCCACGCCCTTTGTCGTCGCGCTGGCTCGCGCTCGTAGGCTTTCGCATCTCGGTGTCGAAGCAGTGGCCGATGTGACCTGCTCCATTGGTACTGAAGTGGCAGCGATTGACCACGAGGGTCTGACCGTTGTCGGGTCTGATCTCGACCTTGCACGGCTGGACATGGCGCGGCATAACGTCGGCAAGAACATCTTCGCGCAGGCCGATGCTTTGCAACCGGCCTTTGACGTACCTGTCATTGTCGCTGACCCTGCACGCCGTTCCGGTGGGCGTAGGATCACCAACCCGGAGGATTTGCTCCCGTCGCTGCCGGCGCTCATAGCCGCCTGGCCAGATAGAGAACTAGCTATCAAATGCGCGCCGGGGCTCGACTTCAGCGAGTGGAGCGGGGAAGTAGCTGTCACTTCGGTTGACGGTGCGGTCAAGGAGGCGTGTCTATATACGCCGGGGCTGGTCAGAGTTACCGAGGGGCAATCCGTAACGCGGTCGGCGATGGTTGTCCAGACCGTCGATAAGCACAGGCCGTTAGAGTTGTCGGCGGTGAACGTGCAGACATACGACGACACCATGCCTGACGACATCGACGTACGGGCGGCCGGTCGGTACATCATTGACCCGGACGGAGCAATCGTGCGCGCCGGGCTGGTGCGGCATTTTGCGGCGGCACATGGGCTGTGGCAGCTCGATGAACGGATTGCGCATCTTAGCGGTGATGCGTTGCCACAGGGCATTGCCGGGTTTGAAGTTATTGAGCAAGTGAGCTTGAAGCAGGTTCGCAAGGCGCTGGCGGCGTTGGATTGCGGGACGGCGGAGATTCTCGTGCGCGGTGTGGATGTGAACCCTGACGTGTTGCGCAAGCAGTGGAAGCTGAAAGGTGCCAGGGCATTGGCGGTGGTGATCACGCGTATTGGGCGGAGCGCGACGGCGTTTATCTGTGAGCCTCGAGAGGTCGGTTAAGGACCGCGTTACGACGGAAAATTGGTGGGGGTAGCCTGTTGGGGATCGGTGTTTGCTGTTGGCGAATACCACGGAGACAACTGCGATCGGTTGCGTATTATTAACCTCTGACATGCGGAAATGACATGTTAGCGGGTGGGGTGGGCTCGTGGCGTGAGAAAAAATTTAAAAAAATAACGACATTGTTATCTGGATCACCTTCGCATTCCCGACAGGTTCTGTTATCTTCAACACAGACGACCTAGAGCGTGGCCTGGTTCACTTTATTGTGAGGTGGCTTGCGAAGTAAGGTCAGATAAACGTTCACCAGTAATCAACCAGTAAGGACGACAGAAAAATGCCGAACATTGTGGTTCTGGTCAAGCAGGTTCCGGACACCTGGTCCGAGCGTAAGCTCACCGACGACAAGTTTGTCCTCGATCGTGAGTCTGCAGACGCAGTTCTCGACGAAATTAATGAGAACGCTGTTGAGGCTGCCCTGCAGCTGAAGGAAGAACACGGCGGTAACGTTACCGTCGCAACTGTTGGCCCGGATCGTGCCATCGAGGCACTGCGCAAGGCTCTGTCCATGGGTGCTGACGACGCCGTCATTCTTTCGGACGACGCACTTGAGGGCTCTGACGCAGTCCAGACTGCATGGGCTCTGTCCAATATCATTGACACCCTCGAGGATGTTGACCTCATCATCACCGGTAACGCCTCCACTGACGGCGGCACCGGTTCCGTCCCGGCTGTCCTCGGTGTCTACCGCGACCTCCCGGTTCTGACTCACCTGCGCTCTGTGGCTATCGAGGGTGACTCCATCACAGGTGAGCGCGAGGTTGAAGACGGCATCTACCAGCTCAAGGCATCCCTGCCGGCAGTCGTCTCCGTCACTGAGAAGGCAAACAGCCCGCGCTTCGCATCCTTCAAGGGCATCATGGCCGCTAAGAAGAAGCCGGTCACCGAGCTGACCCTGGACGATGTTGCTGCTGAGGCAGAGCAGGTTGGTCTCGAAAACGCTGCTACCGGTGTCACTGGCTCCACTCCGAAGCCTGCTAAGACCGCTGGTGAGCGCATTAACGATGAGGGAGACGGCGGCGCCAAGCTGGCCGAGTACCTCAAGGCCCAGAAGTTCATCTAAGGCGCTTGACGCGAATAGAAGACAAATAGAGATACAAGTAGGAGAAAGATCACTATGACCGACGTCCTCGTTCTCGTCGAGCACGCAAATGGCGAGCTGAAGAACACCACCGCTGAACTGCTGACTGCTGCTTCCGCATTCGGCACCCCGGCCGCAGTCGTCGTGGGCACCCCGGGTACCGCTGCTGGCTTTGCAGAGACCCTGGCTTCCTACGGCGCTGGCGAGATTCTCGCTGCTGAGTCGGACGATGCCGCTAAGTACCTGATCACCCCTGAGGTTGACGTTCTCGTCGGCCTGGCCTCCGAGCGTGAGGTTCCGGTGCTGGTTTCCGCTTCCGCAACCGGCAAGGAAATCGCTGGCCGCGTTGCAGCACTGACCGGTTCCGGTCTGCTGTCCGACGTTGTTGCCATCAACGACGACGCTTCCGTTAAGTACTCCATCTTCGGTGGCGAGTACATCGTCGACGGTGTCGGCTACGGCGCATCCCCGGTCTACGCTCTGCGCCCGGGTTCCGTTGACCCGGAGGAGAAGTCCGGTTCCGCTGACGTCACTGAGATTGCATTCCCGGAGATCGGCAACAACGCTGTCGAAATCGTTTCCTTCGCACCGGCTGAGGGCGGCGACCGTCCGGAGCTGACCGAGGCTAAGCTGGTTGTTTCCGGTGGCCGCGGTGTCGCATCCGAGGATGGCTTCAAGAACGTTGTGGAGCCGCTGGCAGACGTTCTCGGCGCTGCTGTTGGTGCTTCCCGTGCCGCTGTTGACGCTGGCTACTACCCGGGCCAGTTCCAGGTCGGCCAGACCGGTAAGACCGTTTCCCCGGACCTCTACCTTGCTCTGGGTATCTCCGGTGCAATTCAGCACAAGGCCGGTATGCAGACCTCCAAGACCATCGTCGTGGTCAACAAGGACGAAGAGGCTCCGCTGTTTGAGATTGCTGACTTCGGTGTCGTCGGTGACCTGTTCGACGTTGTCCCGCAGGCTATCGAGAACCTGAAGTAATACGCACTTGCCGTAAGGCTGCTAGCAACTACCCGCTCGGGGTGGGCACAGATTTCCACGTCTGTTCCCGCCCCGAGCGTTTTTGTATGGGACGGTTTTTATTCGCCACTGATCTCACCCGATGTGGTGAGAGGACCTCGGTGATGGTGCGTAGTGAGTTTTAGGCGTGCCCGGCGTTATACTGCCTGCATGTCTAATGACCGCAATGTTGCCGCTCCGCGTAAAAAGAGTGGCGTGAATTCTTCTGCGAAGACGCGCCACTTTGTGGATCATGCCGCCACCACACCACTGCGCCCAGAAGCACGCACGGCAATGGTCGATAACTTGGGTTTGACCAACCCATCGGGGCAGTACACTACCGCTCGCGTTGCTAAGAAAGTTCTGGAGGAGTCGCGCGAAGAAATAGCGGAGCTGCTTGGTGCCGACCCTATTGAGGTAGTTTTTACCTCTGGAGGCACGGAGGCTGACAATCTGGCAGTTTCCGGCTTGTACTTCAAGGCGACAGGTTCAGACATTGTGGTTCCCCCAATTGAACACGACGCAGTGTTGAAGACCTGTCGTCATTTGGAGAAGGAACACTGGGCGCGGATTGTCCCAGCCCCGGTGGACTCTACGGGAAGGGTGGATTTACAAGCCTTTCCCACGCTGGACAGAAACTCCACTGCACTGGTGACTTGTATGTGGGCCAACAATGAAACAGGGGCTGTACAACCGATTAGTGAGATTTCAGCGCTCGCTAGAAAAGCGCGGGTTCCTTTCCACATTGACGCTGTGCAGGCCGCTGGTCATGTGCCTATCGATTTTCATTCTTCGGGTGCCGCGACGATGGCAATCTCAGCCCATAAGTTTGGCGGACCCCGCGGCATCGGAGCGTTATTAGTGCGCCGGGATATAACGCTATGTCCCCACAACAACGGTGGTGGCCAGGAGCGCGGATTGCGTTCCGGTACCCAGGATGTTGCATCGGCAGCGGGGATGGCGGCCGGTTTGCGCGCGGCGGTCTCTGACATGCAAGCCGAACATGACCGGGTCAAGAATCTCACTGAACAGCTGACTCATGCGATTGCCGGCATTGACGGTGCAATCGTGCACACAACTCAGCCGGCATTAGCTGGTCACGTATATGTCAGTTTTCCCGGTGCAGAAGCAGATAGCCTCATTATGCTTTTCGACGCTGCTGGTATCGATTGCTCGACCGGTTCGGCATGTAGTGCAGGCGTTAATCGTCCTTCTCATGTGCTCTCAGCCATGGGCGTGAGTGAGTCCGAGGCGCGTTCTGCCATCCGCTTTACGCTGGGGTGGACCTCGACGCAGGACGATGTCGATGCCGTTATCGCAGCACTGTCCGAAACAGTGATGCGAGCACGCAAGGCCGGCATGGCGTAGTAGTTGTTTGGTCTCACGGGCGCGGGGTCACTACGGCGGATCACTACAGGTCCGCTCAACGATGGTACGGTGACACGAGCTTTCCAACGGTGGCAAAACTAGGTGTACAAATCACAGAAAGGATTCACTATGCGTGTTTTGGCGGCTATGAGTGGTGGCGTCGATTCTTCGGTGGCAGCTGCTCGCGCATTGGCAGCAGGACACGAGGTTGTGGGTGTGCACTTAGCCCTGTCGAAGGATCCGCAGTCCGTTCGCGCTGGCTCCCGGGGTTGCTGTTCACTGGAAGACTCCGGCGACGCGCGACGGGTATGCGACGAATTGGGGATTCCGTTCTATGTATGGGACTTCTCCGAGCGCTTCAAAGAAGAGGTCATGGACGACTTCTACGACTCATACGAACGTGGCGAAACCCCCAACCCCTGCCTGCGCTGCAACGAACGGATTAAGTTCGCAGCCCTGTTGGAACGCGGTCTGGCGCTCGGCTTCGACGCGGTGGTGACTGGTCACTACGCTTTGCTTGGCGACGATGGTCTGTTGCGCCGTGGCCGCGATATGAAAAAGGATCAGTCCTACGTCCTTGGAGTGCTCGACCGTGAGCAACTCAACCACTCCCTTTTCCCGGTCGGCGATACTGAAAAGCCCGAGATCCGCGAAGAAGCGCGCGATATGGGGCTGGGCACGGCAAATAAGCCAGATTCTTACGATATTTGTTTCATTCCGGATGGGAATACCCAGGCTTTTCTGGGCGCTAAAATTGGGCGTCGGCCGGGCCTTATCGTTGATAAGGAGAGCGGCGATACCGTCGCTGAGCACGATGGTGTTTATGGGTTCACCATCGGCCAGCGCAAAGGCATTGGCCTGCCCGGGCCTATGGCTGACGGCAAGCCACGCTATGTCACTGGAATCGATGCGGATACCGCAACGGTGACCATTGGCACTGCCGAAGATCTGAAGGTCAATGTGCTGCAGGCGGACCGAGCTATTTGGTTGGTTGAGCCTTCGGAGGTTGTGGCAGCGGCAGATGCAGGGAAACTACAGGTGCAGGTACGTGCCCACGGTCAGCCTGTGGACTGCACTGTCGACGTTAAGGCAGGTCCAGAGGATGCACTCACCGGCCGAGGTGGTGCTTTTGAGCTAAAGCTCTCCGAGCCGCTTCGCGGTATCGCTCCAGGCCAGGCGGCGGTGCTGTATCACGCTGATCCGGCCGGAGACTATGTGCTCGGTTCTGGCACGATTATTGCTACTTGTTAATTCCTCATTCAGGAGAGCGCGTTTACCGTGACATCTTTTGTCGGCTTAGGCCCCATGCCGGGTATCGATCCCCGTGCAGCAGCAGAGATCATTATAGGTGAATGCTTGGACGGACATGTAGCGCTGCCGCTACTTCCTGCGCGCGGCCTCGGTGCTGATTTGATTGGCCGCACGGCTGTACTCATGGCCGACCTGAACGTGGATAGGGGAGCGCGCAGCTGGAAGATAGCTGACAGAGTCGGCCGGCTTCAATCCCGGGCCCGTGATTTCCTCGCTCGAGACATTGATGCCTGCGAAGAACTGTGGGAAACGGCGCCTCAGCTGGTTCGCCTGGTAGCAGCTGGCCCCTGGACTATGGCAGCTTCCGTGGAAACTGCCGGTGGCAGGTTAGTGGCAACAGACCCTGGTGCAGTTTCCTACTTCGCCGAATCTCTGGCTGCTGGCCTCATCGACCAGGCTGCCGATGTGCGACGTCGCTTTGATTGCGCCGTGGAAGTCCTTCTCGTTGAGCCGATGCTCAGTGCAGTTGCCAGCGGGACAGTACGCGCCCCTTCAATGATGCTTGGTATCAACGGCTACCTTCCAGCTGTCGGATCGCGTGAGATCGCCGAAGAGTACCGCCGTCTCACGTCCGAATTGCTTAACGATGGAATCGAGACCGCAATCGCCGTGGAGAAAATTGAGGGTGTGGAGCTCAGCGCAATTGCAGACTCCGGTGTTACCGGGCTGTGGATTCCGCATACTGAACTCTCGACGAATGCAAACCTGGACTTTGTTGCTGCGGCGGTCGATAAGGGAATAGAGCTGCAGCTTGGCATCGTGCCCGTGCATGTAGCGGAGCGGGAAGAGTTTACCGGAGCAGCTATCGGTAGCTCTCCGCGTGGAGTAGCTGAGCAGGCTGCACGGTTGTGGGAGGAATTGGGGTATTCCCACCAGAACCGCGCAAGCAAACTCTCCATTGCCCCAGTGTCAGGGTTTGCGCACAGCGACATTGATGAAACTATTGCTCAGCTTCGTGCGGGTCGGGAGACAGCTGAGTTGATGCGTCGCGCTGCGGGGGATTTGTAGCCTGCGCGGTAGCGGAGACCAATATCGCTTCCACAGCTTCTTCATGCCACGCAATGTAGGTATCCAACTGTTCGTCGTTAAGCGAAAGTGCCTCTACGGCAGTGACGGCGGAGTTGACAATGTTTTGGATTGTGCGTGCGACGAGATAGCCCTGAGATTCGGCGAGGCTGTCGAGCTTAGTGATTGCCACGACGAGAATGTCATGCAGTTCCGAGTGAATCGCACCGATTTCGCGCTGTGCATCTTGGTGAAAGTGGTAGGAAAAGACAGCGGTGCGCCACGCGTGCTTTGAGTCGCTGGCCATACTGATGTTGGCGCGGACAAATGCGCGAGCTGCGGAAATAGGGTCCTTTGCCTCTTTCACGGAAGTGCCGACGGTGGCTTTCCATTCGGGGAAGTCGCGTAGGACCAACGCTGCGACCAGATCATCGACAGTGTTGTAGTAGCGATAAAAACTGGACCGAGCAATTCCGGCTTCCTTTGCAATCTCACCCACCTTAAGGGGTGCCTCGATGTCGCTAAGTGTTTGTTTTGCGAGCAGGCTGCTAGCGGCATCCATCAGCTTTTCATTGACTTGTCGACGGTGTTCGACAACGGTGGCCGCAGAAATTCTAGGCATGGCGAAATCCTCGGATTCTGAGAAGAAATGGAGCGTTCGTTTCTCTGATTTTATAAGTCACGGTGTTCTCATAATCTCAGGAACTGGAGACAATCCACAAGAAAATGCAGATAATCACCTAGAAAGGACACCCGCGTCATGTATCGGCGATTCAACGCCGCTTTATTTGGCACTAAACGACGCATGTGGCTCACCATCGTCGTGTCGTTGCTGGTAGTGGGGCTTCTGTCAGCAGTAGCGCCCTCTGTGGAGGACGTAAAGACGAATTCCGGCGACGGTCCGTCGGAAACTGCGCAGTCAATGGAAGCGAAGAAGCGTCTCCGTGAGGCATTTCCCACCGAGCCAAATCTTCTGCCTGCCGTCGTAGTGTTGACCTCAGACTCGGCAAAGACCACTGAGAAAGCCGCGCACGACGTTCTCGCTGATTTAGCTGAGCGGGACGGGGGTTTTACTCGGGCGCCGATTAGCCCCGTGTGTACCAGCTTGGGAAGCCAGGTGCTTCGTGAAGGCAAGTGTATCCCGGGTTCACCGGAAGGAACCCGCAGCGAGGATGGAAAGACCGTAACCATCGTTGTCCCCACGGTGGGCGATGCTACTGAGAAGTCCTACCGCGATGACATTGATGCACTGCGCGAGGATATCGCCGCCATTGCAGATAATGCTGACAAATCCGGCAACGTGGAAACTCACCTCACCGGCCCAGCGGGCATCGTCACCGATACCGTGAAGGTCTTTTCCTCTGGTGACCGGGTGCTCATGCTCGGAACCATTCTTTTGGTGCTAGTTATTTTGCTACTAGTTTATCGTTCGCCAGTACTCGCGGTCCTGCCGTTGATGGCCGTTGGTGTTGCAATGCAGCTGGTACAGAGCGTCGGCGCGTTGCTCGCAGATACCGGTGCCATTGAGATCAGCTCGCAGACCGCATCGATTATGACAGTGTTGCTCTTCGGTGTCGGTACTGACTATGCGGTGATTATCAATGCCCGCTACCGTGAAGCACTGGCTACCCAGCGAGAAAAGGAGCAAGAGCTGGACCGTAATGCTGCAATGGTGGATGCAATGGGGCGTACTGGCGAGGTTCTCGCTAGCTCCGCAGGCACCATCATCCTGGCAATGATGGCGCTGCTATTCACCAAGTCGCCCGCGTTGCAAGGCTTCGGCCCGTATCTCGCTATCGGTGTCGCTTCAATGGCCATCGTTGCTGCCGTGTTCCTGCCGGCGTTGTTCATTGCGGTGGGCAAGGCTGCATTCTGGCCGGGCGGATATGACAAGGCACTCCAGCGAGTCGACTCGAAGATGTGGACGAAGGTCGCCAATACCGTCGACAAGAAGCCAAAGGCTGTTCTAGCCGCAGGCCTGGCACTGCTGATTGTGATGTCGCTGGGGGTCTTGAATTACAAGGAGTCTTTCAACTTCCTCACTGGCTTCCGCGTGGATACCGACTCGGCGGCGGGGCAGGAGCTTGCGGCCCGCGATATTGGTGCGGGCGAAATTGCCCCGACTACCTTGCTTATCGAAGGGAAGAATCTCGACTTGCCGCAGCTGCAGCAGGCCGCTGAAGAGGTGGCAAAGAAGGATTCTGCGGATATCGCCCGAATTAGTGTCACTGCCCGTGATGTCACCGATGACGGTGAGACGGCACACATGACTGTTGTGCTCAATCAGGATCCATACATCATAGAATCCATGGAAGCTCTGGAACCCATCAGCAATGATGTGCGCGATGCACTGAAGACGGCTGGTGCTTCCGCAGACACGACAGTGACTGCCACGGGCGAAACCGCTGAGCTTAGCGACGTCCGCGCTGAGCTCGATCGCGATATCAAGATGCTGGTGCCAGTGATGATTGTCATCGTGGCAATTGTGTTGGCAGTGCTACTCAAATCCCTACTAGCGCCGCTGTACTTGGCAGCGACACTGTTGCTGTCGTTCGTCGCCACGATGGGGGTAACCGTCCTAATTGCACTGAATATTCAGGGAGATGAGGGCATTGGTAACCGCGTGACTTCCTACATTCTGGTGTTCTTGATTGCACTGGGGGTGGACTACACCATCTTTGTGATGAGTAGGCTGCGGCAGGAGCTGAAGCACCACGATATGCGTGCGGCAATGAAGATTGCCGTTGCCCGAACTGGCGGCGTGGTTTCATCGGCAGGTCTGATTCTGGCAGCTACCTTCGCAGTGCTGATGACGCAGCCAATCCGTGAGCTCTACCAGTTCGGTTTGGGCCTGGCACTTGGTATTTTGCTGGATACCTTCGTGGTCCGCCCCTTCATTGTCCCGGCCATTGTCCGCCTGATTGGTGACAATGCACTGTGGCCAACAAAGCCGAGCAAGTTGCTCGCCGAATCAAAGGAACAGCCGCGGGCAGAAATAGTGTCAGCCGAACACTAGTGGGCAGTGGCTAACCAGCCCTTCCGTGTGCAAGTACGGTGAGCCGACCTTAAGCGTCAGTAACGTCGGTCGGCCACCCGAAAGTGAAGTTAGATACGTCGCGGCCTTTGTCTGCCAGCCAACGCTGCAGGTTCTTCTTGTACTGGTAGTACGCGACAGCTTGCAGCTCCATGAGTTCGTCTCCCGATTTTTCGGTCAATTCACGGTAGTGACGCGCCATCACCCACGCGATGCGCGCGGCGGCGAGAGCATCCTCGGTGGCATCATGTGCCCCGTCTAGCCGCACCTGATAGTGGCGGGAGACATCAGTTAGAGTGCGCTTTTCACGGCGATCAGGATCGAAGTAATTGTCCAGCACAAAAGGATCGACCACGAGCCCGTCAACAGTAAAACTGGGGTCTTGCGAGCGAAGTACGGTCAAATCATAGGCCGCGTTGTAGGCCACTACAGTCAGACCATCGCGCCAGGCAGCTCGAAGACCCGCAATGGTATCCGCCAAAACTTCATCATGCGGACGCCCCTCCGCGCGAGCTTTTTCAGTGGTGATGCCGTGCACATCAGACGCAGCTTGCGGAATTTCGACACCGGGATCGGCGAGCATGATGGTGGAATCTTTGCCCTGCTCCGTCAGCCGGACCAATGCGGAAGTGACGATTTTGCAGGTACGGGGGTCCGTGCCGGTAGTCTCCAGATCAAACGCGAGCATGCGTCGCGGATCGAAATTATGCATGTCTCAACTGTAGCGGAGAGCACGGATTCACTGACGTGACAGGAACGGGTCAAGAGAATTTCAGTTCGACCGGCGCATCCGGGCAATGACATAGAATGAGCGACGTGACTTCCTCGACCGATGAGAACTCCGACCTGTCAACCTCCGATTTGTCTTCGTTTTCCAGCGCCCCCGCCTCCGAACCAGCGCCGGCGGACGTCCGGGAGAATTGGCAAGATCTAGCTACTCGCATTCGTGAAAACGCTGCGCTGTACTACACCGCACAGCCGGTTATCTCCGATGCTGAGTACGACGAGATGTTCCGTCAATTGCAGCACTTAGAGGAGCAGTGGCCCGATCTGGTGGTGCCGGACAGCCCCACGCAGCAGGTCGGTGCGCAGGTCGAAGCGCCTGCCGACGGCGAAGTGTTCGAGCCCGTTGAGCATCTCGAACGCCTCTACAGCTTGGATAATGTTTTCGATGAGCAGGAACTGCGCGACTGGTTGGCCCGCACTCCGGCCAGCACATACCTGACTGAGCTGAAGATCGATGGCCTGTCAATTGACCTGGTCTATGAGAAAGGTCGCCTTGTCCGGGCGGCCACCCGCGGAGACGGCCGCGTGGGGGAGAACGTCACCGCTAATGCGCGCACCATCGAAGATATTCCGCATGAAATCAGCGGCGAGAACATCCCCGACGTGCTCGAGGTACGTGGTGAAGTCTTTATCTCGTTGGAAGAGTTCGAACGCATCAATGCCGACCGCGTCGACGCAGGCCAGAAGCCGTTCGCGAACCCGCGTAACGCAGCTGCGGGTTCACTGCGACAAAAGGACGTTGCAGAAGTGGCAAAGCGCCGTTTGTCCATGATTTGCCATGGAATTGGCCATATCGAGGGATGGCGTCCGCAGTCCCAACACGAGGCCTATCGGGCTTTGGACGAGTGGGGCTTCCACGTGTCGCCGTATACAAAGCAGGTTCATTCCGCGGACGACGTCGTCAAGCAGATGCAGTACTGGGGAGAGCACCGCCACGATGCTATCCACGAGATGGATGGGCTTGTGGTCAAGGTTGACTCCCTTTCCGAGCAGCGCGCGCTGGGCGCGACCTCGCGGGCGCCACGCTGGGCGATTGCGTATAAGTACCCGCCAGAAGAGGTCACGACGGACCTGCTGGACATTCGAGTCTCCATCGGACGAACTGGTCGTGCGACGCCATATGCCGTCATGAAGCCAGTCTTTGTGGCGGGATCGACGGTCGAGATGGCGACGCTACACAACCCTTCTGAAGTGCACCGAAAGGGAGTGCTCATCGGGGACCGCGTGACCATCCGCAAGGCCGGTGACGTGATTCCAGAGGTGCTCGGTCCCGTGGCCGATCTCCGAGATGGCAGCGAGCGAAAGTACATTTACCCGACTCTGTGCCCCGAGTGCGGTACTCGTTTGGCTCCGGCAAAGGACAGCGATGCCGATTGGCGTTGCCCCAATACCCGTTACTGCCCAGGTCAGCTGCGTCGTCGTATTGAATTCCTCGCCTCTCGCTCCGGGTTTGATATTGAAAACCTGGGGGAGAGGGGTGCTGCCGACTTGATTCATCGCGGCGTGCTTGACGACGAGTCCCTGCTCTTCGACCTCACCGAGGAAGATTTGCTCGGCACTGAGGTCTACACCACGGCTTCGCGCAAAACGCTGAATGCCAATGGTAAGAAGCTGCTGGCCAATATTGAGGCAGCCAAGGATAAAGAGCTGTGGCGTGTATTGGTCAGTCTGTCTATTCGCCATGTGGGCCCGACGGTAGCGCGGACCTTGGCGCAGAAGTTCGGCTCGATGGAGGCGCTGCGGGCTGCGAGCCGTGAGGAGATTTCGGCGATTGACGGGATCGGTGAGATTATTGGCGATTCCGTAGCCGATTGGTTTGAGGTGGACTGGCACCGCGAGGTTGTTGAGCGCTGGGAAGCTGCGGGTGTGCGCATGGCCGATGAGGTCACCGATCGCCCAGATCAGGTGCTAGAGGGATTGACCGTGGTAGTCACCGGCTCTTTGGAGGACTTCACACGCGATAGCGCGAAGGAAGCCATTATCTCCCGTGGTGGTAAGGCCGCGGGGTCGGTGTCGAAGAAGACCGACTACGTGGTGGTTGGCGAAAACGCCGGCTCCAAGGCCACAAAGGCCGAGGAACTGGGCTTGCCCATCCTCGATGAGGATGGGTTCAAGCGGTTGCTGGAAACTGGTCAGGCCTAAATCTTGGTCTCTTCTAGCTTCCAGACCTCGTTGGCGTAATCGCGGATGGTGCGGTCGGAGGAGAAGCGGCCCGAACGGATGATGTTCAGGAAGCACTTCTTGGCCCACGCCAGCTCGTCGCGGTAGTCCTCGGCCATGCGGTCACGGGTTTCGCGGTAGTCAGCGAAGTCGCCGAGGACGTAGTAAACGTCGGCCGGCTCGTACCCGTTGGACTCTAGCAGCGAGAAGTGCAGGTCGTGGAACATTCCGCTGCCACCGTCATCAAAAGTGCCGTCGACAAGCGAATCGACAGCGCGCTTGAGCCCCGGCACCGTTTCGTAAGTGCCACGTGGGCTGTAGGTGCGGCGCAGCTCCGGCAGTTCCTCTTCCAGCGCACCGAAGATGTAGGCGTTCTCTTCGCCGGCGGCGTCGACGATTTCGACGTTTGCACCGTCCATGGTGCCCAGCGTCAGTGCGCCATTCATCATGAACTTCATGTTCGAGGTACCCGAAGCTTCCTTACCGGCAGTGGAAATCTGCTCGGAGACGTCGGTGGCTGGGATGATGTGCTCTGCCGGGGTGACGTTGTAGTTTTCAACGAAGGCGACCTGCAGGCGACCGTCCATGTCCGGATCGTTGTTGATCTTGTCCGCGATAGCGTTGATGAACTTAATGATGGCCTTCGCGCGAACGTAGCCTGGGGCGGCCTTGGCACCGAAGATGAACACGCGCGGTGGCACGTCCAGCGCTGGGTCTTCCTTGATGCGGTAGTAGAGATCCAGGATGTAGAGCGCGTTGAGAAGCTGGCGCTTGTACTCGTGCAGACGCTTAATCTGGGTATCGAAGATGGCGTCCGGGTTCACCGAAATACCCTGGCGGTGCTCCAGCCAGGTGGCGAAGTCCTTCTTGTTCTCGTGCTTGATGTCGAGAATCTCACGCAACACGGCCTCGTCGTCAGCAAACTTTTCGAGCTCAGCGAGCTTGTCCAGGTCGGTGACCCAGGCATCCGAACCCGACAGGCGAGTCAGCAGCGCCGACAGGCGCGGGTTGCACTGGTTGAGCCAGCGGCGCGGGGTGACTCCGTTGGTCTTGTTGTTGAAGCGCTCCGGCCAGATATCGTGCCAGTCCTTCAACGTTTCGCGCTTAATGATTTCCGTGTGCAGGGCAGCCACACCGTTGATGGAGTACGCAGCGTAGCAGGCGATCCACGCCATGTGGATGCGGCCGTGGGAAATCGGCGCCATGTAGTCAATCTTGCCCTGGTCGAAGCCGCGCCCCGCCAGGTCTTCGCGGAAGCGGCGGTCGATCTCACGGGTGATCTCCAGAACGCGACCGAAGAGACGGTCAAAAATGGAGTATTCCCAGGTCTCCAACGCTTCTGCCAGAACGGTGTGGTTGGTGTAGGCGAAGGTGTTGGAAACGACGTTCCAGGCGTCGTCCCAGCTCATATCGTGCTCATCCAGGAGTAGACGCATCAGCTCTGGGATCGCGAGCACCGGGTGGGTGTCATTGAGCTGAATGGAGTTGTACTTGTGGAAATCGCGCAGGTCCTCGCCGTGATTCTCGATGTAAGAATCAATCATTGTCTGCAGCGAAGCCGAGACGAAGAAGTACTGCTGGCGAACGCGCAGCACCTTGCCGTCATAGGTCGAGTCATTCGGGTAGAGCACGCGGCACAGGTCATGGACGCGCTCCCGTTCGACAATGGCGTCGGTGAAACGCTGCGAGTTGAAGGCGTCATAGTCGAACTCACGCATTGGCTCCGAGTGCCACAGGCGCAGCGTGCCGACGTTATCGGTGCCGTAGCCGGTAATTGGCATGTCATATGGAACAGCGCGCACGACCAGGTCATCAAAGGTGACAATCTTGGACAGTTCCTCGCGACGAATGACGAAGGGGTAGCCCTCTTCCATCCACGGATCCGGGTGCTCATCCTGGAAGCCGTTTTCAAAGCTCTGCTTGAACAGACCGTAGCGGTAGAGGATGCCATAACCGGTCACCGGCAGATTCTGCGTGGCACAGGAATCCAGGAAGCAGGCGGCCAGACGACCCAGGCCACCGTTACCGAGAGCGGCGTCGTGTTCGGCCTCGAGCACGTCTGTCAGATTCTTGCCGTACTTTTCCACCGCAGCGGAGGCCTCATCCACCAGGCCTGCATTGAGCAGGTTGTTCAGCAGGGCGCGACCCATGAGGAACTCGGCGGAGAAGTAGTGCTGCTGGCGGGTAGCAGCGTATGCCTCCGTGGTGCGCTGCCAGTTGTCCGCTAGGTCATCGACAACAACCCGTGACAGACCGGACCAGAATTCCATCTCAGTGGACGACTGGGGGACACGGCCGGATTCGGCACGAACGTGGGATCCGACGAGGTCACTCAAGTTCGACATCAAAGAAGCTCCTTATTGACTGGTATCATTTCCAGACTTTACCGCTAAGCGTGAATCACTGCGCTCCATAGGGGAGGAGCCATAGGGTAAGAGCTTCGAGCAGAAGGGAGCAGCCCACTAGTCGCTGCTAGTCGATAATCGCGCCGACAATCGTGCCAATACGTCCCAAGTGCTCAACCTCACTTGGCAGGAAGTCCGGCCCGCCGGGCCGGCCAATAACGAGAACCAGACCCTCGCCCATTGGAGTAGCGGCAATGGAGGAGTCCATAACCGTCCAGTCCTCCGGCAGCCACGTTTCTTCGTCCGGATCCAGGTTTCGTGGCGAGTCAATCGGGGCTTCCGGCAGAGTCCGGCCGTTATCCTCTGGAGCAGCGGTAGAGGAAGCGCGACGCACCCAGTGGCCATCGCTCTGTTCGCCGAGGACGATAGCCCAGCCTGCAGTCATAGTCTGAGGCAGGCCGTCGACGACATCTCCGAGGGCACGATCCAAGTTCTTCGTGTGCTGTGAGAACTTGGCCAGCAGCGCAATCTGTCCGCGGCGGTCAACCGAGCCGGAGAAAGGTCTAATTGAATCGACTTCCACTCCGCTAATGGACTGAGCCGCTGTAATCAGTGTGTCTGGGAGCAGGCCCATAGGCAGGTCAACCACGATGTCGTCGACAACAACGCCATTAGCGCCGTAATCTACGACGTCGACACTGCGAATATCACCTTCTACTTCGCCCAGGGCAGCCGCGACGTAGCCAAGTGCGCCTGGTTCGTCGGGAAGCTGGATGCGAAGGAGGTAACTCATGGCTGTGTGTACAACCTTTCGAATAATTGAGAGTGATTCTTGCGGTGTAACTATAGAAGTAGTGATTTAGGTTACAGGGTAAACCTCTGAAATGTAAGACCCTGCGGACAACGACTCAACGATAACGACTACTGTTGGCAAGTACAGCCCGCTCGCGCGGTTCAAAATCAGTTTCAACTAAACTTCTGTGCACTAGCTTCGTACGAAGAAATGAAAGGGGTACTAGCGTGCCAGCTATCTCACGCGATGAGGTCGCACACCTAGCGCGATTGTCCCGTCTGGCTCTGACTGACGCGGAACTCGACGAGTTCGCCGGTCAGATCGACGGCATTATTAACCACGTCCAGGCCGTTCAAAAGGTGGCTGCGGATGATGTGGAACCGATGAGTCACCCCTCTTCGCTGTCCGGTGTGATGCGCGAGGACGTCGTCAAGCCGACGCTGACTGCGGAGCAGGCGCTGGACCAGGCGCCGTCGCAGGACCGCCAGCGCTTTGAAGTTCCCCAGATTCTCGGCGAGTAGGAGTACGTGGAAGAAATGACTGCAGCTAACCCGAATCTGCATGCCGCTGTTGCTGAGGACCCGATTCTGGGGCTGAGCGCTTTCGAGCTCGCACAGAAGATTCACGCTCGTGAGCTGACCTCGGTAGAGGTCACCCAGGCGTTCCTCGACCGTATCGCGGCAATTGATGAGGACATTCACGCATTCCTGCACGTCGGTGCCGAAGAGGCCCTGGCTGCAGCTCGCAAGGTCGATGAGTCGCTGGATGCTGGCGAGGAGCCGGCCTCCGCGCTGGCCGGTGTTCCGCTGGCACTGAAGGATGTCTTCACTACCACCGATGCGCCGACCACCTGTGCTTCCAAGATGCTCGAGGGCTACATGAGCCCTTACGACGCAACGGTTACTGCCAAGCTGCGTGCAGCTGGCATCCCAATCCTGGGTAAGACCAACATGGATGAGTTCGCCATGGGCTCGTCGACTGAAAACTCCGCTTACGGCCCGACTCACAACCCGTGGGATGTTGAGCGCACCGCAGGCGGTTCCGGTGGTGGCTCTTCCGCGGCGCTGGCTTCCGGTATGGCTCCGCTGGCTATCGGTACTGACACCGGTGGCTCGATTCGTCAGCCAGCAGCTCTGACCGCAACGGTCGGCGTGAAGCCGACCTATGGCACGGTATCCCGCTACGGCCTGGTCGCTTGTGCCTCCTCGTTGGACCAGGGTGGGCCGACCGCGCGAACCGTTCTGGACACCGCGCTGCTGCACGAAATCATTGCTGGTCACGACGAGAATGACTCGACTTCCACGGAGCAGCCGATTGCCGATGTGGTTGCTGCTGCCAAGGAAGGTGCTACCGGTGACCTCACGGGGGTTAAGGTCGGCATCGTCAAGCAGTTCGACCGCACCGAGGGTTACCAGGCCGGCGTACTGGACAGCTTCCACGAGGCCGTCGACAAGCTTAAGGAAGCTGGCGCAGAGGTGGTCGAGGTCGATTGCCCGAACTTCGACCACGCACTGAGCGCGTACTACCTGATTCTGCCGTGTGAGGTCAGCTCCAACCTGGCTCGTTTCGACGGCATGCGTTACGGCCAGCGTGTTGGTGATGACGGTTCGCACTCGGCCGATGAGGTCATGGCTATGACCCGTGCCGCTGGTTTCGGCGATGAGGTTAAGCGACGCATCATCATCGGTACCTATGCGCTATCGGTCGGTTACTACGACGCCTACTACATCCAGGCACAGCGCGTCCGTACCCTGATTCAGCAGGACTTCGAGCGGGCCTTCGAACAGGTGGATGTCCTGATCTCGCCGACCACTCCGACCACTGCGTTTAAGTTGGGCGAGAAGGTTGACGACCCGCTGAGCATGTACATGTTCGACCTGTGTACTCTGCCGCTCAACCTGGCCGGCATGTGTGGCATGTCCGTGCCGTCGGGCCTGGCTGAAGACACCGGCCTGCCGGTAGGCCTGCAGATTATGGCTCCGCGCCACGGTGATGATCGTCTGTACAAGGTCGGCGCTGCCTACGAAAAGGTTCGCGGCTCGATTGCATAAAAGCGTTCAATAAGCCTTAGTCGGTTTTCTGCAACCGTCGTTTTCTCACTGAAGTGGGAGAGCGGCGGTTGTTGTCGTGTCGGGGAGAGTTTCATACATGCGCAGGAACGCAAACATGGAGAGAGTTAGATTTAAAAACCCACCGCGGTTTATGCCGTGGATCTATGGGCTGGTCATTGTCATAGCCATTGCCGTCAGTCTGGTCGCTGCGGTGGTCTTCGGCTCGGCGGATATCACCTGGTCCACCACGACACAGGTCATCTCGCATCACATCTTCGGCACTGAGCTCGATGAATCTGTGCCCGCCAGTTCGGACACCATCATCTGGAACCTCCGCGCTCCCCGGGGAATTCTCGCAGCGATTGTAGGGGCGGGGCTAGCTGTCTCCGGTGTGGCTATGCAGACATTGGTCCGTAACCCGTTGGCAGACCCGTATCTGCTAGGTATTTCTGCCGGCGCCGGCGCTGGTGCGACCGCGGTGATTATCTTTGGTGCTTTCTCCGGTAGCCCCATCGCGCCGCTGACATTCGGCGCACTCCTCGGTGCAGTCATGGCCACCCTCGCAGTCGGTGCTTTCGCCACTGCAGGCGGTGGGCTGACTCCGCTGCGCTTGGTGCTCTCTGGCGTTGTGCTCTCCGCTGCGTTTTCCGCGCTGAGTAGCTTCATGGTCTTCGCTGGGCCAGACCCGAGGGCCGCGCAGTCCGTGATGTTTTGGATGCTGGGCTCTGTTGCCGGTGCGACATGGCTGAAGACGCTCTTCCCGCTCATTGTCCTCATCGCAGTACTGTTGTTTTTCCTGGTCAAAGCCCGTCATCTGGATGCGTTGGCAACTGGTGAGAGCACTGCAGCAGCCGTAGGTATTGACGTTTCTCGGCTACGCACACAGGTATTTGTGCTCCAGGCTGTCCTCGTTGGCACGCTTGTTGCGGTCTCGGGTGGCATCGGGTTTGTCGGCCTGGTGATTCCACACTTGACCCGCATCTTGGTAGGGGCCACACACCGCGTTGTCCTACCGGTTGCTGCACTCATGGGTGGACTGTTTCTCATCTGGGTGGACATCATCGCGCGCGTAGTGGGCGGAAGCCAGGAAATGCCGCTGGGAGTAGTCACGGGATTGGTTGGTGCACCACTTTTCCTATACCTCATGAGCCGTTCGCACTACAGCTACGGAGGTGCCGAGTAAATGAGCGCCCCACAAAAATCTGTACTCGCCGCTAAAGATGTGCGCTGCGATATCGCTGGGCGCACCATTGTCAGCGGAGTCAACCTCAACTTCGGTGCAGAACCCATGACCGCCATCATCGGTGTTAACGGCGCGGGCAAATCCACGTTGCTGCGTGCGCTCGGTGGAATCACGAAACCGGCCACGGGCGAGGTTGAGATTAACGGCAAATCGATGAGCTCAATCAGCTCGAAGCACCGCGCCCGCGATCTGGCTTTCGTCGCGCAGAACGAGGTTCCACCCGCCGAAATGCGCGTGCGCGACTTTGTCTCCCTGGGGCGCTTGCCCTACCAGCGCCTTTTTGGTGGCAACACTGCCGAGGACAATTCCCACGTCGACCGTGCGCTGGAGCTCGTGGGGTTGGAAGCGGTTGCGCAACGCCTGTGTGGGCAACTCTCGGGTGGGCAACGCCGTCGCGTGTGTCTGGCGCGTGCCATCGCCCAGGACTCGCCAATCATGCTTCTCGACGAGCCCACTAACCACCTCGACGTGCGCCATCAACAATCCGTCCTCCGTCTGGCCCGCTCCAGCGGAGCGTGTGTCATTGCCGCGATCCACGACTTGGACCTGGTGATGAACCACTTCGACCGCGTCATCGTGGTCGCGGACGGCGGTATCGCGGCCGACGGCATTCCCACAGAAGTGCTTACCCGCGACTTTGTCGCCCAAATCTTTCAGGTTGAATCCTGTCAGCTCAATTCCCCCGCTGGCCGCCGCCACCTCGCAATCGATAGCGAGCTGGATGCTGTCACCATCAACTAGGAGTATTCCCATGAATTACGGACACACTTTCCGACGTCCTCTTCGTGCCTCAGCAGCTGGTATCGCTGTGGCTGCTCTGGCATTCGGAGCCGCCGCCTGTGGCTCTGATGAGGGAACGCAGGCCTCGTCGTCAGGCCTTACTCTCACCAACTGCGGTGAAGAAGTTAGTTACCCGGGTGTGGCTAAGAAACTGCTAATCAATGACGGCAATATTGCTTCGCTGGCGCTGGCGGTGGGGGCTGCGGATGAGATCACAGCGGTGAGCTCTATGGCCTCGCATCTGCCGGTGTTGACCGCAGCTTACGGCGATGCAATCGCGCAGAAGCCGGAGGTCGCGAAGGAGTACCCGAATCTGGAGCAAGTTATTGCGGCCGAGCCGGATGTGATGCTGGCGGGATGGGGCTATGGGTTTAGCGAGGATAAGGGTATTACCCCGGAATCGCTTTCCGAGCACGGTATCGGCGCCTACACCCTGACGGAATCTTGCCGCACTGGTGACGCAGCCTCGGCGGGCAAGGAAGGCAGTGGCGACCCGGGGCATACTCGTGGTCTGGTGGATCCGTGGGAAGCTGTCAAAATTGATCTGAAGAACATCGCTACCCTGACTGGCCACGACGGTGAGGGCGACAAGGTTATTGCGGATATTGATAACCGTCTACATGCCCTGGATACCGCACCGAAGGGCGACAAGAAGCCGGTGGGTTTCCTCTTTGACTCTGCTGGTGACGCCCCGTTTACCTCGGGTTCCTTTGGTGCCCCGCAGGGCATCCTGGACAAGGCTGGTGCGACCAATGCGACCGAGTCGATTAAGGACACCTGGACTACGACCTCCTGGGAGCATGTCGCGGAGATGAATCCAGACTTCATCGCGATTGTGGACTATCCGGGTCAGACCTTTGAAGAGAAGATCAAGGTTCTGCGCACGAATCCGGCAACGAAGGATCTCGAGGCGGTCAAGAAGAATCGCTTTATTAACCTACCGATTGCATTGTGGACGGAGTCTCCGCTGAACGTCGATGCCGCAGAGTACGTGCGCAAGACGCTCGAGGAATATGGTCTTCTGCCGACATCGGAGGTGACGACGAAGATGGAGCTACCGTCCGAGCTACCAGGGCAGGAGTACCTGCAGAAGTAGTTTCGACCAAGGCCGTCAAGCACGAACTGACTAACGCGACTAAGGTGGGCATCATGCGAATTGCGACCCTTACCTCCGGTGGAGATTGTCCCGGTCTGAATGCCGTTATCCGTGCAATTGTCCGTACCAGCTCGAGCGAGTACGGCTCAACCGTCGTCGGTTTTGAGGACGGTTGGATTGGTCTTATGGAAGACCGTAGGGTCCAGCTTTACGACGATGAGCGGATTGACCGCATGCTGCTGCGTGGCGGCACGATGCTGGGCACCGGCCGCGTGCATCCGGACATTCTCATGTCTAACCTCGACCGCATCAAGGAAAATCTCTCTGATGCGGGCATCGATGCCCTGATCCCAATCGGTGGCGAAGGTACGCTGAAGGCCGGCAAGTGGCTTTCGGACAATGGGGTGCCGGTTGTCGGTGTTCCGAAGACTATTGATAATGACGTCAACGGTACGGACTACACCTTCGGTTTCGACACGGCTGTGGCTGTTGCCACCGACGCGGTTGACCGTCTGCACACCACTGCGGAATCCCACCAGCGCGTCATGATTGTTGAGGTCATGGGTCGACACGTGGGCTGGATTGCTTTGCATGCGGGTATGGCCGGCGGTGCTCACCACATTGTCATTCCGGAAAAGCCATTCGACATCAACGAGATTGTGAAGTCGATGGAGCGCCGTTTCCAGATGGGTGAGAAGTACGGCATTATCGTCGTCGCTGAGGGCGCCACCCCGAAGCCGGGCACCATGGAGTACGAAGAGGGCGGTGTTGACCAGTTTGGTCACCAGACCTTCAACGGTATTGGTCAGGTCATTGGCGCGGAGATTAAGAAGCGCACCGGGTACGACGTTCGCACCACGGTTCTGGGCCACATTCAGCGTGGCGGTACGCCGACTGCGTACGACCGCGTGCTAGCTACCCGCTACGGTGTCCATGCCACCCGAGCAGTACACGAGGGGGACTTCGGCAAGATTGTCGCTCTGCACGGTGAGAACATCGAGCGTATCGACATCGACGATGCGGTTGCTGAGTTGAAGGTTGTGCCGGATGGCCGTTACCGTGCCGCTGCTGCGCTGTTTGGTTAAGCACGCGTTGCTAAACATTTAGGCACATCTTCGTAACAAAATAGGCATACTGCCCGAGCTGGTGTATCAATCACCAGCTCGGGCAGTATGCTTTGTAAGGTTCCGGTTTTGAAAAATAGACTTATATTTAGGATTTTCTCGTTATGTGGAAAAGAGCCACAACAATCGCGATGGCCTTTGTCGGCCTAACTGTCGGTGCCGGATTCGCATCCGGCCAGGAAATGATGCAGTACTTCGTGGCATTTGGCACTAACGGCTTGTGGGGCGTTGTACTCGCTTCCGTCGTGATGATTGCCAGTGGCCTGGCAGTGCTGTCAATTGCCAGCTACTTGCAGGCTGACGAGCACTCCGAGGTCTTCGACGTAATCACCCGCAATTGGGTTTCGAAGATTCTGGACATCGCCGTGATGATCACGCTGTTCTGTACCGGCTTCGTCATGTTCGCCGGTGCCGGTGCGAACCTGAATCAGCAATTCGGACTTGAGGTGTGGATCGGCGCCGTCATCATGGTTGCCCTGACTTTGGGTGTCGGCATGCTGGATGCGGACAAGGTCAGCCGAGTGATCGGCATGGTCACTCCATTCATTATCGTGTTCCTGCTGGGAGCCGGTATCTACACTTTGTTCACCACCGATACTTCGATGTCGGAGGCCGCGCAGTACACCACTGAACTGTCGACCTCGCTGCCGCACTGGTCTGTTTCTGCCCTGAACTATGTTGGTTTCTGCGTGATGGTGGCCGTATCGATGTCCATCGTCATTGGCGGTAGCTACCTGAACCCGCGTGAAGCTGGCATCGGTGGTCTCATGGGCGGCACCATTTACGCAGGTCTGCTGACGTTGGTGACCTTTGCCCTCTTCTTCAAGGTCGAGTCCGTTGGCCATGAGGATATGCCGACTCTGGCAATTGTCAATGAAATTCATCCGGTTCTGGGTACGGTGATGGCGATCATCATCTACGCCATGATTTTCAATACCGCCATCGGTATGTTCTACGCGTTGGGTCGCCGCTTGACACGCAATACTCCGCAGCGTTTCCGACTGGTATTCATCGTGACGGTGCTGATTGGTTTTGGATTGAGCTTCTTCGGTTTCAAGGCCCTGGTTGGCTCCATCTACCCGGCCCTTGGCTACGTCGGTATCGCTCTTATCGTGATTCTGTGTGGTGCGTACCTGGCTGGACGTAACAAGCTGATGGAGGAGTCGAAGCGTCGCGGCCGTATCCGTAAGCTCGCACGCCGGAAGATGCATCCGAACAAGAAGTTCACCACCGCCGATCAGAAGAAGCTCGACCGCGCTTTGGCCAACTCCAACATTTCCAACGTCGATCTTCAGGAGAGCGTCCGCGACGACATCGTCGAGGAACTGGTTAGCGACGATAATGTTGAATTCACCGAGGATGACGCCGAGCGCATCGTAGAAAAGGATAATGAGCGCCTGGAGAAACTTTCCGAAATCGAGGAAGCCTCCGATGAGGACAATCCTCGCGAGACCGCGAGGGACTCCTTCCCAGGCGAGGTCACGGCTACTGCGCCGAAGAAGCTTGCCGGACAGACTAAGAACGCATTGAAGCGTGTGGCTCACCCTAAGCCGAAGAAAGAAAAGTAACTAGCGCGACTAGGCGGCTCGAAAATTTAGGTGGCTCGAAAATAGAAGGCATCGCACCGGTAGGGAAGGGCGATGCCTTCTTCGTATGTGTGCCCCAAGTGTTCGTGGAGATACCAATGTAAGTTCGTCTCCACCTTGGCGCGTGTGGCAGGCTTGGAACGAAGCCAATAGGAACGGGTTCGTGCCAGCAGCACGATGTCCTCGATGGTCAGTGTCTGCTCCCAGGCCAGGCGTACCTCATCGACTAGCTCCAACTCCGGGCCAACCTCGGGGTAGAAGCCGGGACGCAACACGTCGCCGGCGTGCATGATACGGCTGAGCCGATGCACCCACGGTACGGAAACATCCAAGGTGTTCCACACCAACATAGCCACGCCATCCGCGCGTAGCACCCGAGTGAGTTCTTTACTTGCAGCTGTCGGGTCCACCCAGTGCCATGTCTGCGCACATGTTGCTACATCGACGCTGTTGGACTCCAGTCCCGTGTGCTCCGCAGTGCCGTTCAGGCATTCCGCCGCTGGCACATTGTGCATCAGTGCTTGGCGCATCGCGGTGGAGGGATCGAGTGCCAGCAGGGTGGCGTCGCGGTAGACGTCGGCAAGCGAGGCGGTGAGTTTTCCAGTGCCGGCGCCGATATCGGCGACTACCTGTGGGCGCGGTGCAAGGCGGGTAAGCGCTTCACTGACGGTTGGAGGATATCCGGGGCGTACGCGGTGGTAGCCAGTGGCGCCGTCAGCGCTTTCTTGTAGGTCGTCGTCGAAAGTAGCGCCTGCGCGGTGGCGGTCAGCGGCGTCACGGAACGTTGGCGTTTCGCGTGCTGACGTCGGTGGAATCGGTGGGTGTTCGTTAACTCCGGGCACGACTTATACCCTAGGGCACGCCTGCGGGGCCATCGCTAGTAGACTCTACAAACATGACCGCTGCATACGCTGATGACTTGATGGACTTTGATGAGGTCCTCGAACGTTTTGATCCGGTAATGGGCATGGAGGTTCACGTCGAGCTCTCGACGAATACCAAGATGTTCTCCCCCTCTTCGGCGCACTTTGGTGCCGAGCCGAATAGCAACGTCGATCCCTGCAGCCTCGGCCTACCTGGCGCGCTGCCCGTGGTTAACCGTCAGGGCGTTGAGTGGGCCATCAAGATTGGCCTGGCGCTGAACTGCGAGATTGCTGAGTCCTCCCGCTTCGCGCGCAAGAACTACTTCTACCCGGACCAGCCGAAGAACTACCAGATTTCGCAGTACGACGAACCAATCGCCTACGACGGATATCTTGACGTTCAGCTTGACGACGGCACGGAGTTCCGTGTCGAAATCGAGCGCGCTCACATGGAAGAGGACACCGGCAAGCTGACGCACTTGGGCGGTGCCGATGGTCGTATTCACGGTGCTACGCGTTCGCTGGTGGACTGCAACCGCGCAGGTATTCCGCTGATTGAGATCGTTACTAAGCCAATTCTCGGTGCAGGGGAGCGTGCCCCAGAGGTTGCTCGTGCGTACGTTTCTGCGCTGCGTGACCTGGTGAAGTCCCTCGGCGTCTCCGATGCCCGCATGGACCAGGGCTCGATGCGTGTGGACTCCAACGTTTCCCTGCGCCCAATCGGCCAGGAGGAGTTCGGCACTCGTACCGAGACTAAGAACATCAACTCCCTGAAGTCGGTTGAACAGGCTGTTCGCTACGAGATGCAGCGCCAGGCTGCTGCGATTACTAATGGCGAGGAGATTGTTCAGGAAACCCGCCACTACCAGGAGACCGACGGCACGACCTCCAAGGGCCGCCCGAAGGAATCGCAGTCGGATTACCGCTACTTCAACGACCCGGATCTGCCACCGGTGATTGCGCCGCGTGAGTGGGTGGAGGAAATCCGTGCAACTCTGCCGGAGCTGCCGTGGGTGCGTCGTGCCCGTATTCAGGAAGAGTGGGGTCTGAAGGACGAGGAAATGCGCGACCTGGTTAACGCCGGCGCTCTCGACCTGATTGTCGACACCGTTGAGGCTGGTGCCGGTCCGGCTGAGGCTCGTTCCTGGTGGGTCGCTTACCTGGCGCAGAAGGCCAACGAGGCAGGCGTGGAGCTGGCTGAGCTCGCGATTACCCCGGCACAGGTTGCACGTGTGATTGCACTGATTGAAGAGGGCAAGCTGACCAACAAGCTGGCCCGTAAGGCCGTCGACGGCGTGCTCGCAGGCGAGGGCGATGTTGATGAGGTCGTTGCTGCCCGTGGCCTGGAGGTCGTTCGCGACGACGGTGCTATTGAGAAGGCCGTCGACGATGCACTGGCTGCTAACCCGGACATCGTCGAGAAGTACCGAGCTGGCAACAAGAAGGTCGTCGGTGCCATCGTGGGGCAGGTCATGAAGGCCACCCGCGGCAAGGCAGACCCGGCTCAGGTCAACCAGCTGATTGCGAAGAAGCTGAGCTAGCCTCCCTGAAAGCTAATCCGGGGAACCGCCGGCGGCACCATCGCTCGGCAGTCTGACGACGCGTTCGTCGGACTCCGACGGTTGTGCCCCGGCGGTTTTGTTGGTCGTGGCACCCCAAACTTCAATACCCTGATTCGCTGCGACAGCCGCTACATACGAGATGTGGCCGAAGTCGCCGTCGACAAGCACTTCAGGGGAACCCTTGACCTCCCACGCCGCGTCGGGCCCACTTGACTTCGGACCCACCGGCATGGAGATGACCTTCTGCGCGTCTGGGATGGCAATGACCACGCGGTCACCCATCACTGCGCATCCACCGATGGAATCGTTCAGGTCCACACCGCCGAGGGGGTTAATCACAGGGCCGGTGAGCTGAACCAGTTGTGGGGTGCCGTCGAGAATGGCGGTTGCCAACGGCGGCATTCCGTCCGGACCATGGCAGAACTGCTGAAACTCAATGCCTGGATCTCCCACGAGCAATTTGCGCGGGGACAGGGTGTCCGAAGTTCGGTCAAAATAGATTCCGAGAATGCCGGGCTCGCTGAGGTCCGGAAGTTCGCGCACATCAGCGGTGCTGCCCTCCACGAGGGTGACGCGCGCAATGGTGTCGTCGTTACGCAAAACAAAGACCTGACGGTCCTCTTCAACCGAGGGACTGGGCAGCAGTTGTTTTGCAGGGGCGCCGAGCCGTGCGACCTCACGCGGTGTCTTACCCGGTGCGACAGCGGTGAGTGCACCGTCGTCGGTGGCGACGAGAGCTTCCCCAGGGCCGGTTGAGGCTAGCGCGGTGGTAAGTGGTAGGCAGGCGGCGAGAGTGACATCATCGAGGTCGCAGGGACCTTTGTCTTTGGCTTTGCTTTCCGTGGTCGGGACCGGGGTAGAGGGCAAATCAGGGGAGGAAAACTTCGGCATGGCAATGCCTGTCGGTTCTGACTTGTCTTCAGTAAACGGCAACTCAAGCGCGCTCGAGGCACTCATGCAGCCGGAAAGAGAGACCATCCCGACGACACCAGCGGCGAGCGCAGCACGACGACGCCGCCCGCGAGCGCGAGCCTGTGCACTGCTGGTGTGGACGAGGTGGAATCCCATAGGCATACACAATACAGCCTCGTTTCACGGCCACGCCTGCGACCAAAAGTGAGGCAGTAGTTTTAATGTGGACGATGTGAGCGACTCAGAGAAGTACCCGAACGACCGCGCCCTCGAGAATGTGGAGGACGGATTCGATGACGATCTCGACGTCCCGACCTACCGCAAGCTCGCTGAGCCAATGAACGAAGAAACCAACCGCGATGACAGCGACAACACCGCAACGCAAATTTTTCCGGGTGTGCCGGAAAAGCGCGTAGATGAGGAGCCGGAGGCGGAGGTAGACCAAGAAAACCTGCCGCCGGAATCCGCCGCTGCATCAGAGACAGTGGCAGAGACAGAGGTCGAGCCGAGCTCGGAACCGGAGCCTGAAGTTCAGGAAACCCCGAAGAAGCGCTACGACGCCTACGCCGCTGCAGGCCGCACGGCACCTCAGGTGATTAGCCCTGCCGGTAAGCCTTCGCCGCGGGATGAACAGGCCGAAACTGAATTGGCACCCGCGGCCGATAAAGAGTCGGAGGTAGCCCCGGAGTCGGAGGCGACCGAGATCTTTGAGCAGCCGGCCCGTAGCGAGCGCGTTGATTCAGATGAGGATTTCAGCCAGCCGACGCAAGCCTTCTCGGCTTCTGAAGCGGCAGCAGCGTCCACAGCGGGAACTGCCGCAAATAAGTCGGAAGCACAGTCAGCATTCGACGATGAGGCGGAGTCAACCTATGGCTCTGCACGCAATTCCGCAGCTGAGACTCAGTATTTCGATGAATCGGATTTCGCTGAACCGGCTGCCTCTCGCGATACCGCTGGTGCCGCTGGTGCCGCTGGTGTTGCAGGAGCAGGCGTAGGGGCCGCCGGGGCAACTGCGGCTACGACTACCGCCGCTGCTGACGACGATGAAGACACGGACTTCAACGACGACAACGAACCGGAGTTCCGTCGCGGTACCACCGACTTCGGCCTCCTGCTGCTGCGTCTTGGATTGGGTGCGCTGCTGTTGGTCCATGGCCTGACAACGCTGCTCGGCTGGGGCAGCTCCGGTGGCACCACTGCGCTGGAGACACAGTTTAGCCAGAACAACTTCGCCCTCGGCCCTGTGATGGCCACTGCCATCCCAACGGTTCAGCTCATCGCGGGTGCCCTGCTCATCTTAGGGCTTGCGACACCGCTGGCCGCAGCATTGGCGCTGGCATTGTCCGCCTACCTCAGCATGTTTGATGTGGCTACCTCTGCCAATGGCGTGAATATCGTCGGCCAGGATTCCAGCAACCTTCAGCTACAACTGTTGATGACCGCCATGGCACTTGGCTTGCAGTTCACCGGCCCGGGCCGCATCGGCATCGACTTCGGACGCGGCTGGGCTCGTCGTCCACTGGCATCGTCGTGGATCTTCGGAATTCTGTCCATCGCTGCAGCAATTGGCCTGTGGTGGCTGACGACCGGCACGCTGCCGTTTATCGGCTAAGGCAGCTCGCAGCTACACAAACAGTCGAGCGGCCTAAACTAGGTTCTCAGTTAGGGCCGGGGTACAATGCCCCCTATGCTAAAGTCGAGACACGCACTAAAGACCACCCTCGCGGTGGTCTTTTTCATGTCTTCGATAGGCGCGACAACGTCGATCCACTCACCATCGACAGCTGCTGCCGATGAGCACAGTGAGGTTGCAGCCTCCGTCTCGTCGGCAAGCGTCTGGCCGACACATCAGGTGAGTCTGCCACGCATGGACCTCAACGCCGAAGGGTTGATTGAGGTTGACCCACGCACGCAAATGGCGGTGAGCTACGAGCCGGTGGGCGTGGGGTACAGCAGCCAGGCATCGCAACGCCCGCTGCCGGCGCTATCCCTGATTAAGTTGTATATCGGTCAGTATGTGCTCGAACACGGCACTGCCGACGATGCCGAGCGCGTCGAAAAGATGATTTCGCGTTCCGACGACGATTTGGCAGCCGACTTCTACCGGAAGTACCCGGAATCGGTCGATTCCGTTGCGACCGAGTACGGCCTGTTCAACACCTCCGGCGGAGAAAAGTGGGGAGTATCGAGGACCACTGCGGAAGATGTGGTGTCTTTTATTTCCCAGCTTCGTCTGAAGCATCCTAATTCTGAGGTGCTTGAGGCGATGCGACACTGGTCGCCGATTGCTGCCGATGGCTATCGACAGAATTTTGGTCTTGCCGGCCTGCCCGGTTCTGAAGGCGCGAAGATGGGCTGGTCCAACCGGCGTTCGTGGCACTCTTCCGTTGTTTTTGGCCCCGGATATGTAATGGCGGCCATTACCGAGGGCAGCAAATATGCACACACCGAGGACGTCGCTGAGGGGATTGCCGACGTCGAGTACCGGGATTGGGTGAAGCCCACGCGGAAGACTGGGCGCAAAGCTACCCTAGAAACGCCAAAGGCCCGTGCGGTAAGCACAGGCCTTTAAGCGGGTTTGATCTAGCTAGTCGACAATGCGGACCGCGCCCTTATCCGCACTGGACGCCATCTTGGCATATGCGCGCAGCGCCTTGGACACCTTGCGCGGACGTGGCTTGTGGGGAGTAAACGGCTTATCGCGCTTGAGCTCTTCATCACGGCGGGCCGCAAGCTCCTCGTCGGACACCTGAATTTCGAGGCGTCGTTCTGCGACATCGATGTACACTGGGTCGCCGTTGCGGACGAGACCGATTGCGCCACCTGCAGCGGCCTCCGGGGAAACGTGACCAATCGACAGTCCAGAGGAACCGCCGGAAAAGCGGCCGTCGGTGACCAGGGCGCAAACCTTACCCAGACCAGCACCCTTGATGAATGCGGTCGGGTGCAGCATCTCCTGCATGCCCGGACCACCTGACGGCCCCTCGTAGATGACGAAGAGAACTTCGCCCGGCTGCAAGGTGCGGTTCAAGATGACAGAGACAGCCTCTTCCTGGCTCTCTACGACGCGAGCGGTGCCCTCGAAGTGGAACTGGTCCTCGCCAATACCCGCGGTCTTCAGGACAGCGCCGTCCTCGGCGATGTTGCCGCGCAGGACACAGAGACCGCCTTCCTTGGTGTAGGCGTGGTCGAAGTCGCGGATGCAGCCATTTTCGGAGTCCGTGTCCAGACTTTCCCAGCGGTTGGAAGTGGAGAACGGCTCGGTGGTGCGCACACCGCCCGGTGCTGCGTGGAACAGCTCGATGGCCTCGTCAGTGGCCTTGCCGCCGCGGATATCCCAGTTATTCAGGTGCTCCTCCAACGACGGGGAGTGTACAGAGCGGACATCCATTTGCAGCAGGCCGGCGCGACGCAGCTCGCCGAGGATGGCTGGAATACCACCGGCGCGGTGGACGTCCTCCATGTAGTAGTCAGAGTTCGGCGCTACCTTAGACAGACACGGAACACGACGGGAAATCGCGTCGATGTCAGAGAGGTCGAAGTCAATCTCGCCCTCCTGCGCGGCAGCGAGAATGTGCAGCACGGTGTTGGTGGAGCCACCCATGGCAACATCGAGCGTCATGGCGTTGACAAATGCGTCGCGGTTGGCGATGTTGCGCGGCAGCACGGACTCGTCGCCATCGTTGTAGTAGCTCTTCGCCAGGTCCACGATTAGCTCACCGGCGCGGGTGAACAAGTCGCGGCGAGCCTGCTGAGTCGCCAGCGTAGAACCATTGCCCGGCAGGGACAGGCCGAGGGCCTCGGTCAGGCAGTTCATCGAGTTTGCGGTGAACATACCCGAGCAAGAACCACAGGTCGGGCACGCCGAGCGCTCGATGTCCAGCAGGTTCTTGTCATCGACCTTGTCATTCGCGGATGCAGAAATAGCCGAGATTAGGTCAGAGCCAGGCTTGACGACGCCATCGATAACAACCGATGACCCCGATTCCATCGGCCCGCCGGAAACGAAGACCACCGGGATATTCAGGCGCAGAGCCGCATTGAGCATGCCTGGCGTGATCTTGTCACAGTTGGAAATACACACCAACGCGTCAGCGGTGTGAGCGTTGACCATGTATTCCACAGAGTCGGCAATAATTTCACGGGATGGCAGCGAGTAGAGCATGCCGTCATGTCCCATTGCGATACCGTCGTCGACGGCGATGGTGTTGAACTCACGGGGGACACCACCTGCCGCGGTTACAGCTTCCGCAACGATGTCGCCAACATCCTTCAGGTGCACGTGCCCTGGCACAAACTGGGTGTAAGAGTTTGCAATTGCGATAATCGGCTTGCCGAAGTCGCTATCGGACATGCCAGTCGCACGCCATAGGGAACGAGCGCCAGCGGCATTACGTCCGGCAGTGGTGACTTTAGAGCGAAGGGGGATCATGTGGGCTGCCCTTCCTAGATAGGGTGCAAGGTAACTAATTGTCCATACTAATCACAAAAGCCCCTAATGTCTCATTTCGCGGTCACTAGTGTCCGCATAATGAGATTTAGGGGCTTTTGTGGACTGCTTAGATGTTACTCAGCAGAGGCTTCGCCTTTAGCCTTAGCGCCTTTAACCTTGGCGTCAGCCTCAACCTCACTGGCCTTCTTCATTACGGAGTAGCCATCGCGGTCAAAGACCTCGACCTTGTCATTTTCCGCCATGCGAGCCGAAGTAATCGGATCCGGAATCAGACCGCCGGTGGCTTCCTTTAGCTCGGGCAGTGAATTAAAAGAGATGGCCGGCAGCGCGATACGCTCATCTGACTTGGTGACCGCAAAGGCTCGACCGCCCTTGTTGAAGAAGATGCCTGCAAAATCACTCCAGGGCACCGAACGGCGCTGGGACAGTAGATAAACCGCAGTGATGCCGCGTGACCCCACGGTGGTGCGTACTCGGAAAATCCAAAGCGTATAAATCAACGGTGCCAGGAAGGTAACGGCCAGCCACGGGGTAAAGCCGGCGGCAATTACACACAGCACGACCATGAACGCAACGATGAACAGATGCGTCTTCTGTGGGCGAAATCGCTGCGTCGCAATTTTTGGCTGTGGAGTCGAGTCAGTCATGGCTATTGATTGTAGCGGGTAGTTCGGATTGGCTAGTGCACGGTAGGCGGTTGCGCGTTATTGCGTATCAGCCGAGTTCGGTTCCGCGTTGTTAGTGGAGTCCGTCGACTGCGATCCACCAGTGTCCTCGTTGCCAGTGTTGCTCTGCTCGGAGCTTGGCTGGGTGGAGGTGGTGGTCGAAGGTGTGCGGTTCTGTGTGTTCTGCGGCTGCTGAGAAGTCTCCGTTGGCTGGTTTTGAGATGTCTGATTCTGCTGAGTGGTCTCGGTGGGCTGCACATTCTGTGTGGTGCTAGTCGGCTGGTTGGATGACTGTGGTGCCGACGACTCTTCCGAGTCCTCTTCCTGTGTCGCTACGCGATCGTTCCACCTGCTCGGTGCCAACCATCCAGATGGGCCGTCCTCAGTTTCGAGTGTCATCAGGTTCAAAATGAAGAGAATCAGTAAGGTTACCAGGAGTACAATCGTCGAAACGCGAGCGCGCCCACCTGCGGAGAGGGTTCGACGAACCTTCTGGCGCGTCGTGAGTGTCTTCCAATCGGGGTGGTTAATCAGCTTGCGGATGGCGCTGTTGCTTTCACTGTCTTCCTGCTCGCGTCGCGCATCGTCAAGATCGGCTCCCGCGTGCGGAAGATCGGATCGCTCATTCTCGTCTTGCTTGTCGACGGTCTGAGTTTCGATCAGCTTAGTTTCCGCGGTGACTGGCTCGACTGCTGTGTCCGGTACCATTTCGACAACCTCGGTTGGAGCGCTGTCGACGTCGTCAAGCGCCTGCTTGTTCTCGCGCTTAGCGTCGGCCTGCTTGAGCTGTTCAATCATCGTGTCATCGCGGACGTGGCCGGTGATTTCTTCGGCGGGAGCAAACGGGGTCTGTTGGGCGCGCTCGCCGTAGTCATCCCACCAGGTGTCGATGACTGCGGCGCGGATGGCGCGCTCGATAAGCCATTGGTCGCCCGGTTTGCAGTCGACAATCAAGCGCATGGTGACGGTCCACGGCAGCCCCATAACCGTTGGTGGATTGAGCTCTGTAGAGGACTGCATCTTGATTTCGGAGAGAACGGAGTCCTTGATTGAGTCCAGCGTGATTGCGCGCTTAGCAGCGGCGACGGTGCGCTCTTCCAAATCCTTAATGGAACCACCGGCGGTCATCGGTACCGGTACTTCGACGACGGCACGCGACCACTGCGAGGAGTAGTTGATACACATACGTGCCTCGGAGTTCGGCACGATAATTTCCTCGCCGTTTAGGGTTCGAATGGTCGTGGCGCGCAATGTCATATTGACGACGTCGCCCTGCACGGTGCCGGAAGGGGAATGGAACTCAACCCAATCGCCGATGCCGTACTGCTTCTCGGCAATGATGAACATGCCTCCGAGGAAGTCGGCGATGACTCCCTGGGCACCAAAACCAACAGCAGCGGAAACAACCGTTGCGGGGATGGCGGCGGCGGTTAGTGAGATTCCGAATTTCGACAGAATCGCGATGATTAAGACGAAGTACGCAATAACTTCGACGATGTAAACAACAGCGCCAATGAGCGCGCGTCGTCCCTTGGCTTGCTCGTCCTCAGAGGAGATATTTCCGTCTGCGATTGCCAGAACGAAACGTCGGATGCGGGGAACAAGAATTAGCAGAATGGCCAGGCTTGCAATGGCAAGACCGTTGCTGGCTATCCATTGCCATGCCCGTAACAACATGAATTGTAAAAATTCCATGCTCTCCACCGTAGGTCGTTCGCCTTAAGATGGGCTGAGTTTAAAGATAAGGAATTATGCATAAAGAGGAGCTTCGAGGTGAGCCGCTCTGGCGTGCCGACTCGGATACACCGCCTCTGCGCCGTCTCGGGTGCACCAGCGTATCGGGGGTGGGGGTGTTTCTGGGTAAAGTGATTCCCAAAGCTGGGGTGGGACTGCTGTGGGGAAACGGTTGGGAAGTGGGTAGGCGCTCGGGTGTTAAGCGGGCGGGGGTGTCCAATTGGCGGGATTGACTTCTCACTATGTGGACGTTAAGGTTGTAGTCAACGCCACATTCGTAGCTTCTTCGCGTGAATGTGAGTTGAGTAGTTGCCCACCATGACCCAGGAGCGAAATCGTGAACGCGCACGAGCAGCACACCCCATCGCCCGCCCAATTCGCAGCTAAGGCGCGCACCGGCGCCCCCGAGCGAATTTCTGGTGCAAAAGCCATTGTCCGATCTCTTGAAGAGCTTGGTGTTGAGGTAGCCTTCGGTATCCCCGGTGGTGCAGTGCTTCCGCTCTACGATCCGATTTATGACTCGGAAAAGCTCCGCCACGTCCTCGTGCGCCACGAGCAGGGAGCTGGTCACGCTGCCACTGGTTACGCGCAGGTTTCCGGCAAGGTCGGTGTGTGTATCGCGACTTCCGGCCCGGGTGCTACTAACCTGGTTACCCCGCTCGCGGATGCTCAGATGGACTCCGTTCCGGTTGTCGCCATCACCGGTCAGGTCGGTCGCCCGCTGCTGGGTACTGACGCTTTCCAGGAGGCTGACATCCGCGGTGTGACCATGCCGATCACTAAGCACAACTTCATGGTCACCGAAGCTGAGGACATCCCGCGCGCGCTCGCTGAGGCATTCCACCTGGCTTCTTCTGGTCGCCCAGGCCCGGTTCTGGTCGATGTTCCGAAGGACCTCCAGAATACGATGATTGACTTCACCTGGCCGCCGGAGATTGACCTGCCGGGCTACCGTCCTGTGACGACTCCGCACCAGCGTCAGATTGACGAAGCAGCTGAGATGATTGCTGCGGCCAAGCGTCCGGTGCTCTACATCGGTGGTGGCGTCATTAAGGCTGATGCTTCCACGGAGCTGGTCGAGTTCGCCGAGCAGACTGGAGTTCCGGTCGTGACCACGCTGATGGCTCGCGGCGCATTCCCGGACTCGCACCCGCTGCATATGGGTATGCCGGGCATGCACGGCAAGGTGTCCGCCGTCGCTGCTCTGCAGAAGTCCGACCTGCTCATCACTATCGGTGCGCGTTTCGACGACCGTGTTACCGGTGATCTGAATTCCTTCGCGCCGAACGCGAAGGTTATCCACGCAGACATTGACCCGGCAGAGATTGGCAAGCTCCGTGAAGTTGACGTTCCCATCGTCGGCGATGCCCGCGAGGTCCTTGCCGCACTTAGCGAGTCCTACACCAAGCTCGGTCTTAGTCGCCCCCAGATTGCCGACTGGCTGAAGCTTCTCGACGGTCTCCGCGACGAGTTCCCCCTCGGGTGGGAAGAGCCCGCTGATGGTGCAATCGCTCCGCAGTTTGTAATTCAGACCCTGTCCGACATCGTTGGCCCGGAGGCCATCTATGCCGCTGGCGTCGGCCAGCACCAGATGTGGGCAGCACAGTTCGTCCAGTACGAGAACCCGCGCACCTGGCTTAACTCCGGTGGTGCCGGCACGATGGGCTACTCAATCCCGGCTGCGATGGGCGCCAAGGCGGCTGCTCCAGAAAAGGAAGTCTGGGCCATTGATGGTGACGGTTGCTTCCAGATGACCAATCAGGAGCTAACCACCTGTGCAATGGAAGGTTTTCCCATCAAGGTTGCCTTGATCAACAACGGTAACCTGGGCATGGTTCGTCAGTGGCAGACGCTGTTCTACGATCAGCGCTACTCCAACACCAAGCTGCGCCCGGAGGACAACTCCTACCTGCCAGACTTCGTCCAGCTCTCCGAGGGGCTTGGCTGCGTGGCGATTCGCGTGACCAAGAAGGAAGATGTCGCGGCCGCAATTAAGAAGGCACGCGAGATTAATGACCGACCGGTGGTTATTGACTTCATTGTCGGTGAGGATGCTCAGGTGTGGCCGATGGTGGCAGCTGGCAAATCCAATGATGAGGTCGAATACGCCCGTGGTCTGCGCCCGCTGTTCAACGATGAGAACTCAGCGGCCGAGACCCCGGCTGACATCCACGGCACTGTTGTGGACAACGCCGAGGACGCCGCGAAGCAGCCCGACGCTAACCACCCGTCCATGAAGACCCGCTAATCGGGATCCGAAGCAACAGGAAGTGAGTCCCAAAATGGCTGAACTGCACACTCTATCCGTGTTGACCCTCGATGAGCCGGGTATTCTGGTCCGCATTGCGGGCATGTTCACCCGCCGAGGTTTCAGCATCCAGTCGATTACCTCGGGTGAAACTGAGACCGAGGGAGTCAACCGCATCACTGTCGTGGTTGAGACGGAGACGCTGCCGATCGAACAGATCACTAAGCAGCTCAACAAGCTAGTGCCCGTGCTGAAGGTGGTCCGCCAGCCCCCAGAGACCATGGTGTCGCGCGGACTGCTAATGGTGAAGGTTTCCTGCGACAACACCAATCGTCCGCAGGTCGTCGATGCCGCCAATCTCTTCCGTGCCCGCGTGGTGGACGTCTCTCAAGAGTCTGTCATCATTGAGGCGACGGGTGAGCGCTCGAAGCTTGTAGCCCTGCTGGAGGTCCTCGAGCCGTTTGGTATCCGTGAGCTCATTCAGTCCGGTACCGTCGCAATGGCACGCGGGCCGAAGCCGATGCTCCAGCCCCGCTAACAACTAAACGCTAAGATTTTTAACGAATCCGATTCGAAAAGAGGCTAATTTTAATGGCTATTGAACTGCTGTACGACGACGATGCTGATCTGTCCATCATCCAGGGGCGTAAGGTTGCCATCCTGGGCTACGGTTCCCAGGGCCACGCTCACGCTCAGAACCTGCGCGAGTCCGGTGTCGAGGTTGTTATCGGTCTGCGTGAAGGCTCCAAGTCCGCTGTGAAGGCCCAGGAAGCTGGCTTTGAGGTTAAGTCCAACGCAGATGCCGCTGCATGGGCAGACGTCATTATGGTGCTGGTTCCGGACACCACCCAGGCAAAGGTTTACAGCGAGGACATCGAGCCGAACCTGAAGGACGGCGACGCGCTGTTCTTCGGCCACGGTCTGAACATCCACTTCGACCTCATCAAGCCGGCTGACAACATCACCGTCGGTATGGTTGCTCCGAAGGGGCCGGGTCACCTGGTTCGTCGTCAGTTCGTCGATGGCAAGGGCGTTCCGTGCCTGATCGCCGTTGACCAGGATCCGAAGGGCGAGGGCCGCGACCTGGCTCTGTCTTACGCTGCAGCTATCGGTGGCGCCCGCGCTGGCGTTATCCCGACCACCTTCGAGGCAGAAACTGTGACCGACCTCTTCGGTGAGCAGGCTGTTCTCTGTGGCGGCACCGAGGAACTGGTCAAGGTCGGTTTCGAGGTTCTGGTTGAAGCTGGTTACGAGCCGGAGATGGCATACTTCGAGTGCCTGCACGAGCTGAAGCTGATTGTTGACCTGATGTTCGAGGGCGGTATTGCCAACATGAACTACTCGGTCTCCGACACCGCTGAGTTCGGTGGCTACCTGTCTGGCCCACGCGTTATTACCGCTGATACCAAGCAGCACATGCGCGAGATTCTGTCTGACATTCAGGACGGCACCTTCACCAAGCGTCTGATTGCCAACGTCGAGGGCGGCAACAAGGAGCTCGAGGACCTGCGCGCTTCCTACAACAACCACCAGATTGAAGAGGTCGGCTCCAAGCTGCGCGACCTGATGAGCTGGGTTAAGGTCGACGCTCGCGCTGAGACCGCCTAAGTTTGTTGCTTAAGCGAATCCTTCGCTTGTTCGCGAAGTAGGGCTTCATCACTGAGCTTCACCGCCGTGATGAGGCCCTTTTCGTATCTCTCTTACTCGTTTTCTTTCACTGAAACGTGTGGGGTAGACGGGTGGGATAAACGTCTGAGATAAAAGCAACTACGGCCAAACGGGTGTGGCTCCAGCCGCATCCGGGGTTCTAATCTGGGTTTAAAGGTCTCCCTCAACAAAAACGTTCGATAGTCTAATCGTTGCAATCAAATCATTTCACGGAGGTAAATGTGCGAGTATCCGCAATGACGCGGCGCGTGACGGCAACCGTTGCTCTGACGGTCAGTCTGGCGCTGGGATCGAGCGCCCTGGTCGCGTGTGGTAATTCCGACAGTGCTGTTTCCACGAAGAAGGTGGACGCTGAGTCGACGGTGCTTAGCGACGACATCGCAGCGTCGGAAAGCCTGATCGGCAGTTCGGAAGCAGTTGTCGTTTCCTCGGCTGGTGCAGCTGAGCAGCGTCGGGCGGCAGGCATTGCGGTTGCTGCTGGGCTGCCGATGCTGGTGGCTGGTTCTGCCGAAGATGCGGAAGATGACAGTACCGCCAAGAGTCCCAAGAAGGACGCTCGTGGCCACGATACTGGCGCTGATATCGCCGATGTGGAAAAAGAGATTGACCGCCTGGGCGCAAAGACAGTCCTTACAGTGGGGGCAGTTGACCTGACCGGGGGAGAGGAGCGTCAGGTTATTGCAGATCCGGGTACGACCGATGGCCTCAAGGAGCTTGTCGGTACTGAATTCAAGGTTCTCAAAGAGACGGAGTCGAAGCCGACTCGCGCTGTCGTTGAGATGGATCCGGAGAAGCCCACTGTCGTCAAGGGTGACGCAACGAAGGATGGGGGCGCCAACCAGGAAGCTCAGGATCGCGCCAGCGATGGGCAGGATGACAAGGGGCAGGAGAGCATCACGCTGCCGAAGGGATCGCCAAAGGAGGTCAAAGACAAATTGGCACTGGCCGCACCGGGTACTGGTTTGGCCTCCATTGCTACGGCCCGCGCCGCTGGTCTGAAGGTCAGTTGGTTGCCAGTGGGCGACGCGCGTGCTACCTCTGAGTCGATTTCGGCTGCTCGCGACGGCGAGTCCCTGATTGCTCTGGGTAAGGTTTTCGGCGATAAGGACAAGTTCGATCAGTCCATCGAGCTTGCCAAAAATGACAAGGTTAAGGAATTGCCGGGTGGAGGCACACTGCTGTTCCCCGGTCGTCATCTGATTGCGACGTATGGTCACCCAGGTGCCGCTCCATTGGGTGTGATGGGCGAGGATGATCCGGAGGATGCCGTCGCCCGCGCGAAGGACTACGTCAAGCAGTACGAGAAGTTCGCTGATGATCCGGTACTGCCGGCCTTCGAGATTATTGCTTCAGTCGCACAGGCAGACCCGGGCCCGCGCGGTGACTACTCTGAGCCAGCTCCGGTTGAGACTCTGAAGCCGTACGTCGAGGCCATGACCAAGGCCGGCGGCTACGTCATCATCGACTTGCAGCCGGGCAGTGCAGACTTCCTGGACCAGGCCAAGTTCTACGAAGAACTGCTGAAGATGCCAAACGTCGGTCTGGCGCTGGATCCGGAGTGGAAGATGGAACCGGGGCAGGTTCCGGCGACTCAGGTTGGTCACGTTAAGGCTGAAGAGGTCAACCGCGTTGCTGATTGGCTGGCTGAGCTGACTCGTAAGAACAACCTTCCGCAGAAGATGCTGATGCTGCACCAGTTCCAGCTACAGATGATTCGCGATCGCGAGACGCTGGATCTGTCGCACCCGGAGCTCGCATTCGTACTGCATGCCGACGGCCATGGCACCGCGCAGGAAAAGTTTGAGACCTGGAACGTCATGCTGCAGGATTTGCAGCCGGAGATTTTCGAGGCGTGGAAGAACTTCATCGACGAGGACCAGCCGATGTTTACTCCTGAGGAGACCATGAACATCGAACCGCGTCCATGGTTGGTTACGTACCAGTAGGTTATAGACCAGCAGAAATAAAAATAAAACGCGAAGAGTTTTGCCGACTTGAATGTCGGGGGCAACGGCGCTTACTCCCTAAACAAAGGGTAGTAAGCGCCGTTTTGCTTAGGTAAGTACCCCCGCGCCTCACCCCCAGAGTTTATGATGAGACGTAATGCGCGTGCACGCTTTAGTAGTTTTCTTAAGTGACACCGCACATACTGCATAAATTTTTCGAGACAAACCAGGAGATGCTTGTGAGCCAGAACGCTCGCCCCGTTGTCCTCATCGCCGACAAGCTGGCACAGTCCACAGTGGACGCATTGGGGGATTCTGTTGAGGTCCGTTGGGTAGATGGCCCGAACCGCGCTGAGCTCCTGGCTGCGGTTGGTGACGCTGACGCACTGCTCGTCCGCTCTGCTACCACCGTGGATCAGGAAGTCCTCGAGGCTGCTCCGAATCTGAAGATCGTCGGCCGCGCCGGCGTTGGCCTGGATAACGTCGACATCGATACCGCTACCAAGCGCGGCGTCATGGTTGTCAACGCTCCGACCTCCAATATTCACTCTGCATGTGAGCACGCAATCGCACTGCTGCTGGCCACCGCTCGCCAGCTGCCGGCTGCGGACGCGTCCCTGCGTGAGGGGGAGTGGAAGCGCTCTTCCTTCAAGGGCGTCGAAATCTTCGGCAAGACTGTCGGTATCGTCGGTTTCGGTCACATCGGCCAGCTGTTTGCGCAGCGTCTCGCTGCTTTTGAGACCAACATCATTGCGTACGATCCGTACGCGAACCCGGCCCGTGCTGCTCAGCTCGGTGTCGAGCTGGTTGAGCTGGAAGACCTGATGGCTCGCGCTGATTTCGTGACCATCCACCTGCCGAAGACCAAGGAAACCGCTGGCATGTTCGATGCTGAGCTCCTGGGCAAGGCCAAGAAGGGACAGATCATCATCAACGCTGCCCGCGGCGGTCTCGTCGACGAGCAGGCGCTTGCCGACGCGATTAAGGCTGGCAACATCCGCGGTGCTGGCTTCGACGTGTACGCGACCGAGCCGTGCACGGATTCCCCGCTGTTTGGCCTGCCGGAAACTGTTTGTGCTCCGCACCTGGGCGCCTCCACCGTTGAGGCTCAGGACCGCGCCGGTACCGATGTCGCTAAGTCCGTACTGCTGGCACTGGCTGGCGAGTTCGTCCCGGATGCCGTCAACGTTTCCGGTGGCGCTGTTGGCGAAGAGGTGGCCCTGTGGCTCGAGCTGGCTCGTGAGCTGGGTCTGGTTGCTGGTGGTCTGCTGGAGGGCGCTCCGGCCGCTGTTGAGGTCACCGCTCGCGGTGAGCTGCACACTGAGGACGTTAACGTTCTGGGGATGGCAGCAATCCGTGGACTGTTCTCCCTCATGGTGGAAGAGCCTGTCACTTTCGTTAACGCTCCGCGTATTGCAGAAGAGCGGGGTGTGACCTTCACTGTCGAGACTGAGCCGGAGTCCGTCTCCCACCGCTCCGTCCTCGAGGTCAAGGTCATCGGCGCTGATGGCTCCACCGCTACCGTCGTTGGTGCTCTCACTGGCCTGAACCGCGTTGAGAAGATTGTTCGTATCAATGGCCGCGGCATCGACATGCGTGCTCAGGGCCGTAACCTCTTCCTGCTGTACAAGGACGTTCCGGGTGCTCTGGGCCGCGTAGCTACCACCCTGGGTGAGTCCGGTATCAACATCGAGGCTGCTGCTCTGTCTCCGCAGGAAGCAGATCAGACTGCCATCCTGGTACTGCGTGTTTCCAAGGAGGTTCCGGAGGAGCTCGTCGAGAAGATTGCCGAGGAAATCTCCGCTACTCATGCTCTGCAGCTTGAGCTGGACTAGTTCTGAACGACTAGGCGTTTTAGGGCTACTTCCTAGCCTATGAAAAATCCCCTCCAACCGGAGGGGATTTTTGTTTGCCTGCTAGGTTTTACAAGCCTTAGCCCTTCATCGAGCCCTTCTCAATCATGTTGACGTGGAAGTCGAAGGCAGTGCGCAAATCGTGCGGGGTCGACATGCCCGGAGCGGTCTTCAGCGCGCGCTCGTAGTACTCCTCCAGCAGTGGCTGGTACTCCGGGTGTGCAACGGAAATCATCTTAGCCACGCGGTCACGCGGTGCCAGGCCACGCAGGTCAGCGAATCCACGCTCGGTGATGATGACCATGGCGTCGTGCTCGGTGTGGTCAATGTGCGAAGCGAACGGAACGATTGTCGAAATCGCACCGTCCTTCGCCAGCGACGGCGAGATGAACGAGGAAACGAAGGCGTTACGGGTGAAGTCACCGGAACCACCGATACCGTTCATCATGCGGCTGCCGTTGATGTGGGTGGAGTTGACGTTGCCGTAGATGTCGGCCTCAATCATGCCGTTGGTGGCGATCAGGCCCACACGACGGACAACCTCCGGGTGGTTGGAGATCTGCTGCGGGCGCAGGATGATGTTCTTGCGGTAGCGAGCAGCCTCGTTGTTCATGCGCTCGGCTGCTTCTGGAGACAGGGAGAAGGAGGTAGCCGAAGCGACGGTCATCTTACCTGCGTCAATCAGGTCAATCATGCCGTCCTGAATAACCTCGGTGTAGGCCTTGATGTTCTCAAACTTGGAGTCCAACAGACCTGCCATCACAGCGTTCGGCACGTTACCGACGCCCGACTGCATGATGTACTGGTCGTAAGCCAGGCGACCCGCGCGAACTTCGCCCTCGAGGAAGTCGAGGAAGTGGCCAGCAATGGCCTTCGAGGTCTCATCCAACGGCTTGAACGGGGAGTTGCGGTCCGGCGCGTTGGTCTCGACAACTGCGACAACCTTGTCCAGGTTGATGTCGATGTAAGGGGTACCAATGCGATCACCCGGGGCATTGATCGGCACCGGCGTGCGGTTAGGCAGGTGCTGAATGCGGTAGATGTCGTGCATGCCCTCGAGTTCCTCGGACTGCCACGAGTTGACCTCAATGATGATCTTGTCAGCGTTGTCCATCCACTCGACGTTGTTGCCAACGCTTGACGACGGAATGAGGTGTCCATCTTCCGTAATACGAGTGACCTCTACAATTGCGGCGTCAATCGGCAGGAAGCCCTGCTCGATGTACAGCGCGGAGTGGGAGAGATGGATGTCCTGGTACTTTGCCTTGCCGGCGTTGATGGACTTACGCAGTGCCGGATCTCCCTGGTACGGCATGCGGTAGCGGATGATGTCAGCTTCTGCCATCACGCCGTCACAGTCCGGGGCGGTGGAAGCGCCGGTGTAGATGTCGACAGCGAATTCTTCACCCTTGGCGTGGAGTTCCTTGCCTCGGTTTGCCAGCGCAGTCGGCAGAGCCTTCGGGTAGCCAGCACCGGTGAAGCCAGAGATGCCGAGGGCATCACCGTGATTGATAAACTGTGCCGCCTCGTCGGCGGTCATTACTTTGCCGCGCAAACCGGCATGTGCGATGCGATCAGACATGTCATCTCCTAGATTGACTGTTCGACTTTAGTTTTGTCGCCTAACCTAGCATGCGCTAACAGCGTGTTGCCACACCCGCAGGTTGGGAAGTGATTCATGGCATAGTAATCGCTTCAGCTGGTTGTTTATCGGCGCTCTTCCAGGGGCTTTGCTACAGCAACTCCCGCACTTCTTCGTCGGTCAGCATGGCATCCTCGAATGCTTGCAGTGTGGCCTCTGGGTTAAATTTCACACCGATGAGTACGACCTCATTGGATGGTGGGACATCGGTTTGTGCCCACATGACAGCAGGGGTGATCTTCAGGTTCGGTCCCGCCTGACTCCACACGTGGGCGACTTCGAGGCGGTCGGAAATCCAGCAGTGCCCCTTGGATCGTACGAGGCCCTTTGTGCCGCGGAGGGCCTTGATTAGTCGTTCGCGGTCGAAGGGGCGGTTGCCTCGGAAAACAACCGAAGAAATACCGTATTCTTCGGTCTCCGGCGTGTGGGGATTCGCAAGTTCTTCTGCATATCCGTGGAAAGTGGCCGCCGTGCCTTCGTCGTAAAGCGATGCGTCGAGAATGGCGGAGGTGGCGATTTCTCCGTTAGTCACGCGGACGATGCGTGCACGAGGGTTCATTGCGCGGATGGTTTCCTCGGTACCGCCGGTGAGCTTTTCGCCTGCGAGATCGGATTTGGTGATGAGGATGAGATCGGCGAATTCCACCTGGTCGACAAGGAGGTCGGCGACCGTGCGTTCGTCGTCAGGCAGTGCACGCCCCTGGCGGAGGCTGTCGAGGAATGTGGAGGCGTCGACGAGCGTGACCATCGTGTCGATGGGGGCGATGTCGGCGAGGCGACGGCCGTCGTCGAATTCCCACTCGAAGGTAGCGGCGACTGGCATGGGTTCGGAGATGCCGGTGGATTCGATGACGATGTGCTCGAATTTGCCGCTGCGCGCGAGCTTGCCGACGTTTTCAACGAGGTCATCTCGCAGTGTGCAGCAGATGCAGCCGTTGGACATTTCGATGAAACGGTCTTCGCCGCGCTCGAGATATGTGCCCTGCTCGATCAGGGCGGCGTCGACGTTGACTTCCGAGAAGTCGTTGACGATAACCGCGATTTTGCGCCCCTGTGAGTTTGCCAGGAGGTTGTTCAGGAGCGTGGTCTTGCCGGCGCCCAGGAATCCGGACAGGATGGTGACGGGAGTGGTCGGGGTGGTGATATCAGAAAATTCGGTAGAAGTCACCCAACAAGACTAGCGTACTGAAAATGATTATCAATAACGTGTGCGTAAATTAAGGTGCGGGGAAGGTTGTAAATGTGTCGTATGGCTGATTATTGGCCAGTTGTGACGTAGGGCATAAAACGGTGTTGTAGTCGGTTTTAGTGGCGCATGGAGCGTGCCTAAAACGGGGGCGCTTTCGGGCTTCTGAATGAAGGGTGCTAACCGCTTCGTTGATAGGGTTGGGGGTGTGCTTCGGTGTTCGAAGTGCTACCCCCGATAGTCGCGTTGGGGGATGCAGAAAGGTGAGTTCATGTCAGATCGTATTGCCCATGCCGGCCTCAAATCCAAGGTGATGACCGCGCAGGAGGCGGCACAGTTCATCAATCACGGAGATATGGTGGGCTTTGCCGGATTTACCGGCGCCGGTTATCCGAAGGTTGTTCCGCCGGCTCTCGCTGAGCGCATGGAGGCCGCTCACGAACGGGGTGACGAGTTCAAGATTAAGGTCTTGACCGGTGCTTCTACCGCTCCGGAACTCGATGGTGTGTTGGCAAGGGCCAATGGTGTCGAGTGGCGCATGCCATACCAGTCTGATCCGACAATGCGTAGCCTCATTAATGCGGGCGACGCGTACTACAGTGATATTCACCTTTCGCACTCTGGTCCGATGACGGAGCAGGGCTTCTTTGGTCCGGTCAATGTTGCCGTCGTTGAAGCCGTTCGCATTAAGGCCGATGGCTCCCTGATTCTTTCCTCTTCGGTTGGTAATAGTGTTTCATATTTGAATGCCGCCGAGAAGATCATCATTGAGGTCAACTCCTGGCAATCTGAGGACCTCGAGGGCATGCATGATATCTACAGTGTCGGCCTGCCTCCGAACCGCAAGGAGATTCCGATTCTGACTCCGGGTGACCGTATTGGCACCCCGTATGTTCCGATTGATGTCGACAAGGTTGTTGCTGTCGTTGAGACTAACGCCGAGGATCGTAACTCGCCGTTCAAGCCGCTGGATGATGACTCTAAGGCCATTGCGGGTTACCTGCTCGACTTCCTCGATTGTGAGGTCAAGGCCGGACGTCTGCCGGAGAACCTGCTGCCGATGCAGTCGGGTGTCGGCAACATTCCAAACGCCGTGCTTGCGGGGCTGCTTGACTCCAAGTATGAGAACCTGACCTCCTTTACTGAGGTTATTCAGGATGGAATGATTAACCTGATGGATGCTGGCAAGCTGACCATGGCTTCCGGCACTGCTTTCTCGCTGTCTCCGGAATATGCAGCTCGAATGAATGAGAATGCTGCTGACTACCGTGACAAGATTGTGCTGCGTCCGCAGGATCTCTCTAATAACCCGGGGCTGACTCGCCGTATGGGTCTGATTGCCACTAACGGCATGATTGAGGCCGACATCTACGGTAATGTCAACTCCACTCACGTGGCTGGCTCGCGCTTGATGAACGGTATTGGTGGCTCCGGCGACTTCACCCGCAACGCCTACATTTCGTCGTTCGTGTCTCCGTCGTTGGCTAAGAATGGCAATATTTCTGCTATCGTGCCCATGGTCTCCCATGTTGACCACACTGAACACGATGTGATGGTTATCATCACTGAGCAGGGTCTGGCTGACCTCCGTGGTCTGGCCCCACGTCAGCGCTCCCGCCTTATTATCGAGAAGTGTGCTCACCCGATGTACAAGGAGGCGCTGCTCGAGTACGTTGAGCGTGCCGAGAAGGCCACTCCGTACCTGCACACTCCGCATGACCTGGGTACTTCTTACGACTTCCACCGTCGCTTCCTTGAGAACGGCTCGATGAAGCCGGTCGATTAAGGTTCTAGCGCGTTTCCCGCTTTACGACGAAGTTTGCGTCGTAGGGCGGGATTTGCTTTTAGTATCGTCTCGAAAGAGTGTTCGAATTTGGCGGTGATTCTTGGGCTTGGGTGGCGGTTTGAATCCGGGGTGAGGGATATGGTGTGGGCGAATTGATAAAGAACTGTTCGTTAGGGGACCTCGTTAGGGAGGGGGCAGTGCAATGTCGGAGTTGGAATCGTGTGGGGAATTTCGCTTCAGTCATGAGGTGAGGGCTCATCCGCTCGCTGAAGTGATGCGGGAGATTAATCGCTTGCAAGTGGTTATCGCTCAGCGGGTCGCACCACCAGATGATGGCGATGTTGAAGCTCATCTGGCTTATTGGTCGGTGGTGCTGGGCATCTCGCGCACCGAAGTGAATAAATATATGGAAATTGGCTACATGCTTGGGCGCATGCCGCAATTGGCGGAAATGTGTCGGGAGCGCGGGCACTTGTCAATGAAGCATTTGACAATGCTCGGAAAACACACACGCCCTGTAGTCGATGAAAAAGTTGACGCAGTTGAGTCGGGTCTCGTGGATGTCGTTAAGCCAAGGCGAGACGGGGAAGCGCTCCGTGGAGTGCGGGCGATGGCAACGCGGGTGCAGCGAGTGATTGGTGAGTGTGCTCCGGAAGTCCGGCCACGCGATGTGGATGTCGCTGGGTTGCACACTGATAGGGTCCTGGCCCGGAATGTGGAAGCGACCGTAGATGCTGCAATTGATGCGGCGGCATATCAAGTCGAGAAGGATGGGGAATCTGCGGAGGATCCCGCGGAGTCGCCTGAGGTGCAGGAGGTTCAAGCTGCGGCTCTCGATTACTTTGGCGATCGCATGACGGCTAAGGAGTTTATCGCGGTTGATGAACATGGTGACGCTGGAGTGGCAACGCTGACTACTGTGCTCGAGCGACATCATGCGGTGGAAGCCCTTGCAATTATCGACGCAGTGGCTAAGCAGATGAAGGTGAGTCGCGCGGCAGCTTTCATGCATGCGCTACGCGGTACTTGTGAGGTGGAGGTGAATCTGGAGCTCTTCCGAGTGCTCTCTCTCGGGGAGGATGGCGAACCGGAAAACACTCCAGTGTGGCTCGCTGGTGCTGGTTGGCTTTCTACGCTGGTGGCCGAGTCTTGGCTGAAACGGGTATCGACATTGCGGGTGCTGGGGGATAGTGCCGTTGAGGGCTATCGACCCTCCGAGTCGCAGCGTGCATTCGTGCGTGCCCGTGACGGTGTGTGTAGTTTTCCTGGATGCGATATCCCTGCGGAAAAGTGCGATATCGACCATATTGTGGAATTTGATCACAGTCTTTCCGGTGGTGAGCGGCAAATGGAAGGGGCTACGCACACGGATAATCTCCATTGTCTTTGTCGACGGCACCACAACCTTAAAACTGCTGGTATATGGCGAGTTGTTCGAGGTGATGATGGGACTGAAGCCTGGACGTTCCTCTCTTGTGATGAGGGGCCGTTTGCGCACTCGGACAAAGAGCACACTGGGCATGGTCGTTACACCTTTGCCTCGCAGACTGAAAAGAAAACCGCTGCGCTGGCCGAGCACAATGAGAAACGTCGCAAACTGCATGACAGCCTCCGCAGTCTAGTGGATAAGGTGCGGAGGGATTTGGAAAAGGAGAGGGCAGTAGACGGGGTGGATTGTGAAAGCGATAGAGATGGTAAAAACCGCGGAGACAGTGATGGGGAGTGAGTGCTAGGTTCTGCTACACTCATTTGTGTCCATATAGTGAGAAGGGTATCTCAAAAAATGACTGAGGTAGGAAAGCTGAAGATTGCCGTCATCCCGGGGGATGGCATCGGCACGGAAGTTACGGCAGAAGCACTGAAGGTGCTGGAGGCTGCTATCGGCGAGTTCGACACCACCGAGTATGACCTCGGTTCGCGTCGCTACTTGCGCAATGGCGAACTGCTCACCGACGCCGACCTTGACTCTCTGCGCGAGCACGACGCTATTCTGCTCGGTGCCATCGGTGACCCGGCGAACGTTCCCCCGGGCGTTCTCGAACGCGGACTGCTGCTGAAGATGCGCTTCGCGCTGGATCACCACGTTAACCTGCGTCCTTCCAAGCTCTTCCCGGGCGTCGAGTCTCCGCTGAAGAACCCGGGCGAGATTGATTTCGTGGTCGTCCGCGAGGGAACCGAAGGTGCCTACACCGGTAACGGCGGTGCGATTCGCGTCGGCACGCCACACGAGGTTGCCAACGAGACCTCCGTCAATACCCGCTTCGGTGCTGAGCGCGTTGTTCGCTACGCCTTCGAGCTGGCTATGACCCGTCGCAAGAAGCTGACACTCGTCCACAAGACCAATGTGCTGGTGCACGGCGGCGGTATGTGGCAGCGTACGGTCGACGAGGTCGCTAAGGAATACCCTGAGGTAGATGTCGATTACTCGCACATCGACGCTGCGACGATTTACCTCGTCACTAATCCTTCGCGTTTCGACGTCATCGTCACCGACAATCTCTTCGGCGACATCATTACTGATGAAGCTGGTGCAGTTTCGGGCGGTATTGGCCTGGCAGCGTCCGGCAACATTGACGCCTCCAATACCAACCCGTCCATGTTTGAGCCCGTTCACGGCTCCGCGCCCGACATTGCTGGCAAGGGGATCGCTGACCCGACGGCAGCCATTCTGTCGGGTGCCATGATGCTTCGCCATCTGGGTCGTGAGGAAGACGCTCAGCGCATCGAAGCTGCTGTGGAAGCTGACATGGCTACCCGCGGTAGTGGCCCAATCAAGACCAGTGAAGTTGGCGACCGCATTGCTGCTGCTTTGAAGTAGCGCATGCGGTAGTGCAAACAGTAGTGCAGTAAAACAGGGGAAGGGTTAGACAATCACAGTTTTGCCATCGACGGTAGTGATGTGAGTCTTACCGTCGGCGGTGTGCTCGATGAAGTCCGACGCATGTCCGACCTGGGCAAGCACATTGATGATGGTGTCGAGGGTGTGTGGGGAAGGGCTTTCTGCGCCGCCATCGGGGCCATTCCCTCCCAGCCCTGCCACCAGTGCATCCCTCGTAATCTCCGCATGTCCCAGGTGCTGAGCCGCCTCGTGGAAGACATGCACAATCACTCCTTCGATGCTGCCGCACCACCAACGGTCTTTATCGGTAGGAATCGCAGCAGGAGCACCAGCGCGGTCAACGCCTTGCAGCTCCACCAGCGCGGATTCAATAGCCGCGCGATCACGGTGGTAAATCTCCAGCCCTTCCGAAACACTGCAATGAGCAGAAAACTCCCCATCGCGATTGCGGACATAATCGCGCCCAAGGCAGACGCGCTCGAGCCAGTACCTCGCAGATCCAGTCACATGCCGTAGCAGCACTGCCAGGGAGTTAATGGCTGGGATAGGGAGGGTTGCGTTGAAGGTGTCGTCGTCAAGCGTGGCGACGAGTGCCGCGAGCTTGTCCATCCTGCCGAGGATGTGGGCATCGAGCGGCCATTCGGGATTTGTGGAAGCGCTGTGTGTGGAATCGGTCATAAGGTCGAGTATTCCCGCAAATCACTCCTATTGGGGCCAAAAATAGGGGATAATTGGCCCCATGACCGTCGAGCTTGCGGAAATCGCAGACTTCCTCAGCCACACTCGCCCCTTTTCGGACCTCTCCGATGAAGAGCGGGCGACTATCCCATCGCTTTTGACCATGCGCTATGCCCGTCGTGGTACGGAGATTATCCGGGCGGGTGCGGACAATAACAGCTGTTTCATCATTCGCTCCGGCATGGTGGATATCTTCGACCCGGCTGGCACTCTGTTGGACCGGCGAGATGTGGGAGATCATTTCGGTTATTCAACGCTGCTGAGCGGTGACCCCTCGCTGTACACGATGACGGCGGTGGAGGACTGCGTATTCCTGGTAATCTCCAAGGAGGTCTTTAACCAGCTCAATGCCCAGTTCGTAGAGGTCCGGCGCTATTACGGCGGTGAGAACGCGCGCATTCGCGCAGTGGCATCGAAGCTGCGGAGTACTGCGGCATCGGAGTCGTTGCGCACACGGGTTGCGGACCTAATGGAAACGTCGCTGGTGACCTGCAGCGCTGACGCGACAGTGCAAGAGGCGGCACAGATTATGACGGAGCGGAATGTCTCCAGTCTGCTCGTGATGGAGTCTGCAGGCGCCAACCAGAGCCCACTCGTTGGCATCATCACTGACCGCGACCTCCGTCGTCGAGTGCTGGCGAAGGCCAAGCCGGCGGAGAGTCTCGTAAGCGAAGTGATGACCGGAAACCCGGAAACCATCAGTCCCGATCTGTTGGTTTTTGAAGCAATGCTGCTGATGGCCGAGCGCGGTTACCATCATCTGCCGGTGCACGACGGGACGAGAGTGGTCGGCATGATTGTCATTGGTGACCTCTTGCGCAGTCTGCACACCGATCCCGTGTACGCGACGGCGATGCTAGCGCGGAAGAGTGATATTTCGGAGATCGCGGAGATTGCTCAGAACGCGCGGCGAATTGTCGGCCGGTTCATTGACCGGGGTGACTCGGGGGAGGAGGTCGCCAAGCTGCTGACTGCCGTGGCCGATGCTGTCACTCGCCGTCTGGTCACGCTTGCTGAGGAAAAGCTCGGGCCCCCGCCGGTCAGCTACGCGTTTGCGGTACTGGGCTCGCATGGGCGCGGGGAGATGGGGCTCGCCTCCGATCAGGACAATGCGCTGGTTCTCGCCGACGACTACGACGCCGACGTTCACGCTGACTATTTCGCCGCGCTTAGCGACGAGATTTGCACTAACCTCGACCGAGTCGGTTATCCGCTCTGTCCAGGGGACATGATGGCCAGTAACCCTGCGTGGCGGATGACCAAGTCGCAGTGGCTGCGCACTTTCCACGGGTGGATTACGGCACCGGAGGCGGAGGCGTTGCTACATGCACAGACCTTCTTCGACATGCGTGGGGTGGCGGGCGACGTGCAACTAGTGGAGGAACTGCGCGCCGCCTACCTGCCGCTGGCGCAGGGGTCGCAGCGCCTGCACGCGCACTTGGCCAAACTCGCGGCCTGGCGGGAGCCGCCGCTCGGCTTCTTCCGTGGCCTGGTGCTGGAAAAGGGCGGCGAGCACGCGGAAACCCTGGACATCAAGAAGGGGGGAACTGCTGCTGTGGTGCAGATGGCGCGTCTATTTGCTGTGGCAGCCGGTCTGCCACAGCTGTCGACACGTGAGCGTTTGGCAACAAGTGCCGGAGCCGGAAGCGTGAGTCGCCAAGGTGCTCAGGACCTTGCGGATGCGTTCGAGTTCCTGTGCACGGTGCAGCTTCATCACCAGCAGGCCCAGTTCAACGCCGGCACCCAGCCGAATAACCACATCTACCCGAAGCGCCTATCAAGCCTGGAACGGGAGCACTTGCGCGATGCGTTTGGTGTTATCCGCAAGTTGCAGCAGAGTCTCGGGGCGAAGTATCCCATCCGGGCGATGTCGTAGTTTAGCTGTGTGAGTTAGCTGTGTGAGCACGCAATGTTGAAGTTTTTCAAACCTCGCAAGAAAATCCTGGACGCACCTATCCGCGACAATGCTTGGCTCGCGGTAGACGTGGAAACCACAGGTCTGGATCCTTCCAAAGATCAGCTGCTTTCCATCGGTTGGGTTGCGGTGGAAGACCACGACATCGTGCTGGAGGAATCCGGTCACCTTCTCATTCGCCCAGAGCGCGAGGAGGTGAGCGTCGGCGAGTCGGCGACGGTGCATGGGCTTACCGACGACATGGTCGCAACCGGGGTAGAGGCAGAAGTAGCCGTCGGCAAGCTGTTAGAAGCTCTGCGGGGACGGAAGCTGCTGGCGCACTACGCGCGGATGGAAGTTGGGTTCCTGGATCCGTTGTGCCGGAAGTACTTTGATGCCCGCTTTGATGTGCCGGTGGCGGACACTATGACACGCGAGTACGACGCGATTCTGCGAGCCAACCGCGAGCCGGTCCGTGATGAGCTGCGGTTGTGGTCACTGTGCGACAAGTACGGCATTCCCCGTTTTAAGGCCCATCACGCGTTCAACGATGCGCTGGCTTGTGCACTGGTGTGGCTTGCGCAGGAATCGCGCGGAGTTTAAATCGTAAGTGTTTGAGAGTGGGGGTCGTTGCATAATTATTGCAATGTGACGTGTACCCTATTTTTATGCGTATTGCTCGAATCGCCCACCCAGAGGGCATGTGCTTCGCGCTCGTCGAGGGCGAAGGCAATGAAGTTACTTTGCACGAGATCGAAGGGCACCCTTTCGGTCAGCTGAATAAGACTGGTCGTTCCTGGCCGCTTGCCGACGTACGTCTGCTCGCCCCGATGCTGCCGTCGAAGGTCATCGCTATTGGTCGTAACTACGCTGACCACGTCGCCGAGGTGTTCAAGAAGTCGGCAGAATCGCTGCCGCCGACGATGTTCATTAAGCCGCCGACGGCCGTTATTGGTCCGGAAGCGCCGATTCGCATTCCGGATTTCGCCACCAACGTCGAGTTTGAGGGCGAGCTGGCACTGGTTATTGGTAAGCCGTGCAAGAACGTGAAGAAGGAAAACGCTCACGATGTGATCTTCGGATACACCATCGTCAATGATGTTTCTTCCCGTGACCTGCAGTTCGCCGACGGTCAGTGGGCGCGCGCAAAGGGCATCGATACCTTCTGCCCGCTGGGCCCGTGGATTCAGACGGAGCTGGACTACAACGAGCTGCCAATCAAGGCGCACCTGACTCACGAGGGTGTTACCGAGACTAAGCAGGACTCCAACTCCAACCAGATGATTATGTCCATCCCGGAGATCATCGAGTTCATCACCGCCTCGATTACGCTGCTGCCGGGTGACGTCATCTGCACCGGCTCCCCGGCCGGTACCGCTGCGATGTTCCCGGGCGACCGCATCGAAATCGAGATTCCGGGTATCGGCAAGCTGGCCAACCCGGTGGAGCGGGCTTAAGCCGCTAGGGGCTTAAGCCCCCTTAACTCCAAAAGCGCGGAGCACAGTGCCCATTTTGGCGCTGGTTTCCGTGACTTCTTCTTCTGGGTCGGAGTGCGACACAATGCCGCCTCCGGCCCATAGTCGTGCCACGGACCCCTCAGTGTCGATTTCGGCACAGCGAATGGAGACCACGAACTCACCATCGCCATTCTCATCGCACCAGCCGACAGCGCCGGAGTAGAAGCCCCGGTCGGTTTCCACGGCCTGGATGACACCGAAGGCGGATTCCGTCGGCGTGCCACAAATGGCAGGTGTTGGGTGCACCACCAGTGCCAAATCCAGCGCGGACAGCGACGGATCCTTCAATCGACCGCGGATATGTGTGGCCAAGTGCCACATCTCGGCGGTGCTCATCAGCTCGGGGCTGTCCGGAACATCCAGCGAACTGCACAGCGGCGCCAGGTTGTCGGCGATGTCATCGACAACGAAGGCGTGTTCATCCAGGTTCTTGCGCGAGTCCGCTAAACGACGAGCCGACGCCCGGTCCGCCTCTTCATTTCGGGATCTCGGCAGCGACCCGGCCAAGGGAAATGCCTCAACGATGTCACCCGTACGGCGGACCAGCATCTCCGGGGAGGAACCGATGAGCAACTTGCCCTCATAATCGGAACCGGCGGGAGAGAGATCCACGACAAAGCCATCACGGTTGGGGGATCCGTCGATAAGCCGCGATGCGAGAAGGAGTGGGTCAATCGGGGGATCGATTTCGAGTTCCACAGCGCGCGCGAGCACGACTTTTTCCAGCGCCGAGTACTCGATGGTGCGGATGGCTGCGGCGATGCGCTCAGCGTGCTCAACGAGCGGGGGATCGTAAGCGACGATGCTGGCGTGAGGCTTCGGTGCGTTCCAGCGGTAGTGCGCGGGTGGCTCCAGCGGCTGCGAGGAGCGGATGACTTCCCGGGGAACGGTCAGGGCGGCGGGCTTGTCCAAGTCGAAGGGCAGGGCGCCGACCACCATCTTGTGAATGCCCGAGTGCAGTCCCTCGGCTGCGAGCCAGGGGTCGGAAATCTGCTCTTCAATACCTTGCGTGCGGATGGAGCCGTGCGCACGGGAGAGCAAAAAATCAGGAGCGGTGGTTGGGCGGGACGTGTCCCAGCGCGTCGAACGTTTCGGAGTCGCTGCAGGCTCGTTCGACGGGTGGAACTTTTCCTGCTGCTCTTCTTCGTTTCCGCCGCCCAGAGAGGGGTGGTTTTCCATGGACATCGCCCTAACCCGCCTCCTCAATCTAAACCCAATTGTGCTCCAGTTTAAGGGGCAGGCTAACCCCTGCCCAAAAAGGGCATACCCGCAGCGGTAATCGTAAGCTGATCGATGACGGCACCTGCCGGCAGATTCGCGGCGTAGAGGAAAGTTTCCGCAGCCTGCTTGGCATCGAACATCGGCTCGCTGCCTGTGAACGTCCCCAACAGGTCAGTCTGCGCATTGCCAATATCAATGCGCGTTGCCGTGATGCCATACTCGCGTCCGTCGAGGGCAAGCACGTGGGTCATTCCGGCAAGCGCGCTTTTCGACGTCGCGTACGCCGCCGTGTGCGCTCTCGGCACCTGCGCTGCGATAGAACAATTGACCAGGATTCGGCCGCCCGCTTGCTCTGTCTTCCCCTCGCACCCCGCCTTCATCCGCGAAAAAGCCTCGCGTGCACACAGGTACGAGCCGACCACATTCGTATCGATGACCGCCCGGAAGTCCTCAATGTCAGTCTCTCCGAACTCCGCGGGCGTGCCGGGCAGCCCCGCATTGAGCACTGCAACATCGATGGTTCCCGTAGCCACCTGCGCGTTCTCAAACATCGCACGGACCTGCTCAGGATCGGTGATGTCACACCTGGAGTAGGTGATGTTGTCCGCTTCGGCGGCAACAGTCTCGAGCGCGTCGATACGCCTGCCGCAGATATGCACGTGCCAGCCCTCGGCGGCGAAAGCCAGAGCAATTTCGCGACCAATGCCCGCGCCGCCACCAGTTACTACTACCGTTTTGGTCATGAGCACCATTATTAACTGTTCTACGGTCTACGCACACATGTCCCCGCACGACGCCGTCAACGCCGCGCGTGACGACGGCTACGCGGCCGTGGAATTCTGGTGGCCATTTGACCTCGCAGTGCCCGCACCCGATGAGGTTTCCGCCTTTTGTGACCTCTTTGACGACAGCCTTGGTCTTTATGCCATGAACCTGTGGGGAGGGGACATGGCAGCGGGACAGCGGGGAGTGCTCGATACAGACGGGTTGCCTGCCGGACACTTGGAAGCAGTCAGCCAGATTGCGAGTGCCACGGGGTTGAAGTGCTCGAATGTGCTGCTGGGGCGGTCTGGGGAGCTAACGGACTTGCAGGTGCAGAGGCTAACTGAGATCACTGCCCAGCTGGAGCTCAGTGGTGTCCGCGCGTTGATTGAGCCACTGTCCGGGATGAGCGATTATCCCATTACCGATCCCTGGCAGGCCGAGGAGTTAGCGCAACAGACTGGTGCTGGCGTGCTCGCGGACTTTTACCATTTTGCGGCCAATGGCGTGGACGTGGATGCCTGGCTCACCGATGTGGAGGCCGGAAGAGTGAGTCTGCCGGCGCACGTCCAGATTGCCGATTTCCCAGGCCGCGGCGCGCCGGGCACCGGCGGGGTGCCGCTGCGCAGCTGGGTTGAGCGGCTGCGCGCCGCTGGATACGCCGGTGAAGTGGCTGGGGAATGGACTCTGTAACCCTATGTAAAACCCTATGCATGCCTGCAGGTGGGAGGGCGGGTATCGTGGGAAAGCATGTCAGATGTTCGCGTACGCTTTTGCCCGTCGCCAACCGGTACCCCGCACGTTGGCCTCATCCGCACCGCCCTGTTCAATTGGGCATATGCCCGTCACACTGGTGGCAAGCTGGTCTTCCGCATCGAAGATACCGATGCCGCTCGCGACTCCGAAGAGTCCTATCAGGCAATCATCGAGGCCCTGAATTGGCTCGGTATTGACTGGGACGAGGGCATCGATGTCGGCGGTCCGCACGGCCCGTACCGCCAGTCGCAGCGCAAGGACATCTACGCCGATGTGTTGCAGCGCCTCATTGACGCTGGTGAAGCTTACGAGGCCTTTTCCACCGCTGAAGAGGTTGAGGAGCGCCACAAGGCCGCCGGCCGTGACCCGAAGCTGGGCTACGACAACTACGACCGCAACCTCACCGAGGAGCAGAAGGAAGCCTTCCGCGCAGAGGGGCGCAAGCCGGTGATCCGCCTGCGCATGCCGGACGAGGACATTGTCTTCGAGGACCTCGTTCGCGGTCGCATTGAGTTCAAGGCCGGCCTGGTTCCGGACTTTGTCATCGCCCGCTCCAACGGTGAACCTCTCTACACACTGGTTAACCCGGTGGATGACGCTCTAATGGAGATCACTCACGTCCTGCGTGGTGAGGACCTGCTGCCATCGACTCCGCGTCAGATTGCTCTCTACGAGTCGCTGAAGCGCATCGGTGTCGCCAAGTTCACTCCGGAGTTCGGCCACCTGCCGTTCGTGATGGGCGAGGGCAACAAGAAACTGTCCAAACGCGACCCACAGTCCAACCTCTTCATCCACCGCGATAACGGTTTCATTCGCGAGGGTCTGCTGAACTACCTGGCGCTGCTGGGCTGGTCCATGGACGGCGATCAGGACATCTTCACCATGGACGAGATGGTCAAGGCTTTCGACATCCACGATGTGCTGTCCAACCCGGCCCGCTTCGACCAGAAGAAGGCCGACGCTATCAACGCTGACCACATCCGCATGCTCGATCCGAAGGACTTCGAACAGCGTCTGCGCACCTACCTGGAAAGCCACTTCGACTTCCCGGCCGACTACCCGGAGGATAAGTTCGCTTTCCTGGCAACGCTGCTGCAGACCCGTGTGAAGACGCTTTCCGACGCCTGGGACCTCTCGAAGTTCCTGGTTGTGGAAGAGGGCGAGTTCACCTTCGATGAGCGCTCGGCACGCCGTAACTTCAAGGAAGACGCCGTCGCTGTCCTGGAGGCCACCATTGCAGCTGTGGAACCGCTCAGCGAAGAGGACTTCGTCACCGAGAAGCTCGAAGCTGCACTTCAGAAGGCCCTCATCGAGGACCTGGAGCTGAAGCCACGCAAGGCCTTTGGCCCGGTGCGCGTGGCTGTAACTGGTGCTCAGGTATCGCCGCCGCTGTTCGAGTCCATGGAGCTGCTTGGCCGCAGCCGTAGCCTGAGTCGACTGCGCAAGGCTCTCGAGGTCGCTCCTTTTACTGCTGCTCAGTAAAGAGTGCGAGCTGGGCTGAGCGAAGCAGGTTCGTGTAAGAGCCCGCTTCCTTGCCCACCTTCTGCGGGTCGCGGTTCAGCATATTCATGGAGGTTTCGCGGTAGTCCTTGACCAGCGCCCCCATGTGGTTGTTGAAGAACTCGTGCCAGTCGGTTCCCCAGTAGACCGTGCCGTCCTCGTTTCGCTTGAGCAGTGCGGCAAATGCGTACACGAGCGGGTAGATGAACCCGTCCGGAATCGCGTAGCCGATGGGCTGGCGGTAGAACTTCGAGTACTTCTGTGAAGTCTTGCCAGTCCGCGGATTCTTCTTGTTGGCCTTGTCAACAGCATCAATGCCGCCGAATTTGCCCCCGCTCTTGTTGTAGAGATCGGGTAGCTCCGCGTTGATGCGCTCGAAAATATCGATGAAGTCACGCGTGAGGTTCAAGGCACTGCGGACCTTCTCGTTGTAGAGAACGACCTCTTCGGTGCGCTCATTGATGCTTTCAGTGCTGGGTTTAGTGACCTCCGGGGAACTCATGACATCCTCGAAGCGGTCAAGCAGCTTGGCCTTGCCGGAGTAGAGGCTGGTAGGGGTCGGTGCTTCAATCTGCTTGCCGTCGGCATCCTTCGGCAGGTCAATACAGGACAGTGGAATCCACGCCATAGCGATGACATCGCCCACCTTTAGTCGACCAGTATCGTTGGTGCGCCACTGCACGTTGTCGCTAATTCCCTGCGGCAGAGCATGCTTCAGATCGTCAAAGTAGCCGGCGCGATTGAGTTTTGCTTCCGCCTTGAGCTCCGCATTGTTGTTGCGGGCGGCACAGATATCGAGCAGAGCATCGGAGAACTCTTGCACTGTGTCTTCGTCCCGAGCACCGGGCACGAGTACCTCTACCGGAACTCGGGCATCGAGCTCGGTGAGGCTTTCGTCGGCAAGCAATTCCTCGATTTCTTCGGAGCGCTCCATCCAGACCTCCTTCATTTCGGACCACGTCTTGATTTTGCGGCTAGGCGGCGGAGTGAGCTTGCCCAGGACGAACAGCGCGATTGCCAGCGAGTTGTGGCCGCCGTCGAGGATGCCTTCGATGCGACGGTTGCTGAAGGTGAAACGGTAGAGACTGTCTTCACTGGTGAACTGAGTGGAGGCCAGGAGCACACCCTTGGACTTGTAGGCGAAGAGCTCCGGCGTGGTGTCGATGGTTTCCATGATGGCATCGGTGATGCGGCCGGTGCGGGACACGCGTGGGTTGGCATCGAGGTTGAGGGCCGAGATGATTTTCGCGAACTGACGGATGTGGGGGAAGTCATGATGATTGCCTTTCAGGTCTGTTTTTTATGTGCGGCGGCTGTTTGCCAGCCGCATCACCACGAAGTGTCTCCTGAAGGGCGGATCGGCTTTGCGCTGCGATCGAATGGGCTTTCGATCTGGGATTGTGTTAGCTATATGCACTGCATTGGTTATGCATTAGTTATGCGCACTGCTGAGGTGGGCTGTGGGGAGCTCGCGAATTTAAACGAACCTTTGACAACGAACCTTTGACCAGGTGATTTGCTCTTGTTCACGCTAATTGGCTATATTATTCCTCGTTGCGTTCAGCAGCGATGGCCTATGGTGTAATTGGCAACACAACGGTTTCTGGTACCGTCATTCTAGGTTCGAGTCCTGGTAGGCCAGCAGTGAAGAAGTTCATTGTTGAATGTATTCACTAACTGCAAAGTTCTAAGCCCCGTTCGTCTAGCGGCCTAGG
>NZ_KV797739.1:67314-67535 GCF_001809455.1 Corynebacterium sp. HMSC074C11
CCGTCATTCTAGGTTCGAGTCCTGGTAGGCCAGCGGAATTCGCTTGGTTAGTCTCTTGATTAGTTGAGTCGAATTCAGTTCTAAGCCCCGTTCGTCTAGCGGCCTAGGACGCCGCCCTCTCACGGCGGTAACACGGGTTCAAATCCCGTACGGGGTACAAAGACAGTGTGAAAGCGCCAGTCTTTATTGGCCTATGGTGTAATTGGCAACACAACGGTTTC